>NZ_JADWOM010000002.1:0-320464 GCF_016106645.1 Acinetobacter sp. ACIN00229
CCCCAATAACAATAAAAAAATAATTAATTATAAAAATCAATACTTTAATAAAAATTTTAAATCAAAAATTAGTATGTGTGCTCTTTTACATTATGAAACATTCTTTATATTATTGTAATTAAATTTTACTCCAAGTTAAAGACTAAAGTTGATTTAATCACTCAGAATTACCGATATATCTGGATCACAAGCATTTTAAATATATTATTTATACAATTAAACTTAAGAAATTCACCAGATTTGAAGGTTTGCTTAAGCAATTTTCATACTGTATTTTAAAAAAGGAAAAATAAATAATTTCATATATTAAAGATAGATCTAATAATAAAAGTGAGATCAAAATGATTGAATGGTTACAAAGTGTCTTAAAGCACAGCCCCGAAATATTATTGTTCTTATCACTCGCAATCGGCTTCTGGATTGGACAATTCCAATTTGGAAAATTTCAATTTGGTGGAGTCGCAGGCTCCTTACTCGTCGCAGTTGTTTTAAGCCTTATTGGCGTACCTGTCGATAACGGTGTTAAAGCAATTTTGTTTGCCCTCTTCATTTATGCAGTAGGTTTTGAAAGTGGCCCTCAGTTTTTTAAATCACTGGGTCCACAGTCTATAAAAGAAATTCTTTTAGCAGTGTTCATGGCGGTTTGTGGTTTAGTCACTGTTTTAGTCATGGCTAAAATTTTTCATCTTGATAAAGGCTTGGCTGCGGGTCTCGCTGCGGGTGGCATGACTCAATCAGCCATTATTGGGACTGCCGGAGATGCCATTTCTAGACTCGATCTTCCACTCGCAGAAATTCAAAGGCTTCAAGCCAATGTCGCGATTGGATACGCCGTGACTTACATTTTTGGATCATTGGGAGCGATTATTGTCTGTGTGAACATCTTGCCTAAATTTATGGGTAAAGAAATTCACGATGATGCATTAAAAGCTCAAAGTGAACGACTCAAAGGTGCTTTCGAATTAGCCCCAGGTCAAGAACTGGCAATGCCGGAAATTGTTGGTCGTATTTATAAAGTTAAGCAAGCCAATGGACACACTATTGCGGAGATTGAAGCAAAAGAACAGAGTATTACGATTGAACGGTTAAAACGTAAAGATCAATTTATTGATGTTGCTCCCGAACTGACCTTACAAACTGATGATGTCGTCTTGCTGGTTGGTCGTCGTGCCAATGTAGTTTCAGTTGCCGAGCAAATCGGTAGCGAATTACAGTCATCGCAAGGTATGGAAATGATTATGGATACCAGCGATGTCATCCTAAGAAATTCTAAATACATTAACCGTACCTTAGGAGATATTAAGGCCAATACGCCTGCGTATTTAAAGCACGGTATTTATGTACTTGCGATTAAGCATAACGATGAGCCACAACCTTTAAGTGACGACACTGTTTTACGCCAAGGTGATGTAGTCACCGTCTACGGTACAAAAAGCGACCTCGATCGTTTAGTGAAAGAAGCTGGTAAAGCCTTACCTGAAAGCTTAAAAACAGACTGGATTTTCCATGGTGCAGGCCTTGTGGTCGGTTTAGTGATTGGCCTGTTCGTGATTCGTTTAGGTGATGTGCCCTTAACTCTTGGCGCTGGTGGCGGAGCATTACTATCAGGTCTGCTCTTCGGTTGGATTCGAAGCAGAAACCAGGTGCATGGCAATATGCCTCTAGCAGCTTCGCAGCTTCTTAAAGATTTGGGTCTGGCAGGATTCGTTGCTGCCGTCGGCTTACAATCAGGTTTACAAGCCATTCAAACCATTAAAGAAAGTGGCCTTTCACTCTTTATGATCGGGGTTGTCGTAACACTGGTGCCTCTACTGCTTTCCATGCTCTTTGCTCGTTATGTTCTGCGTTATAACAACGTTGCAGTGATGGCAGGTGCACTATCGGGTTCACGCAGTGCAAACCCTGCATTTGGGGCAATCTTAGATAAAGCAGGAAACTCAATTCCGACCGTTCCATTTGCAATTACCTATGCCCTAGCAAATGTGTTTTTGACCTTACTCGGACCACTAATCGTAGGCTTAGCCTAACTTTGTACATTGAATTAGAAATTTTATTCATCTCACTATAATTAAGGAGACGTCCCATGGGGAAAGTCGATTATTCTAAATATGCAAAACTCAGCCCATTTGAGCTTAAAGATAATTTAATAGAATTAGCTCAAAGCAGAACTGACCGAATGATGTTAAATGCTGGGCGTGGTAATCCGAACTTTCTGGCGACTATCCCACGTCGCGCATTCTTCCAACTGGGTCTATTTTCAGCGACCGAATCCGAATTTTCATTTTCATATATGCCAGAAGGTCTAGGTGGTTTCCCGCGCCCTGTTGGACTCCAGTCACGTTTTGATAACTTCATTTTGGAAAACCGCGACAAACCTGGTGTGGTCTTTTTAGGTAAAGCCGTGTCTTATGTACGTGACCAGTTAGGTCTCGACCCAGATCTTTTTTTACTTGAAATGGTTGAAGGGATTTTAGGCTGTAACTACCCTGTGCCAGACCGAATGCTTAGAGTCAGTGAAACGATTATTAAAGAGTACGTCTTAAAAGAAATGGGCGTACAAGGCATGCAAAAAAGAGACTTAGATTTGTTCGCTGTTGAAGGTGGAACAGCCGCGATGGCCTACATTTTTAACTCATTAAAAGAAAATAAAATTATTAAAAACGGCGACCGTATTGCTATTGGTAGCCCAATTTTCACGCCATATCTGGAAATTCCAAAACTCAACGACTATCAGCTTGAAGAGGTACTCATTGAGGCAGACCCTAATCTCGGTTGGCAATATCCAGAATCGGAGCTTAGAAAGTTAGAAGATCCATCTATTAAAGCGTTCTTTTTAGTCAACCCAAGTAACCCCCCATCTGTAAAAATGAGTGATGAAGGGCTTGCGATTCTGGCAGATATCGTTAAAAAACGCCCTGATCTAATTATTTTGACCGATGACGTTTACGGTACGTTTGCAGATAACTTCAAATCGCTTTTTGCAATCTGTCCTGACAATACAATTTTGGTTTACTCATTCTCTAAATACTTCGGTGCGACTGGTTGGCGACTCGGTGTCATTGCACTTTCAAATAACAATGTGCTTGATAAACAAATTGCGAACTTATCAAAGAAAGAGAAGAAAGAGCTTGAAGAGCGCTACTCATCTTTAACTACCGACCCTGCAAGCATTAAGTTTATTGACCGCTTAGTTGCAGACAGCCGTAATGTTGCTTTAAACCACACTGCGGGTCTATCTACACCACAACAAGTTCAAATGGTTTTATTTGCCTTGTTTAATTTAATGGACTCACGCCAAAGCTACAAAAAAGCGGTTAAGTCTGTTGTGCGTGAACGCGATGCAGCACTTTATAGACAGCTTGGTGTCGAGGTTCCAACAGATCCAAATGCTGTGGACTACTACACCCTAGTCAACCTTGAAAACACATCACGTACTCTTTATGGAGATGAGTTTGCCGACTGGGTCATGAAAAATAAAAATCCGACAGAACTTTTATTTAGAGTAGCTGATGAAACAGGTGTGGTTTTATTACCGGGTTCTGGCTTCGGTGTGCAGCATCCTTCTGCTCGTGCATCTTTAGCTAACCTAAATGAATACCAATATGCTGCAATTGGTGATTCTCTAAGACGCTTTGCAGATGAAGCTTATGCAGAATATTTAAAAACCAAAAAAGGAAAATAAGTACCTATATAAAGTGAGGCTCTAACAGCCTCACTTTTTCCTTTCCGTTCTTTAATTTTCTATTTCAATTTAATAAGTTCAACTTAATAAACCATATTTAAAAAGTAATCCAGTAACCTCTCAGGCTCTTCATTTTTACTTGAACTTAAAAGCCGAAGAATGGCGCCATCAATCATAAATACAAAAATATCAGACTCCTCATACAAAGCCGTTTTCTTAGTTTCTATTAGCAGGCTGAAAATTTCATTTTTAAGCCATTGTCTATATCTCACTGCACTTTGATAAGCATTGGGATAAAGCTTTTCAATTTCAAAAATCGCTTTAAACAACAAATAATAAGCACTTTTTAAGTCAGCATGTAAAAGATAGATTTGTCTAAGCTTAAGAGACAAATCTGAATATTGGCTAGATTCACACACTGCTCTCACTTTTTCTTTTAGCTGGTCTTTTTGAAGGACCAGACACATTTCAATCAGCCTTTCTTTTGAGTGAAAGTAGTTGTAAAAGGTGGCTTTGGGAATTTTGGTCTCAATCATGATTCGGTCCACCCCGACCTTGTTGAAGCCATATTGTTTAAATAAATCTGCTGCTATGTGAAGCGCTCGCGTCGCTCTAGATGAAGCTTCTAAATTTTTCATATGTACCGCTTAAAATATTTTTTTGTTGTAAGTAAATGAGATAGAAATACCTTCACCAAAATATTAGGCGAGAAAACAGGCATGCCAAGGCAGCATAAAACCATGCCCTAGCGAATCTCAGACTTTATTGTTGCTATGAGTTTTTAGTCGTAACGAAGTACAGTTTAATCTACAAATATTTAAACCGTTTTACAGACCAGTTAAGCGGTATGGATAGAGAGAGCTTGGCAAAGGCCAAAAAATAAGAAGAAATAGTACGCATGGCGGACTCCTAGATGAAATAGAAGCTCTACCGAATTACTGTCAAATAATTATGGTGGCAGAACGAAGGTGGGTTGACAGACCAGTCATCTAGGAACCGGCACGCACAAGGCGTCCCACCTCCGTCCTACCGCTACGAAGGGAGGACGAACGAGTTCGTCACCAAAAAATTACTTTCTTGGTGCCCTAGATGAAAAACAGCCTGTCAAAGCCGGCTGGCAATGTAGGCCAGCAGGGAAAGGATAGTGCTCAACACTATTACAGTCAAGCACACAAAATGACATCTGTTTTAAATTAGATCATTAAAAAAGTAAGGATAAATAATTAAAATTTATTATTAAATTTGGTTTATACAACTATTTAATCATTATCCCCTCTCATAACTAAGATCAGCCTGAGTATTTTTAATGATTTGTTGCATGAACTCATTGCGTTGTTTAGCTTTATATTTACCTAAACGATCAATACCATTAGGTAGAACACGTGCAACTGAAGTGACAACAAAATTCTTAGCAAATGAACCACCGACTAGTGCGATGCCTGTCATTGATTTTTTTGGGAAAGTTAATGAGCTTGCGATCTCTTTACCAAGCATTAAATGAGCAAGAGTACTAATATAATCTTGGGTCATTTTTCTTTGAATACGGTCTATAAGTTTATTTTGATCAATGCGTATTATTTCATCTAAGGATTGCCACAGAGCACCTCCTAACATGGCAGATGTCTCATCAGGGATAAAAACTTGATGTAATTCGATCCAAGTTAAACGCCAAATATCTCGTTCATTCGTTGGAACAAGTGAAGGATGCACCCCAACAACATGTGCTATTAAACGCCACAGGTGAAAAATATCTTCACGCTCCTGTTTCGCATAAAGTACTCCTAAAATATTTGCACCCAAAGTTGCAAGTAAGGCGAATGGTAAAATTGTTGCAGTGTAAATAACTTGATGAATAGGTTCATCCCACTGATCAAAATCCCAGTCATTTTTGGATTTCATAGCTTTGCGCATATGTGCATGGATCATTCTTATTCGTATACATGCCTTATATCCCGGACTAAAACGACTAGACATACCATTCGGAGCAGTGACATCATTAAACCAATTTAATGTTTCTACAGCACGCTTTCCTGCTTTTTTATAAAGATCTCCCGATCTTAATAAAACGTGATTGGCAACTGGAGCGACATAACTCACAGCCAAACCAGGAATAAAAATGGCAAAAGCTTCTTTACCTATTAATTGATAAAAACGAGTAGCACGCTCCAGCCTTTTATGATCTACCCAATATGGGAAGTCATCCACTACAGCAAAAAAATCTATGAGTTCTTGAGGTGGGTTATCAACCGTCTCAATTCCATATTCAAGAGCTTGATTAAACATATGCCTAGATGAAGATCCAACTCTATGCATACATTCAACTAAATTATCTGCTATAGGATCACCAATTTGTCTAAAGCAATTAAAGGATGCTATCTGTGCTTCTGTAGCGTTCGGTGCATCTTTATTAAAAAATCTAGAGGCTACATTGAAAGGAAACTGTTTCATTGCACTTGGATTTTCAACAATTGCATAAGAATATTTATCCAGCATCTGGGAACTCAAAATGATCAAATATTATTTTATAAGTTATTAAAAAAACTCTTCACACAATAGGTGTAGATATGCCATATTAATGATCAATTTAGGCCAAGACTAAATATATGCAAGATCCTTTTGGATTATTTCATGAGACCATATCCATTTCTTATGCCCGTCTTTTATTAGAGATTTGCGAAAAATATGATATTAGTGCTGCGATTCTTCTAGAAAATACAGGGCTATCCTTATTAGACATCAAGCAATATGATGCAAAGATGAGTGCACATCAATGGTCTAAATTAGTAGCCAATGCACTTCGGCTGACTGGTAACAACCGTCTAGGAATAGAATACGGATCAGCTTTACGACCAACGGCCCATGGCTCATTAGGTTTTGCTTTTTTGAGTTGCGTAGATGTAGAAACAGCTCTAAATCTTTGCCAACATTTTTTCTGTACACGTATTCAAAGTTTCATACCTAATTGGACTTTCGACGAAAAACTTGTATACATTTATCTAGACGATGTTCATCCAGTAAAATTAGGTGATGAACAGCAGTCTCAACAACTAAGAGCATTTTTAATTGAAAGTCTTTTATTTGGTGGAATTCATTTATTAGAACTACTTATTCAAGAAAATTTAGAGGAATGTGAAATTTTTCTAGATTGGTGTGAATCTTCAGATTATGAAGAGATTTTAAATAAAAATATAAAATATCATTTTAATAGTAAGCGGAATGCTATAGCTTTTCCTTTAAAATATTTAAAACAGTCCAATCCACAAGGTGATTTAGTTGCCTTCCAACAAGCTATTCAATACTGTGAAAAAGATAAAGGTTTAATAGTAAAAGATGCCACACATCATTTGCAAAACTCGATAAAGATGGAACTTTTACATAATTTTAATAAAAACTATCCTTCTCTTCCCGAGATTGCTAAACGTTTAAATATGTCTGAAAGAACGATTAAACGCCATTTACAGACACAAGGAACTAGCTTTCTTCAACTTCTTAATGAGATTCGTTTCAAGGAAGCAAAAAAACTTTTAGCAAAAGAACAATATAATATTCAAGATATTGCAAACTTGATCGGATATGAAGAGTCTACTAACTTTGTTAGGGCTTTTAAAAAATATTCAGGTATAACTCCTCATCAATATAGAAAAAAATTAAAGTCTGAATAGGCTGTACATTCAGAAAACAGAATGCACAGCAAAATTAGCTTCGTCTAGAGTTTCTGGACAATAAATCCCATCCACTGATAAACCTGATCAACTTACCTTGCTTATTTGGCAAGTTAAAAGCAATAAGTTTCTACCTTCGGTCGATATATTCTAAGTAACCCCTTCCCACTAATGGCTGATCATAGAATTCACCTTGCCATGCATATGAAGAAACAAAACCAGCTGCCAATCCGAAACAATACGGGGTATCTACATGTGCTGAAATATCTAAAACTTTTTGATTGTTGTGATAAGCAACCCAGCGAAAAGTATTTGGTACATTCATTGAAAAATTATCGGGAGTAATCTGCGGTTCTTCTTGAAGACTCGTTACTTCAAAAAGTATATCTCCATTATATTGAATTGACGTTCCATCAATATGACGATAGTAAACAGAAGTCAAAATGGGTTGGTCTTCATAGCAAATAAAAGCCAGCAATAACTGCTGTTCGTGGTCAATATTAATAACTTGATAGCTAAAGACTTTTACAGGAAGTTGAATATTCTCAACTAACCATTTGTTTTTGAGCATTGAGGTAGCTACAGCTTTCCAAGACTCCAACGTGCAAAGTCCTTGAACGGTTTCACTATTTCCCTTTTGTTTGATATGACCTTCATATTGCATGAGCACACTAAAGTGCTTATACAGGCCACTATAGGCAAACCATGAAATAGCTTTTGTGGGCTTTAAATAAAGTTCTAGCTCTAAATCTTCTCTTTTAGTAATGAGTAAGAATCCATCGCCTTGCTCATGCATGATAGTTTGATTGTCAAAATTAATCGCAAAAGGATTTTGGCTAAATTTAATATCATTTTTAATTGAATATATTCTGTAAGCTTCAGAAGTTGTCGATAAGGCTGTTCCATGCACTAACGAAGCTGTATCCCCTTTTCCATCCTTAGACATTTGATAGTTGGTATCTGTAATCGTAAATCCTACATAACCTAAAACTGAAGCCCAAGATAAATATCGAAATGGTTCAGGTAAGTCAGGTACCATGATCCCGTAATGTGTGCTCCCAAAGCGTTTATAAAGAGTATGAGGAGTAAGTTCAAACTCTTTTGGCAATACCGATTGCCGCTCTGGTGTAACAGCTCCTAACAATGACCCTGAAAGTTTAGCAACTTTTTGATTGGCTTTGTCTTTAAGACTCTTCGGTAATCTATGGCTTGAGATTAGCATTTTTAAGATCCTTTATTTTTATCTACTTAAAAAATGAAGTTCCATATTAGAACTTGATAATTTGCAATTGAATGTTAATAAAGGACATCTTGATCTAAGCAAATGCACTAAAACAAAAAAGCCAACTCTTTCGAATTAGCTCTAATTACCTCATGACCACGTCTTTAAAAATTGTTTTTGATTTTATTGTTCGAAACAATTTTCATCAATTTTTCTTATGGGTTTAAATTAACCTTTCTTTATGACATTTCAATTAAAAAACATCTGAACTCACCTATTGAATACTACTCCAAAAGAACCAATTGCCCGCCCTACTCGAATAAGAATTGGAATAAGACATTATAAATACTTCAGCCCTACTATTTTTCTAAATATTCTAAATTGTTCTATAGTGAATTACTTCAATACTATATCTGATGAGTTAATATAATAAGCTTGATCTAAAGAAAATTTTAAACTCTTAAAGTAATTTGCATGAAAAATATTAATATCTTCAAATTTATAAACCTTGTGCTGGCCTTTTTATGGATCTATCAAGGCCTCGTTCCCAAATTCCTATTTCTTAATTCTGATGAAATTTTTGTGTGGCAATGGGTAGGACTATCACTTGAACATGCAAAACTTGCAGGCCATGCAAGTGGTATTGCCGAAATGATTTTTGGTTTATGTTTTCTCTTTACTGCACATAAATATATTCATTATTTAAGTATTTTGGGTTTACTTGGCCTGCTTCTTTTAATTGGTTTTTTAATACCCTCTACCCTGATCTTGCCCTACAACCCTATCGTGATGAATCTTTCGATGATAAGTTTATCTGTTGTCTATCTCATCTTATTAAATGAGCTAAATTAACTTAGAGCCATTCATGTAACTATTTTTAAAGATTTTATATAGAGAGTGCAATGAGTTTACCCAAAACTGAAGTTTGCTGTGTGGTCATTACAGGCAGTACAAAAGGTATTGGTTTAGCCCTTGCCCATGCTTTTTTAGATCTTGGATGTTCTGTTGTCATTGCTGGACGTAACCCAGAGCATCTTAAGCAGGCTCTTTCTCATTTAGAAACTCATTTCAATAAAGAAAAATTCATTGGTCTGTGTTGCGATGTGACTCAAGTGTCTGATGTGCAAACCCTATGGGATGGTGCAATTGAGCGCTTTGGACAAGTCGATGTGTGGATTAATAATGCAGGAAGCTGCCACCCAACCAAAGACTTTATCGACCTTCAGCCAGAAGAGTTAAACGCGGCTGTTTCAACTAATATTTTAGGCACGATGTTGGGTTCGCAAGTCGCGTTAAAAGGCATGCTCAAACAAGGTTATGGTCAAATCTTTAATATGGAAGGTTGGGGAAGCAACGGCGAATGGAGTGCAGGCATGACGCCTTATGCAACCACAAAACGGGCCGTAAGTTATTTCAGTAAAGCACTTTATAAAGAGACAAAATCGACAGCTATTTTAACCGGCACACTCAGCCCGGGCATGGTTGCAACCGATTTGTTAGTTTCGTCTTGGACCAATGGCAACATCCAAAATTGGAAAAAGATGAAACGGTTATTTTTCTTTGTGATTGATCCGCCTGAAGTCGTTTGTGCGTATTTAGCAAAACAAATTATTCAAAATAAAAAAGCCAACCGACGCATCGCTTGGATCACGCCGTGGAAGCTTTTTCTTAGATTTTTGCAACCTTATTACTGGCGTAGAAACCCCGTTAAAGGCACAGCTTTAGAGCATTTGTAGTCGGGCTTATAATGTGACTAAAAATCTAATCTCACTCAGTTAAGATGGTTTGATTGATAGGCGCATCAGGTTTATTGTTCAGTAAAAGTTCTTCTAAAGAGCGCTTTTACTGAACTTTATACTCATCAAGAATCGTTATCTGAGCTATCTTCTTTATTTAAAATCCGTCCTTCCCGTTTTGGTCGAATCAATGGTGCTGTTGGTCGTGGATGCGTATGTGTATATTGCATACCCACTCCCGCATTTACATCATCTGCTGCGATTTCAGTTTCAAAGCGCTCATTATCAAGATCTCGAATTTCCTCAGTAATTCTTTCTACTTCGTCTTCATCTACACCCAGTTCTTGCAAAATCACGCCACCAAACTTAATTGCAGATTCAAACGTTTCACGAATCATAAAGTCCACTTTTTGTTTGACTAAATGCAGTGAGTGCTCACGATCATATGAACGGACTAATAGTTTCGCTAAAGGAAATTCATGGGTGACGAGTTCCACAATTCTATTTGTGGTTTCTTTACTGTCCACACACACCACAATCGCTTGTGCTGTTGCAGCACCAGAAGCATGTAGAATATCTAGACGGCAGCCATCGCCATAATAAATTTTAAAACCAAATTTTTCGGCGTTTTGAATCATGTCCGTATTATTATCAATAATGGTGACATCGACACCTCTTGCCAACAATAATTGACTGGTGACCTGTCCAAAACGTCCAAAACCGATCATTAAAACACTACCGCTTAAACCCTCGGCAATATTGACGTTTTCTAATGAAACATCCGCTTTAGTTTGAGTAAAACGTTTGAAAATAATACCGACAATTGGGGTCAACACCATTGAAAGTACCACAATAGCAGTAAGATTAGATTTAACCGTACTATCAATAACTTGTGCACTTAGCGCGGCAGAGAAAAGCACAAAAGCAAATTCTCCACCCTGAGCCATAAGTAAAGCGCGATCCAACGCTTCAGTATGAGAGCTTTTCGTTACTCGGGCGACTATATAAATCATGAGCGCTTTGGCAAGCATCAGGGCAATTACCCCACTCACAATCAGTTGCCAATTCTGAGCGACAACTGATAAATCCAGTGACATGCCCACGCCAAGGAAAAACAGGCCTAACAAGATTCCTCGAAATGGTTCAATATCAGCTTCAATTTGATGTCTAAAGGTCGATTCAGATAAAAGCACACCTGCTAAGAAAGCACCCATTGCCATGGTCAAACCGCTGACTTGCATGAGTAACGCTGCACCCAACACTACCAATAATGCCGCTGCAGTCATGACTTCTCGTGCTTTAGCGGCAGCCAAAAGCCTAAATAATGGGTTCAGCAACCAATACCCTGCTGCAATCAGACCTGCAATTGCGACTAAGCCAATTCCTATATTTTCTAGGCGCACAGATGTGCTTTCGACCACATGATTCGGTGCCATAAAAGCAACAATAGCCAGCAAAGGCACAATCAATAAATCTTCAAAAAGTAAAATGGCTACAATTTTTTGCCCACGAGGTTGGGTTAAATCGCCCCGATCACCCAATAACTGCATCACAATGGCAGTCGAGGTCAGTACGAAACCTGCCGCACCAATAAAAGCGACTTGCCACGTAAACCCAAATAACAGCCCAACGCCAGTCAAAGCCAGTGCACAAATGATGATCTGTAACGTACCAAGGCCAAAAATTTCGCGTCTAAGACTCCATAAATGTGATGGTTGCATTTCCAAACCAATCACAAATAGGTACATCACAATTCCTAACTCGGCAATATGCAAAATTGCGGTGGAATCTTGAAAAAAGGCAAACCCGAATGGGCCAATAATCAGACCCGCAATTAAATAACCTAATACTGAACCTAAACCAATACGTTTAAAAATAGGGACTGCAATGACAGCCGCTGCCAATAAAACTACGGGAGCAACCAAGCTAATTGAATGTGCTTCTGAGCTCATACATTTCTCATTTTATTTATCTGCAATTTATTCTATGTGAAACTAGGTTTAAGGGCGATTATTAGTTTTGAGAAAAAGTATCCTAAAAATAAAATGAGTTAAATCGTCCGAAAATGAAAATTTAGAGCATCTGTATGAACAAAATATATCTCTATTTTAAGGTTCATAATTAAGCACTCATAAAAAAAGCCCTTACGGGCTTTTTTTGATTAAACAACGAATTTCAACATGAGCTGAATAACCGTGGCATTAATTAAATCGACAAAGAACGCACCACAAAGCGGAACAATTAAAAATGCCTTATGCGATGGACCATACATGTTGGTAATCGCTTGCATATTTGCTACTGCTGTTGGCGTTGCGCCCATACCAAAACCACAATGCCCTGCTGACAACACCGCTGCATCATAGTTTTTCCCCATTACACGGAACGTCACAAATGCTGCATATAACGCCATCGTAATCGTTTGAGCGCCTAAAATAACCACAAGAGGCCCAGCCAAATCTGCAAGTTGCCAAAGCTTTAATGAAAGCAGTGCCATTGCTAAATAAAGCGACAAAGACGCATTACCAAAAACATCAATCGCACGGTCAAAAATATCAATTTTCAACACGCTTTCTAAAATATTTCTTAAGATTACACCGCCACCAAGTGCCCAAACAAAGGTTGGTAACTCAAACCAAGTTCCCTTACTAAAGCCAGTCATAAATTCAGCAAATGCTAAACAAGCTGCAAACATACCCAGCGTAGTAATTGCATTGTCGGCTGTAATTAAACGAACTTGATGTGGGTTTTCAAACGGCGCGAGGTCATCCGAATTGTGTTCAACATGACCATCACGCTGTTGTATTTCAGCATTGGTTTTCGGTTGTGCAAGGTTGTAACGATTGATAAGCAATTTCGCTAATGGGCCACCAATTACACCACCAATAATCAATCCAAAAGTCGCACTCGCCATACCCAGTGCTAAAGCACCCTGAATACCATGCTGACTTTCTAAAATTTCACCCCAAGCTCCGGCTGTACCATGACCACCTGTTAAGGTAATTGAACCTGCAATTAAACCAATTAATGGGTCAAGGCCAAGCAAAGTTGCAAGGCTCATGCCGACCGCATTTTGCACAACAATGAACGATGCAACACAGACTAAAAAGATAACCAAAGCCATACCGCCTTCTTTAAGCTTCATAAAATTGGCACTTAAACCAATAGAAGCAAAGAATACAAGCATAAAGCTGGTTTGCAATTCGCTACTAAAAACAATGCTATATCCCCATAGTGTATGGACAAGTAGAGAAATGACCGCGGCCACCAAACCACCTGCTACAGGTTCGGGAATATTGTAGCGTTTTAAAAAATCAATTCGATTAACAAGAAAGCGGCCCAACAATAAAACAATGACCGCCGAAATTAGCGTATAAAAACCATTAAAAACAAATTCCATATAAACTACTTTCTAATTACATTCCTAAAGGATTGTAAAATAATTATATTTTATTTTTTCATATGTAAAAAAAACACAAATAAACTTTACAAAACTATCCTACCAATAGGCTTTTTACTATTCTTAAAAAAAGCTTAAATTTTTAAAGGTTTCATACAAAAATATTAAATAAATTTATTTCATTATTAATTTCAAATATTTATTGTAAATTATTCTTAATGAAAAATAATTATTCCTTGACACCTTAAGCAGAAAATACTGTCTTTTGGGTCACGGAACTTAGAACTCATTCCCTTTAATATCCCTGAAAAGACCAGCTCCTTATTGCTCTGGGCAACATCTTTATAGGTTTTATATTCAATGAGTTTATTGCTTAAAGTTCGTCAGAACATTCCACAGCTACAGTCTATTAAAAAATCTCTTCAGACACGTGCTGGTCAAAAAATACCTCACATGCTGATCAATGCATCGGATCTATTTTTTAGAGGTCCTGAAATTGCCTTGTCAGGAAAAACACCTTTTGACGTGATCTATAAGCATGAAATTATTAGCTTACGCCATTATAGAAACGAAGCCGATATCTCTACACCTAAACACCGTGTTCCTTTAGTGATTGTTCCGCCATTAGCTGTGAACATGCTCATTTATGATTTGTTTCCTACTCGCAGTTTTGTACGCTACTTTTTGGCACACGGGTTTGATGTCTATTTAATTGACTGGGGTGTGCCAACCCGTCACCAAGCAAAATACAATTTCGGCACCTACATTAAAGTCTTTATGCCTCAAATGCTAAAGCAGGTTCGCGAGCATAGTGGTCAGCAACAGCTTTCTTTACATGGGTGGAGTTTAGGCGGTGCACTTTCACTCTGCTATACCGCATTATTTAAAGATAAAGATATTAAGAATCTAATTATTCTCGCTTCCCCTATCGATACTCACAAAGCGGGTTATATGGGGAAACTTTATGGCAGTCTGACTAAACCTGCCGAATGGGTTCGTAAACATACGCCATTTCGTATTCGCCACCACGTGCCAAGTAAGGCATTTCATATTCATGGTTGGCAAAACACGCTGGGCTTTAAATTAACGGACCCGATTGGAAATTTGAAAACATATTGGGAACTTTTTAAAAACCTCGATAACCGAGAATTTATTGTTGACCACGCAACTTCTAGTTCATTTATCGATAATATGCTGGCGTATCCCGGTGGAGTCATGCGCGACATCATCCTTCGTTTCTGGATTGATAATGAACTATCCAACGGTGTAGTGAAATTCGGTGAACTTACAGCCTATTTAAAAGATATTGAATGTTCAGTGTTAGCACTGGGTGGTAGTACGGATATTATTGTGACCGCTGATGCTGTTAAGCCACTCATGGATTTAATTAGCAGCCAAGATAAAACGTTTAAGGTCGTACCGGGTGGACACATGGGTGTCGTTTCCGGAAGCCAAGCACCTACGGCAGTCTGGCCTCAAATAAGTAATTGGTTAGTTGAGCGTTCAGGTTAGTTCGTTTAAACAATATTGGGAACCAGCGTAGCAAGCCATACGCTGGTTTTTATTATTGTGGTGATTAACTCTTAAGCTTTAAAGTAAAAATTAATAATTCCATATTCAAAGATGTTAAATATCTAGTACCAACTTATCCGAACGAGGCAAACTGTTGCAGGTGGTAATTCGTAAATCTGGTTGTGCCTTGTATTGATCTAAAGTAGTAACACCTTGTAGCTTATTACAGACACAAGCACGGCATAACCCTCTTTCACATCCCGATGGAATATTAACGCCAGCCAAACGTGCAGCTTCTAATAGCGTTGTCCCGCCATCAACCACAATCTCAATACCACTCCGTGCAAAGTGAATAACATGATCTTTACCATCAGTTGGATGCTCTACTACCGGAGGTGTAAAACTCTCTGTATGAAATTGTATTTCAGGTAATCCTAAATCCAGTAACATAGATTTTGAGGCAGTAATAAATCCTGGTGGAGCACAAACATACACTTCATGTGCTGTTATATCGGGAACAACTTTAGCTAGTAATTCAGCACTTAGTTTCGCCTGATACATCTGCCCTGTAATTGGATAATTAGGGTCTATCTCATTACATATAAAATGCACATCAAAACCAGATAAGTTGGCAACTTCACGTAATTCATGTTCAAAAATAATAGATCTCTCATTACGGTTAAAATAAAGTAACTTAACTTGGCTATGTGGAGCTTCACGTCGTGCCTTACGTAACATACTCAAAATTGGTGTAATACCAACACCGCCCGCAAGAAAAATGATCTGTTTAGGTACTTCTTTCATTATAAAATCGGGAGAGGCCTGCGGTACTCCTACCAAAATCATATGTGAATTTTTCTTAATATGATCATTGATATAATTCGAAACACGTCCGCCCTCTACACGTTTGACAGCAATTTCCAAACAATTATCAGCCTCGTGACTATCTCTTAACAAACTATATTGTCGAACCAGACTTTCATCTTCGACGTCAACCCGTACGGAAATAAATGCACCAGCTTCCCAAGTTACGCCCTCCCATCCTTGAGGTTTTTCAAAACGTATCATTAATGCCTGATTTCCTGCTTGCGGAAAAACAGCAAGGACCTTAACAGGTACATTATAAAAACGAGGCTTATTTAAATACGTCATGTTATCTGGCAGTTTATATTGGGCTCCATATACAACTCGACGTAATAACTCCTTAGGATTTTTTAGGATTTTAAAAAAATTTCCTCTTTCTTGCTCGCCTACAGGACTCGCCAATTTGAGTACATTGACCATCATATCTGGCACAACATCTTCAAGAGACATAACATTGTAAGGTAAGCCATGCTGCAAACAGATTTCTTTAACAAAGGGCTGGATTTCTCTTTGACGATTACATGGTAAGTCTGGAAATAAATGATGCTCTAAGTGGGTGTCCAATCCGCCATAAAACACATCAAATGTAGGTGGATTATCGAATTTAACTTCCTCTTCCAACAATGTTTTAAAATAATTATCAAGTTGGGCATAAGGCGTAAAATTACTTGTTGCTAAAATTTGACGGCGAAAATACTCTTCTTCTGTTTCACTCAATCCCGGGTCACTAAATAACTCAACATTGGGCGAATGGTGTTCCAGAAATAATACTGCAACAGTCAAATCATATCCTAAAACTGTACTCAGATAATTACCAAAAAATGTCGGCAATATCCGATGAGGAGAGACCGAAAGAGGATCTTTCCAAAAATGCTGAGCAATATATTTTTTTGTCAGTTTTAAGGTTTGTTCAATGGTGGTTCGACTAAGTACTTTACGCCCTTCTGTTTTAGCGGCTGATGCTCCAGTAAAAAGAGAAAATACAAGATTAGGTGTTGTTAATAATAAAACCCACAACAGTGGAAGTTGCAAAGTATGGTGACCATACCATGGCTGACCTGGCTTAATACGTAAAAAGGAATATCCCAAATCATGGTCTACGCCAACGATATTAGTAAAAGGATGGTGATTTTGATGATGCATCACACGCCATTCATAAGGATCCACCATAAAATTCCAAACCCACCGTTCAGAATGGAAAGAACCTGCATTTGGCAAATGATCATAACTACCATGCATGATGTTATGACCAAGTTCAGAAAACTCAAGTAATGTATGCAATGCACCTAATATCGCACCACGCATTATGGCATTAGGTTTTCCACCTTGTTGGATCAACTCATTACTACGCGCTTTAATAGCTTGAGAGTAAGCGGCAACATTTCTGATATGTTCCAGGTCTGCATCACCAACTTTTGCTTTAGTTTGATCATATAAAGCTTTTAAAGCTGCCGTTAAACTTTCGTGCTTGCCGTCTTTATTATTTAGCATTTTATATATCCCTATCGGATTTGATCCTATCCGAAAAGATATAAAGTTTTGAACATTAGCAGAATGACTTTATACTACCAAACTTGACATTTCATGACACATAAAGCATGTCTATACAATTATATTGGGATTTTCCTCGCAGTATCAGTGCTATTCGCATATTGCTTATGATAGGTCAGCAATATGGTTTAACACCTGAAAGTTGTATTGAAAACACGCATATTTCTTTGGATGATTTGTCGCAACCTAACTTTGAGGTAAAAGCAGAACAAGAATTTTTAGTTATTCGAAACTTACTTAAACTACTAGATCCTACACTTCCCTTAAGTATAGAAGCAGGTCTAAGGCACCATACAACCACATTTGGTGCATGGGGTTTTGCAATTCTTAGTAGTCAGACAATGAAAGAAGCCTTACATTTTGCTATGCGATACTTTCAACTTAGTTCTATTTTTTGCAATTTAGAAGTTATTCAGGAAGATATATATACATTACTGATTTTTGATCATAGTCAATTACCAGATGACTTAGCGTGTTTTCTGGTTGAAAGAGATCTTATAACTGTTATATCAATTCAACGAGATGTCTTGCCTATACAGTTTCCTGTAATGAGCATTAATATTGCTTTACCTGCACCTGTGTATGCCGATAAATTTCCCGAATTAACGGGATATCCAATTCAATTTAATCAACCACGTAGCTGTATTATCTTTGAAAGCAGTTTGCTTGATTTACCATTACCTCAAGCAGACCCATTTATTCGTGCACGATATGAAGAAGAATGCCAACAACTTTGGACGCGAAGAAGTTCTCTAGGCAGCTATAGCCAAAAAGTCAGAAATATTTTACTCCAACAACCCTCACAAATGCCCAGAATTGATGAAATGGCAGCCCATCTTCAGGTCAACCTCAGAACATTACAACGTCATCTCGCAATTGAAGAAGTTACCTATGAACAGCTTATAGATGACATTCGTAAAGACTTAGCCGAAGACTTACTCAAAACCACCAATTTAACAGTTGAAGAAGTTGCCATTCAATTGGGCTATTCCGAAGTTTCAGCATTTTCCAGAGCCTTTAAACGTTGGAAAGGCATTTCTCCCCGAAATTTTAGGTGGCAAAAATAAATTTATATTTAATATTTTAATGCTTATCCACACCAGCTCCAGTAAGCAAACTCGTAGCGTAATTCATAATTAATAAGACTAAATTATTCGCTTTTTCTTCTGATTCAGCCAAACGCCCTTCTAATAAAAGATGAGATAGGCCATGTACAAGGCTACAACTCAACATTGCTAATACTTCAACTTGAGCGTCATTTTCATCCACACCTAATATTGAAGCAGTTAGTTGATGTAACTGAGTATATGTATTACCCACTGCCTCTTTTAACTCAAGTGCTTCATTCTTTTGTAAGTCAGGATTAAACATCAAGGCAAAGAGATTTCGATTATTTTTTGCAAAGTTAATATAGGCTAAACCAAATAATTTTAACGCCTCTGGCTGAGAATTAGCATCTTGCAACGTTTGGCTTTGCTCCTCTTGCAAGAGCTGAAATCCTTTTGCTGCCAATGCTGCTAAAAAGCTCTCTTTATTTTCGAAATGCCGATATACCGCATTTCCGCTTACCCCAATTTGTCTCGCCATTTCTCGAAAGCTAAGGCTCTCAGCATCACTATTTTTTAGGTGAGCTAATCCTGCATCTAATAATTCTTCACGCACATTTCCATGATGATAATTTGATTTTTGAGATTGTATAGAAGACATGTTGACACCGCACACATATTATAAGCATAATGTGTGCACCGAACACATTATGCTTTATTGTTGTTTAATTCACACAAAAGAGCAAATCATAATTCCCGTTCAATAGAGCTGCTTATAAATATCCATATTGCCTAGGAAAGGACATTAATAATACTAGGCCTATGAAAACAAAAGAGTATTGAGCTTATAAAGAAATGCAAACTTTCCTTTGAGCTAAATCATCTTTAAGCAAAGGAACTGATATGAACAATTTTAGAAGTATAAAACAGGCTTTGTTATTTACAATACCATTGATGTTGGTCAGTTCACTTGTGAAAGCAGAACTCAACCTCTTAGATGATAAGAGTTTAGCCAGTGTAACTGGTCAAGCATTATTTAATCTAACCAATATTGCAGCTAATCAAAATGGTAATCCAAATACAGATGTAGGGTTTTATCGTCTCGAAATGGAAGCACAAGTAGAGTTAAATGCAAATATTAAAAGTTTACAGTTAGGTTGCGGTGGGACTAAAGGAGTGGGTTGTGACATTGATATTGAAAATATTAGTTTAGCAGGTGTCCTCCCCGTAAATGGTAGCTATGCAGGATCAGATGCCGTTATTACTAATCCTTTTATCGAGTTTGCTATCAAATCGCCGGACAGTGCTTCTACTCGAGAAATTGTTGGTTTTCGCCTTGGGGCATTAGGCATATTAGGCAAACTTGGATTAGGATCAAATACAGATTTAACAACATTAGATGATGACATAGCAGGAATTAACTCTTTATCTGGTGATTTGAATTTAACGCTTACTAATACTGTTCTGAAGAATGTAGTGATTGAAAATGGATTGATCTCTACAGAAGCACATATTAATGATTATAACAAACCGCTTATTCTTAACCGCTCTACATCAGCAACGCTGGATAATGTAGTCGCTAAAACTGGTCCACTAAGAGTATTAGGTCTCTTAGATCTACCTTTAGGTTTAACTCTCAGTAATGCCACATTAAAAGATTATCCTCTGTCTGGTTTCCATGAAATTTTACTAGCCCAAGATGCAGCAGGAACAATTCCTACTAGTGACACATCACTATCCTTACAAAAACAAGCTATCCAGTGGCAAAAAATAAGTTCTGGTAGCTTCGAAAATACTGTAGCTGCTCAACCTGGATGGTGGCTTTCCTTACCGAAAGTTATACTTACTGATATCGAAACACAACAGCGGATTGATGTAGGACTTGGCGAGGCATTAGGAGGATTAGTGGGTAGAGAGTTAATTATTAATCCTATTGACTCTGGACAGATAGGCATCAAAAACTGCTACGGGAACTTAAAGTTTTGCTAAGTAAAAACTTTATACAAGCTTTTATATGACGCTTAAATTAAAACAACTCATGGTTTTCATACCACTATTAGCAGGGCTGAATACATCCCAAGCTACCACAGTCTATAGGTCAATAAATATGTGCTCAGCTTCCGTCAAACATATACCTGATAATATCCAGAGTTCTATTTCTAAACTTAAAGTGGGCTCAATAGACTCAAATACTTCAAACATTTCTTTTATTCTTGCTTCAGCAGTTGCTGCAAAACACAACAAACCAATAGATATAGAACGTATTGCTGTTTATTTGCAAGCTCAACGAAATCAGCAAAATTTCTATTATTCATTACTTGATATCAAGAAAACTTTTGAAAATTTCAATATATCTGTTGAGGCCAAGAAAAACGCCTCACCTTTTGATATGTTAAAATTAACCAATGAAATTCTTATTGGTATTGATCAGCAAGATCAACTTTTTGCATTAGTTGGTTCATCACAAGAATATGTCTATTTAATTTATGGGATTATGAACCAAAAAGCATTAATCTGCCCTCTTAAAAAATCTTTATTTATACAAAACTTTACCACCAATAAATTTTTAATTCTTAGATAGTTACAACCAGACTCCATTAAATAGAGAATTTTTATTAATTCAAACAATTAGGCTTATTTAATCATTATAAAAAATAAGCCCTTTATATTTTTAAAATTAAGTTTTAGAAAATAATCTTTAAAAGTTAATCGAGTATTGGATTTAAATCTCGATTCATTTGAACAATATCCTGATGCGTTGGATTAGCCCCTAAGCTTGAGAAGAGTTCAGGTAAACGATCACGCTTTTTTTGGGCCTCTCCTTTTTGAGCAATAGCGAGTCCTTTCCTCATCATTTGCTGATCATAATCACAGCAATATGCTGGCGTACATGGTTGTTGTCTCCAAGAATCTTCCAAACTTCCTGCATCTACAGGGTCAAAACCTATGTCATTAACAAGGCTCATAACAACATCTTTTGAAGGTACACTATCTCCAGCAACAGCTATCGCTAATCTATTTTTACTTCCTTCAACTTGGCCTAATTCTGCAAGTGAATAAGCTAAAATATTATTAAAAGCTTTAATAACAGGACGATTAATCTGCGTGGATACCCAAACACTTTCTGTCATTCCATCATCAATTTCTTTAATATGCGGATCACGGAAATCAGGATAATAATTACTGGTATCTATAATTACTTTGTCTGTAGCTGCTGAGTAAAATAAATCTGTTGGTAATTCTTTTATAGCTGGGAAAGGAATTGATAAAATAATAACATCTGAAGAATTAACAGCTCCATATATATCGACTGCTTCTACGTTTATTTCATCCGCAATTTTTCTTACCCCGTCCACACCTCTAGAATTCGCAACATATATAGTATGACCTGCTTCCTTTAAAAGACGTGCAAGGGTCTTTCCAATATTACCAACTCCAACAATACCTATTTTCATATATCAGCCTTTTGAGAAATTTAATACAGTTAACACTTTTAAGTTTAAAGACAAGCTGAGATAATAGGAAGTACACACAAAAAAGTAAGTATATTCCTAAAAGGTAAGTATGAAAGCAGCACGTGACTGGAATTGTGAAGATCCTCAACAGCGGATAGTATGGGCAAAAATCACCTCTGAAGCCCTTAAAGCTATTGAAGGAAAATGGAAAATAATTATCCTTTGTCAACTTTTTGCAGCTAAACAACCCCTACGTTTCTCTGCATTAGAAAAACTTATCGAAGGTGTTAATCAGAAAATGTTGATTCAGCAGCTTAAACAATTAGAACAAGATGGGATTATTAAACGTACTGTTTATCCACAAGTTCCCCCTAAAGTTGAATATGAGCTTAGTGAAATAGGATTAGCACTTGGTCCTTCAATGGAAGCACTTATTGAATGGGCAGAATTTAAAAATCAAAAATTAAATAGCGACTCAAAGTAATAAAATCTAAGCATAAAATTTATGCTTAGATTTTATAATATTAAAAATAATGAATAAGTTATTTCAACCCAAAAGTCTTTCTAATGCTCTTATCAACAGGGCCACTTGGCATGAAGCGACGTAACTTACTTAACAAAGACGCCTGTCCAGATGGTGTGCGACGCATTTGCCAATCATTCAATGCCGCTGTAACGATCGTATCTGCAACAGCATCTGGTTGGGATCCATGATTAATCTGATTCGATATAGCCTGTGTAGCTAAATTACGTTCATTGTCATATTCAGGAATTTTAGAACTTACTACAGGTGCGTTTTTATCTAGATTGGTTTTGGTGAAAGAAGGTTGCACCAATGTCACGCGAATCCCAAATTGACGAAGCTCGTGATCTAAAGATTCGGATAATCCTTCAACTGCATGTTTAGTTGCAGAATATACCCCCATATAAGGTGAAGGAAGAAAACCCAATACCGAGCTAATATTTATGATTCTTCCATAATGTTGTATTCGCATATATGGCAATACCGCTTGTATCGTACGAAGAATACTAAATACATTCGTATTAAATAAAAATTCTGCTTCTTTTATAGAGGTCTCTTCTATTGCCCCAGTCAGGCTTGCTCCAGCATTATTAATTAAGATATCAATACGCCCAGCCTTATCAATAATAGAATGAATCCCAAGTTGGACAGAGTCCTCATCAGACACATCCATTTCAATGAGCTCAACCCCTTCAATAGGTTGGGCTTTGACTTTATTTCTGACTGTTCCAAATACTTTATGGCCTTTTTTAGCAAATTTTTCTGCTGTGACTTGACCAATTCCTGATGAAACACCGGTAATTACCACTACTTGTGAGTTTGACATATGAACTCCGAATAATTTTTAAACTTAAGAATCTGATGGTTAAGCTGTTGGTTTGACTCTGATTTTGAACCAGATTGAGTACATAGCCGGCAAGAAAACCAAAGTTAAAATGGTTCCAGCCAGTGTTCCACCAATCAATGTATAAGCTAGCGTTCCCCAAAACACCGAATGAGTCAGAGGAATAAAAGCCAAAATAGCAGCCAAAGCCGTTAATATGACGGGTCTGGCACGTTGTACTGTTGCTTCCACAACAGCATCCAACGGATCGAGTCCAGCTTGCTTGTTTTGCTGAATTTGACCAATCAAGATGAGTGTGTTTCGCATTAAAATTCCAGACAATGCAATCAACCCAACTAAGGCATTGATACCAAAAGGCTGCTGGAATAATAGAAGCGTCGGTACCACACCGATTAATCCCAATGGACTGGTGAGAAACACCATAATCATTGCAGCTATAGATCTCACCTGAAGAATGATAATGAGCAAAGTCATTGCCAACATGATCGGGAAAATAGGAAGCATAGCTTTAGTGGCTTTACCCGACTCTTCAATAGAACCCGCTTCAACGATGCGATAGCCCTTTGGTAGATTTTTTATAACTGACTGAAGCTGTTTGGTAATTGCTGTAGATACATCTGGTGGTTGCAATCCTTCAGCAATATCTCCACGAACGGTTATTGTTGGTACGCGATCTCGACGGCGTATAACAGGCTCTTCCATCCGCACTTCAATCTTGCCAATTTGTGACAGAGGAATACGTTGTCCATTTGCCCCAGTGAGTGTGAAATCACCAATTTTTGCAGGATCCAGTCTTATATCACCCGCAGAACGAGCAACAACTTGTACTGTACGAATATCTTCGCGTACAGATGTTATCGGAATACCTGTTAACAAAAATTGTAGTTGCTGTGCCACTGAAGCTGAGGTGAGACCAACTGCTTGTAGGCGATCTTGCTGTAATGTGAAATGAAGGGCTGGTGTACGAGTTCCCCAATCGGTATTTACAGTTCTCATCATTGGGCTAGCATTCATAACGTGCTGAACCTGAGCTGCAATTACACGCAATTTTTCTGGGTCTGGCCCTGTCACACGGTAAGCCACTGGATAGGGTGAATATGGTCCAAAGACCAGTTGTGTAACACGCACCTGCGCTTCAGAAGCAAGCCCATTTGAAACAGCTTGTCTTAAGCGATGTTTTAAGGCTTCCCGCTCTTCTTGATTGTCAGTTCGTATCACAATCTTGGCAAAGGATGGGTCTGGTAACTCAGGTCCCATGGATAAATAAAACCGAGGAGCGCCTTGACCAATATACGATGTCACAATTTTTGCTTCATTTTGCTTAGATAACCAAGCTTCAACTTTGGCTGTAGTAGCGCTAGTTTGCGTAATCGATGTACCGTAAGGCATTTGTACTTCAACAAGTACTTCAGGTCGGTCAGAGATTGGAAAAAATTGTTTTTTCACCAATGTCATTCCGCCTATTGCCAAAACAAATAATCCGATAACACTACCAGCAACAAGCCATTTACGCGCAATCACACGTTCAAGAATTTGACGGAAACGGTTATATCGGGGGGTGTCATAAATTGCATGGTGTCCACCTTCGACTTTTTTAAAATCAGGTAACATCTTCACACCTAAATAAGGTGTAAAAACGACTGCAACAATCCATGAAGCAATAAGGGCTATGCCGACAATCCAAAACATATTGCTGGTATATTCACCAGCCGTAGATCGGGCAAAGCCATTTGGCATAAATCCAACAGCTGTGACTAATGTTCCAGAAAGCATAGGTGCTGCGGTGTGGCTCCATGCATAAGCAGATGCAGCTATTCGGCTAAAGCCTTCCTCCATTTTGACGACCATCATTTCAATGGCAATAATGGCATCATCAACCAAGAGTCCTAAGGCAAGAATAAGAGAGCCCAGTGTAATTCGGTCAAAGTTTTTGCCCGTTGCCAACATCGCCACAAAAACAATAGCCAATGTGAGAGGTACAGCCATAGCAACAACAAGTCCAACTCGCCATCCCATGCTGATAAAGCTTACAAACATCACCACAAGTAATGCTGCAAAGAACTTAATCATGAACTCATTTACCGACGAGCTAATATTTACCGCTTGATCGGTCACCTTATTTAAGCTGATACCAAGGGGTAAATCTTCATTGATTGAGCCAACTTCGTTCTCTAATGCTTTACCAAGATCTAATCCATTCCACCCTTCACGCATGACTACACCTAGCAATAAAGCAGGTTCTCCATCATTACGAATAATGAATGTTGCAGGATCTTCATAACCACGTTTAACAGTCGCAATATCTGACAATTTCAAGGTACGACCTTGAGCAGTTATAGGTGTGTCTCGAATTTTTTGTAACTTATCAAAAGCACCATCCAATCTGACAAAAACTTGAGGACCTTTGGTCTCAATAGAACCAGCTGGAGTAAGTACATTCTGATTATTAAGTGCAGCAAACACATCTTGTGGATTTACGCCTAGTGTTGCCAAGCGCTCATGTGAAAATTCAATATAGATACGTTCAGGTTGCTCGCCAATAATATTGACCTTTTTTACCCCAGGGACATGAAGTAGCTGCTGTCTAATCGTTTCTGCATCACGCACCAACAATCTTTGTGCTTCATTTTTTGCCTTCAAAGCATATAAAGTAAAAGTTACATCCGCATATTCATCATTAACAAGTGGCCCAATTACCCCTGAAGGTAAATTGCTTATTTCATCATTTGCTTTCTTCCTCGCTTGATAAAACTCCTCCTGAACTTGAGATGGAGGTGTGCTATCAAGTAAGGTTAGTGTCGTAAAAGCTAGCCCAGGCCTTGTATAGGTTTCTGTTCGATCATACCAACGCAGCTCTTGCATCCGTTTTTCGATTTTTTCAGCAACTTGATCTTGCATTTCTTGGGCAGTTGCACCGGGCCAAGCAGTCACAATGGTCATGACCTTAACTGTAAAGGCTGGGTCTTCAGCTCGACCTAATTTAAAAAATGCAACAATGCCTGCAATTGAAATTAGAAAAATCAGGAATAGAGTGATACCCCGTTCACGAACAGCAAGAGCTGACAGGTTAAAACCTTTCTCACTCATGAGTGTCCTCCTTCATTTTCAATTGAAGGATTATTTGCCTGTGATGCAATACGGACTAACTCGCCTTCTCGAAGTAAATGCGCACCTAGAGCAACAATTTGATCTCCACTCTGAATATTGCCAGTTACATACGCATATTCATCATCAACCTGTTTTACAACAACAGAACGCCACGTTACTTTCTGAGTTTTTCCATTAATTACCCATACTCCTGCTCCCTTTCCTTTATCAAGTAGTGAACCAATCGGTACTTGTAAAAAATGTTGTGAACTCTGATTTTGAGCTCCAATACGTACAGTAACGGTTGAACCTAAAGGAGCGTTTGCCAAATCTCCGTCTAATACAAAACGTGCTTCAAAAGTACGAGTGAGTTGATCTGCTGTATTTGATAACTGTCTAAGCTTAGCTGGGACACTGATATTTTCTTTACCAAAGAGAGTGGCTTGACCAATAGCTCCTATTGCAGGGCGTAAAGTCTCGGGAAGCTGAATAACTGCTTCTCTTTGACCAGAATGAGCTAAACGAATTACTGTTTGACCCGCGCTTACGACTTGCCCCGGTTCAACCAGTGTTTCCATAATTGTGCCATCACCATCGGCTGTTAAGTCGGCATAGTGACTGGCGTTTAATGCGACTTTAGCTTGAGCTTGCGTTGAACTTAGTTGTGCTCTCGCCGTATCTGCTGCTGCCTTAATCTGATCATAGGCGGAAGCAGATATAGCTCCACTTCCACGCAAATCACGATATCGAGCTTCATCTTTTTCTGCTTGTTCAGCACGTGCTTTGGCTGCGCCTACAGCTTCTTGCTGAGCTTTGGCAGCAAGTTCCAAATCAACCGGATCAATACGCATCAGTAACTGTCCGCGTTTTACCGTCTGACCGGCTTCAACAAACCGTTTGATTACTTTACCAGAGACACGAAAACCAAGATCACTTTCTACCCGTGCGCCTATCGTGCCTGTAAATGCTCTTGAGTCAGAAGTAATTTCTTCTTGCACAGTTGCGACTCGTACCAATGGTGCCGAAGTACGGGGGTCAGATTGTGTATTTTCAGCACAACCTAGCAAGAAAAAAGGAAATAAATATATTGCAGCAAATGGAATAAGGCGACGATAACGCATATTAGAGTCCCCCCCTTGAAGAAATTAATCAGGAGACTCATTTTTAATCAAGTGACTAATTTAGTCAATAGTCACAAATTTATTATGGCGATAAACTTCTCAGCACAAGACTAGAAAGCAACACTGGAGCATCAGCGTTATATGAAATGCTATGTTGTAAAAGTAATGGATGTAGATAAGGTCTCATAACTAAATAAATAGCCTTAACTGCTTCATCAATTGGTGTTTTTCTTTCAAAATCACCAGTTTGACGACCTTCTTGAATAATATTTTGTAGTACTTTAAGAATTCGATTTTCATAAGCAACCGTAGCATCCCATTTCTCAGAGGCTGCAGAAACTGCAATTTCATAGAGCTTACGATCTTGAGAAAATAAACGAAGGCTCCCTTCCACAATTACTTTAAAAAGCACTCTCAATTTTTCAGCAGGATATTCAGCTTCTTGAATGGTAGCATTAACTTCATCTTCAATTTCACGCAAACAATTGGCACAAATCATCTCGCCAATCGCCTGTTTAGATTCAAAAAATTTATAAATATAAGCTTTAGAAAAGCCTATAGATTTTGCAAGATCAGAAACTGTAGTTTTCTCATAACCATAGCGGCTGAAATGCTCTGTAGCAGCAACCACGATTTGGTCCCTTACCTCATGATCTTCCGGTCCTCGCTTTGAAACTGGATAACTACTTTTTTCTTTACTCATATTTTCAATTTAAACCTTTATGTGAAAGTTGTAGTTTAACTCTTGACCCCTGATATTGACAACAAGTGACTAAATTGTATTATAGTCACAATTAAGCCATTGTTCAAAATCTCGCCTTGGGGAAAATATGTTATCTAGATCTATCGTTCTCCTACCAATACTCACCAGCATTCTTGCTGCTTGTACCGTAGGTCCTAATTATAAACGTCCTAGTATATCTCTACCCGAGCAATATCTTGGCGCTCGCTTAAACTCACCAAGTGACGAAACCAAAGCAGATATTGAAGTATGGTGGAAAAGTTTTAATGACCCTCAACTTACTCGATATGTCACATTAGCATTAAAACAAAATCTGGATCTGACCCAAGCATATACCCGTGTGACTCAAGCTCAAGCAAGCTTATCGGCAGTCAATGCTTCTTTACGCCCAATAGGTAGTGTTGACGCACAAGCAGCTAAAGCTTACCAATCCGTTGAAACTCCACTGGGGCAAGTTTTAAATTCAATACCTAATTTTGACCGACATGGTAGTTCTTATGAGGCAAACCTAAGTGCCACTTGGGAATTAGATATTTTCGGAGGCCTTCGAAGAGACCGTGAAAGTGCTCTAGCAAACTATCAAGCTTCGAATGCAGGAGCATCAGCAGTTCGTTTAATGGTCGCAGCGCAAACAGCAAATCTTTATATTAATATTCGAGGATTACAATCTCGATTAGACATTGCCCAGCAACAATTACAAACGCAACAAAAACTTCTTTCAATTATTCAACTTTTATATAGCAAAGGATTGGCATCTGAATTTCAGGTCAAACAAGCTAAAGCGAATGTTGCTCAAGTTCAAGCTGTAGTTCCCGCACTTGGAATGAATCTAGACATTGCCATGAATGCACTCGACGTCATGCTTGGAACCGTACCAGGAACTCACCGAGTTGAACTAGCGGAAGTAAAACCAATTCCAGTTATTCCTAATATTACAGAAACAGGAACACCCCGCGATCTTTTACGTAGACGACCAGATCTCATCATGGCTGAAAGGCAACTGGCAGCTTCAAATGCACGCATTGGCAGTGCGATTGCAGAATATTACCCAAAGGTTTCTTTAGGCGGTTTGATAGGTAGCGCAGCCACAGTAAGTGGAAACTTATTTTCAAGTGGTGCCAATCAGGCTGCTGGCTTATTAGGCTTACGTTGGCGTTTATTTGATTTTGGTCGAATTAATTCAGAAATTCGCTTAGCTAAGGGACAAGAAGCCGAAAAGCTCGCAGCCTACCAATTAGCCGTCTTACATGCAGCGGAAGATGTAGAGAACTCATTATCAACTTTATCTAAAAGACAAGAACAACTCGTAGCACTTCAAGATGGTGAAAATGCGCTACACCTTGCACAGAAAATCGCTTTAATTGCCTATCAAAAAGGAATTAACAGTCGAATAGAAGTATTACAAGCAGATTCAAGTGCTTTGCAATTCACAGATAGAAAAGTACAGGCACAAACCGATTCAGCCCTTGCTGCTGTAGCAATTTATAAATCACTGGGTGGCGGCTGGCAACCTCAAAAATTTTGAAACACCCCTATTGCCTCTATAGCAAGCAGTTTATAAAGCGAGAATTATTATGCGGGAACAATCAGTACGCCAGCCGCTAAATACACATGATTTAAATCATGCGATCTTAAACGGACCAATTCCCCCAGTAATGCTAAAACTGGCGTTACCCACCATAGCTGTTTTGCTTGTACAAACCATGATTGGATTACTAGAAACATATTTCGTAAGTTCACTTGGAACTGATGTAATAGCTGGCGTAGCCGTAGTGTTCCCAATTCTTATGCTCATGCAAATGCTAGCGAATGGTGGATTTGGCGGAGGACTAGCTTCAGCAATTGCTCGGGCTTCTGGAGCAGGTCGATCAGAAGATGCTCAATCCCTTGTCTGGCATGGTGTAATTCTTGCTGGCATTTTGGGAGGAGTTTTTAGTATTGTTATGCTCACCTCAGCCCAGATGATATATCACTTAATGGGCGTTACTGGCTTAGCTTTAGATGCAGCCCTAAAATATTCCAATATTATTTTTATAGGTTCACCCCTTATATGGGCTGTAGCCCTACTCTCAGCCGCATTACGTGGTGCAGGTGATACAAAAACTCCAGCTCGCATAACACTTCTAGGTGGAGTACTACTTTTACCCCTATCACCTATTTTCATTTTTGGCTGGGGATTCATTCCCTCATTGGGTGTAGCTGGAGCTGGGCTCGCTGTCTTAAGTTATTATATTTTTGCCATCATATGCTTAATTAGGCACATGCGAACAACACATAGCATTATCAAATTATCGATCAAGCCTATCAACTTTCAGTTCTTCAAAGATATTCTTGGTATTGGTTCACTATCCGCTATTGGAATAATTCAACTCAATTTAACTGTTGTCATCGTAACAACCTTAGTTGGTCAATTTGGTTCTGATGCAATCGCGGGGTACGGTATTGCTTCCCGACTAGACTACGTGCAAGTTCCGCTTATGTTCGGTATCGGCTCAGCAATCATGACCATGGTAGGTATTAATTATGGAGCTGGGCAATTTCAAAGAGCACGTCGTATCACATGGATCGGGGTTTTTATTACATTCCTTATTACTGGCTCAATAGGACTTTTCTTTAGTATTTTCCCTTCCATTTGGCTTGGTTTTTTCAGTCATGATCCATCTGTCCTTCAGACTGGAACAAATTACTTGCAGCATGTTGCGCCTTTTTACGGAGCAATAGGTATAGGTATGGCTCTTTATTTTGCAGGCCAAGGTTCAAAACGATTATTAGGCCCTATCTTAGCTGGTACCATCAGAATGATTATTGCAGCCATTATCGGAAGTATCGCTGTTCTATATTTTGATGCAAGTTTATCAACTTTCTTTCAAGTTATTGGCCTGAGTGCTTTGATATTTGGTTTGGTGTCCTGCTTGGCAAATTTTATCCATAGATAAAATTGCATTGAGTTCAAAAAATTGCTCAATTTCCTTAAAGATTTTGCACAAATCTTCTAGAACTACATTCACCTCTTTTGTACCGTTCTAAGGGCTAAACTTAAAAATTTATGGGTGGATTGTTATGGGGAACTGGGTGGATATTTCAAAAGATACCAATACAGGTATTGAAACAATCCGTGCCCATTTTACTGGTCATGCTTATGATCCCCACTGGCACTCGAGCTATTTAATTGGTGTAACTGAATCCGGCATTCAACAATTTCACTGTCGTAAAAAGCAAATCAATAGTCATGCGGGACAAGTCTTTATGCTTGAACCAGAAGAAATCCATGATGGACATGCTCCTGCGTCTGATGGCTTTACCTACCAAATGCTCTACCTACATCCAGACTGGTTGAAACAACGTATCCAAGGTTTATTTCATAATAGCCCTGATCACTACGAGTTAGTGATTGATGCACCATTAAAGTCAGATGAACAGCTCGCTATTATTACTTCTCAAGCATTCCAGCATCTGCATTACAAAGAAATGAATATTGTCAAAGATAATAGTCTAGACCTACTTATTCATCATATCGCACAAGGGAAATGGTTAAAAAAAGCTCACCAATCATCTTCTACTCACACACCTCGAATCGCACACCAAATCCGAGATATTTTGTATGATCATCTATTTGAAGATATAGGGCTTGAAGACATCGCTCGCATGATAGGCTTAGACAGATACCATATTCACCGCATTTTTAAAGCAACTTTTCACTTAGCCCCTCATCAATATCTCATTCAACTCAGACTTACACGAGCGCGTGATTTACTCGCCAGAAGCATATCTCCCGCACAAGTTGCTTCAGATTTATGCTTTGCTGACCAAAGTCATTTAAGTCGCTGGTTTAAGCGCTGCTATGGTTTAACACCTGCTGCCTATAGAAAAATCTGCACAAATCTTCAAGATTAAAAATTTTAATTATTTCATCTTATCTCTCCCTATTAATTCAAGTAGACAAGATGGAAAACCTCACTGCATTTTCATTATTTGCTATTGTTGCCTCAATTACTCCCGGTCCAACTAATTTTATAATTTTAAATTTAAGTAGCCGTTATAAAATTTCTAAAACGTTTCCTGTCATTTTAGGTTCTTGCATCGGGGCTGCCCTACTTGTGCTCATCGTTGGCATTGGGCTGGGTTCAACCCTTCTGGCTTACCCAATTATTCAAAAAATAATGACACTCATTGGTTTAATCTGGCTCACCTCGCTGGCTTGGAAATTATATAACTACAATCCTATTATTCATTTCGAACAAGACAAAGAAAAAGGTCCGATTGGTTTCATTACTGGCTTTTTTATGCAAGCAATTAATCCTAAAACATGGATGATGGCTTTTGCAGTGATTAGTGTCTACACAAAACAAGGGCAAGATATCTGGATAAATGTCTCAATTTTATCCTTCATTTTTTTAGTTATAGCCATACCTTGCCTTTACATGTGGGCCTTAGCGGGTAGGCTAAGCAATCGATTATTTTCACAAACAAAGCATATAAACATTTTTAATAAAATGATGGCGCTAACACTACTCATCTCTGTATGGTTGCCAGTCCTATCTACTTTTTAATGTATAAATTAGGTCATATAAATTTTTATTATTAATTTTCTATATTAAAAACTACTTATTCTTATAATTTCATAAAATAACTTTTTAATGAATACTCATTTAATGACCTAATATTTTTTATTTTGAGAAACATGCTCCCTAAAACACATGTTACTTTTTGTTATTTATGTAAAAATCAACCTAAAAGCAAAACCAAATAAGCCATTGTTAAATATAAATTTATATTAAATATTATTCTGTAAATTTTGTATATTTTTTAAACAAATGTAGGTAATTTCTCACAATCATGTAAGTCAAAACTTACAACACAACTAATTGTTTTTCCTATAATTAATTTCAGTACATATAAGCACTCTTTACTATTAAATAGAAAGCTGAATATTAATGAAGAGATCTGGAGAAACGGTAACGTTATCTTTATTAATATAAAAACTCTTAATAATAGAAAAAGAATCTCAAAAAATTAATATGTACTATCTTTCCTCTGGAAACAGAGGAAAGATCTTTTTTTAATCATCAGATAGGGTATAGAAAATGTTTATTGCAAAAAATATATTTGTATATTTACTATCAATGTTAGCTTTATGCTTACTGATTATTTTCTTTAACTACCTTGGAATGAATGAGACGACTAACCTGCTGCTCTCTTCAGCAATTTTTGGAATATTTATTACTTGGTATTATAAAGGTAGCGGACTATGTCTCGCGTTATTTAGTTTTTTTTACTGGGCAATGTTTGTAATTAGTCAAAGTTTAGAAGTGATATGGATGCTCGCAAGTTCAGTGATTGTCTACCTAGTGATGACTAAAATGATTCCTAAATTCAAGGCCATCCATATCGGTGTTATAGCTAAAAAGGGTTCACCCCACGCTTAACCATACCTACTTTCTTAACTGTATTAATTTTGGTTTGTTCAGCACTTAATAATTCATTTAAGAAAATTTTTAAATTTTGCTCATCAAGACGAATGGGATTAAAACTAGTTTCTCCCATCTTTAAAAAGAAAGATTCAATATTTGTATTACGCTGTACATATTTCATTGACCAACGCTGAAAAGAGTTCTCCTCGATGGAATATGTACACAACCATTTAATATTGTAGTGCCTTTGATCATTTTGAATTTTTTCAAATAATCGTTCAACTACCTCCCGTTCACCTTCCAAGCATTGAAAGAAAGCATTATCTGCATAATAGAGCACACCACAAATTTGATTCAAATCATTGAAATCTCGTGCTTCTGTCAAAATATCACGTAAATCTTGCAATAAATCTTCATTTTTTTCGTTTCGTTGACTGGCATAACACAAGCGAACGTTCATTAGCAATTCCGTGAAATATAAAATTTCTTTATTTAAAGATTTTTTAATCTACCATATCTCTATTACTAATAATTTATATTTCACACATATTCTAAAGTTTAGGTTAAAAATACGTTCGATTATTAACTATAAGAGCTTAATAACTAATAATTTATATTAACAAGAAAATAAAAAGCCCTCTTGTAGAGGGCTTTTATAGCTTCTAAAAGAACAACGAAATTTCTTTTAAAAGACTAAAATAAAAAAAGCACTAAATAGTGCTTTTTTTCTTACTGAAATATTATTGTGGAATAATATTTACAGCATTTGGGCCTTTTTGACCTTGAGTAACAGTAAACGTTACACGTTGACCTTCGTGCAAAGTTTTGAAACCTGAACCAGAGATCTCTTTGAAGTGTGCAAACACATCTGGACCATTGTCTTGTTGAATGAAACCGAAACCTTTAGTTTCGTTAAACCATTTTACTGTACCGCTTACTGTATTAGACATGATATATCCTACTGATTTCTAATATTTTAGTATCATTTAATAATGACACTAACATAACTTTGAAAAAAGAATAACAAATTGAGTTAAGATCTTAAAAAACGAAGGATTATGACTAAAACTACGATACTTTAAAGAAGATTTACTAACAAGACTTTTTTCTAGTTAAGAGCATGATACATGAAATAAATTTCTATTCAAGCTTTTTATGAGAAAAATTTTATAAATTCTAATAAAAAACCAAAAAACAATAACTTAATAGCGCAACTAAAAACTTAGTATATTCCCTACTTAACCAACAACTTACAACCGATTGGATCAGTTGTTGAAGAATAGAAAGATCAGCACTTAAGACGCATGAGATGACTGAATAAAAAATATAAAAAAGACTTTAAATAATTTGAACTTTAGAAATTCAGGCAATAAAAAAACTCCTAAACAGGAGCTTCATTTTTAAATCATTGGCAGAGGATCAAGGACTCGAACCTTGACGAACGGTTTTGGAGACCGTCATGCTACCATTACACCAATCCTCTATATTTATGATTAAACAACTAATGATTTAATCATAAAAAAAGCAAGAACATCGTCTTGCTTCTTTTAATGGTGGGGGCGAAGAGACTCGAACTCTTACACCTTGCGGCGCTGGAACCTAAATCCAGTGCGTCTACCAATTTCGCCACGCCCCCATCTGGGACATTTATTCAAAATAAATGTGGCAGAGGATCAAGGACTCGAACCTTGACGAACGGTTTTGGAGACCGTCATGCTACCATTACACCAATCCTCTTCCAAAACATAGATGACTTAACATCTACATTAACTTTAAGTTTTAACTTAAAGTGGTGGGGGCGAAGAGACTCGAACTCTTACACCTTGCGGCGCTGGAACCTAAATCCAGTGCGTCTACCAATTTCGCCACGCCCCCGATGGCTGTGTATATTAGCGATAAGATCTAACAGTGACAAGTGTTTTTTTTCTAAAAAAAACTGACCGTGTAAATTGTATACAGATACTAGATCAATGATTTTTATAAGTTTGAATGTGCTTTTAAACAATTCATCGCTTCAAACACGTTTGCAAACCTATTTTTTTGTTGTTTTTGCAATAAACCCGAAAGTAATGGATAAAAAATCATAAGTTGTGTCGGTAATTGAATGGTTAAATTTTGGCAATGCAATACTGCCCACTTATAGTAACTCCCTGCTTCTAAGCGAGTTTGGGTTAACCATTCATATAGAACGATACCAAATGCGTATAAATCGCTTTGTATATCCTTAGAAGCGCCTCTAAACAGCTCTGGAGCCATATATCGTGGTGTAGCATCCATTCTTAAATCTGAGCTTGATATAAGTCGGGCTTTCTCAAAATCAATCAAATAAGCATTTTGCTCAAACTTTCGAAAATGTTCTTTCTTAATATCTCCATGAATCCAGCCAAATCTATGGAGTTCTGCGAGCTTATCTAGTGCGGACCAAATCTTATGATATACATCAGTTAAATCTGCTTCATGAGACAATGAACCAAACCACAAATCAGTATTGGGTAAAATTAAAACTTTACCTAAAGAATGGTTTAATTGAGGAATGGCACTAACTTCGATTAAGTTATGAGGTAAAAGCCACGCAGGTTTCTTACGAGTAATTTCTTCGTAAAACAATTGTTCATGGATGAAATCTTGCTCACTTTGAACATTTGTTTCAGGTAAATGATATTTTAACCAATAGTCTTTGTTATCTATACTGCATGTCCATAGATACCGCCCTAAAGCGGCACTCGCAGGTTTTGTCACACTTTTTAAGTTTTGTATATGCGAAGCAAAATCATGCTTCAGCATAGTAAGACTCTGGCTGTTGTTGCTTTTCTTCAAAACGCAAAACTTCTAAACAATGTTGAATCGTCTTGCCAATACGAGCATGGGTTTCAATCGAAGAAATTTTTGGCCAAGTCGCACGTTCCCCTTCTCGCTGTAAGCGTTTAAACAAATGTGGACGTGGGTTTTGCAAAGTATAGGTATAGTGACTCAAGCCATATTTAGCAATGATGTTCACATCACCATAATAACGCTGCCCCATTACTCCATAGCCGTGATCGAGTAATCGTCTAATCGGAGAAATAGAACCGAGTCTTTGACGTGTAAAGTCCATAAGTCCCATGGATAACACTTTACCTTGACGTCTTAAAATCCGTTCAGGCCAACTTAAAACGTCTTTACGAAAGCGGTCTGCATCATTTTGCATAAATGGAACAATATGTGGGTTCACCTGACTGGCGATGGTGTAATTTAAATTATAAAGTCGGGCCATTCTTTCTTGCGGAAAATCATTTCTTACACTGCCATCTACCCACTTTGTGTTTGCCATGTAAGGCGTGTGTTCACCGTCATAACGTTTGCTGGTTAAACGCACGGGTGGAAATAACACAGGTACAGCACATGAAGCCAACACAGCACTCCACACTAAAACATTAGGCGTCATAATCGCATTCATGATTCGCGGGTTTTCTGTTGCATCATATGGCGCAACTGCCACATTAATGTTTAAACCAGATTTTTTGAAAGCCTCTTCAAACGTGAGATCACCCAGATTTTCGACAAGGAACTTTTTCAAATAGTGCACATCGGCAATTCCACCATTTCCTTTAATGAGTTCACGAAGTTTCCTAAAATGAAAAGCATCACTAAAGAATTGTTCTCCATTTAATAAATTTTGAACATCTTCACTGGCAGAAGTTCCGAGCATGCCCGTCATAATTGCTCCTGCACTTGAGCCAGACAACACTTTAGGCATTAAATCTTGTTCAATTAAAGCTTTACAGACTCCAGTGTGAAAAAGACCTAAAGTTGCTCCACCTGAGAACATAAGGGCTGGTTGTCCATATGCTTTTTCACAATTTTCAAAAAACTCAATTTTTTCTTTTCTTTGGAAAGTAATACATTCACTTGAAGCAATATAGGCCAAGCTTTGGCTAACTTCTTCAATATAATCTTCAATTAACTTTTTTGTTCCCACATGCGTTGCAGCAAACAACATAGGGTGACCAATATTTGCAATATCGTAAGTTAGACCTTCTTTGAGTAAATAAATAAGATCGAGCGTTCGATGTTGCTGGCGATATCTTTTCAGTAAAGTGTATCTATAAGAAATGAGTTCTGCATCGAAGTAAGGCGAACTATTATCAAATTTCCACTCTTGCACCCCTGTTTCTTCATCTAGTTTTAATGCAAAAGACTTCCACTCTTCATAAGATTCAGCCATGTCTAACTGACGTTGTAATTTTTTGATACGGTAGGCCTGATGCGGATTCATATCACTGCGTATTTTTTCAAACATATTTCGTCCTCATCTTCACAGATGATTTTACTGAATAGACACAACAACACTATGCGCGGTCTGAAGATTTCAATCAATTGCAAAACCGATAAACTGTATAGACAATAACTTTTTTGTCAGCCTGTTAATTTCGGTGTTAGTATCCTAGTAAATTACTGTTTAACATGATTGACTTACCATGGCTACCATTGATTTACCAGATAATTTAGTTCAAACATTATCACTTGTATTAAATCAGTTACAGCAGGTCTTACCTGAACCTAGACAAGAAACAGATTTTAATGCACCTGCTTTTAGATGGGAAAATCAGCAACTTAAAGCCATCTATACACCCAAAAATATTTATCTGGATGACTTAAAAGGCATTGAACGTCAGAAAGAGAAAATCATTCAAAATACTTTGCAGTTTTTAAATGGTCTACCCGCAAATGATGTGCTTTTAACTGGCTCGCGCGGTACAGGAAAGTCATCTATTGTGCGTGCTTTATTGACTGAGTATGCCCCACAAGGATTACGTTTAATTGAAATTGAGCGTGATGACTTAGCAGACTTACCTAAAGTTCAGAAACTCATTCAAAACCGACCTGAAAAATACATCGTGTATTGTGACGACTTAGCTTTCAATGCTGAAGATGAAAATTACCGTAGTTTAAAAAGTGTATTGGATGGTTCATTACAGTCTGGTTCAAGTAATTTTATTATTTATGCAACCAGTAACCGCCGTCATTTGTTACCAGAGTTCATGCATGAAAACACACCTGTAACCAAGGTCGATGTACCACAATACACTGAGTTACACCCACAAGAAGCGATTGAAGAAAAGATCTCTTTGTCAGATCGTTTTGGTTTGTGGTTATCTTTTTACCCAATGGACCAGAATTTATATTTAGAAATCGTAGAGCATTATCTTGATAAAGCAAATATGGCTTTTAATGATGAAGTTCGCGCTGAAAGTTTGCGTTGGTGTCAAATGCGTGGTCAACGCTCAGGACGTGCTGCATATCAGTTTTCTAAGCACTGGATTGGTTTAAATGGCTTAAAAGAGTTGTCTAACAATTAAACAAAATGTCCCGCAAAGCCTTAGCTTTGGCCTGAAAACCGCTTAGTTTTGATAGTTGTTTTTCATAACCTAAAACAAAGATAGTCCTATCCTCATTTAGGTTTATATATGAAAAAACAATTGCCCAAAATTTCTATAGGCAGCAAAGTTTTAGGTCAAAGCTTATTGCTCGCGCAAAGTGTTATAGATAAAGCAGAAAAATACTCAACTCTTCCTTTTTCACAGTCTCATATTATTCAGCCCCGAGTTGATGAAAAATATTATAGCTGGACTCATTACGGCATCTTTTTCCCACTTTTGCCAGAGCCGCATCGCTATTTAAATATTATGATTTTATTAGGCACACCCGGTGCTCTTGCATTTGATCATGATGACATAATTCATGGAAATCCCAGAAAAACAGCGACTTTCTTTTCAAGTACAGCTGCAGTAGAGAAAGCTTTGCTTAAGGCTTATATCATTCCTGAAGATACAAAAATTAATGAAGATGGAAGCTTAATCGAACTAGGTCAAGAAATTTCAATTCAAGGAAAATTTCCACAAATTCATATTAATGGGCACTACGAGGGTCTTGATTTCGACTTTGATATTGATGTTACCTCACATGTTTCGTGGTTTATAAAAACACCGATTTATGATCATTTTAGTTTGTTGGCAAAGTTTAAAGGTTTCTTAAGCTATCAAGCAGAACGTATTGAAAGTGAGGGACTCTGCACTTATGAATATGCTCGAGCAGTTGGTGCTCATTCCATCACAAATAAACTTATTCCTGAAGCCTATAAACTGCCGCTTGATTTTTTTACTTATCAAATTATTAATTTAAATGAGACCACTCAACTTCTTCTTACCAAAGCAGATATTGCAGGTCAGACAGCAGCTTATACTTTACATATTAGATATCTTGATCGACGGGCAGAAATTTATACAGATGTCAGTTTTGATATTATTTCTCACCAAGTTGATGATTACATCTCACCGACTGGGCAAAAGATGCGACTTCCTAAATTCTTTTCGTGGATTGCTCGAAATGAAGCCAAACAAATTATTTTAAATATTCAGGCAGAAATTGACTGCCCACTCCGCTACGGTCATGGGCGAGGATATGCAAGTAGTTATATATTTACCGGTAATTATTTCGGCAATGAAGTTCAAGGCCGTGGCTATATCGAATACATTGATGTCGAAAACCAACAGACCTTTGAAGATGAATAGTTTTACTCAGGAATAGACAACTCAGTCATTGGCCAACGTGGTGTTGTGGTTACAGCCAAACCATCATGCTGGCCTGCTTTTAAGCGTTGATAGCCTGCAAAAGCAATCATTGCCCCATTATCAGTACAAAGAGCAGGTTCTGCGTAATAAACTTGTGCCTTAATTTTAGCTAATGAAGTTTCCAACTGTTCACGTAATCGTAAATTTGCGCTTACTCCACCTGCAATAACTAGACGCTTAAGTCCAGTCTGCTTCAAGGCTTTTACTGATTTTTTTACCAAGGTATCTACAATTGCTTCTTGGAATGAAGCAGCAATGTCAACATCTCTGTTTTCACCGTTCAATTTTTTCAATTGCACAGAAACAGCTGTTTTTAAACCACTAAAAGAAAAATCTAGACCTTGGTGAAGCATTGGTCGTGGAAATTCAAACGCTAATGGATTACCACTTAAAGCCAATTTCGCAATATTAGGACCGCCTGGGTATGGCAAACTCATCATTTTTGCAACTTTATCAAAGGCTTCGCCAGCTGCATCATCAATAGACTCACCCAAAAGTTCATATTGACCAATACCGTGAGCTGCCATTAATTGTGTATGCCCACCTGAAACCAATAAAGCAACAAATGGAAATTCAGGCGGTTGACTTGAGAGTAAAGGCGCCAACATATGCCCTTCCATATGGTGAACACCAATGGCAGGTTTATTTAAAGAAAAAGCTAAAGTTCTTCCAAATAAAGCCCCTGTCATTAAGGCTCCCATTAACCCAGGACCACGTGTATAAGCAACAGCATCAATCTCTTGTTTCGTTACACCACTTTGATCAAGTAATTGATTCATTAAAGGAATTAATTTTCGAACATGGTCTCGAGAAGCAAGTTCAGGTACTACTCCACCATATTCGGCATGAAGTTTAATCTGGCTATAAAGAACCTGTCCCCGCAAGCCGAGTTCGCTATCATAAAGTGCCAACCCTGTTTCATCACAAGAAGTTTCCAAGCCTAAAACAATCATCAAAACTGCCTTTTATATGAGTCAAAATATTGCAATCGCTATTATAGACTTGTGATATGAGTTGTAAATGAGTAAAATACTGACCTTCACTTGTGATCCGGCACAATAGTGTGCTTGATCTTATCCATAATCTAGAGGATTTTACATGCCACAAGTTAAGTTGAAAGAAGGCGAACCAGTTGACGTAGCTATCCGTCGTTTCAAACGTTCATGCGAAAAAGCTGGTGTTTTAGCTGACGTTCGTAAACGTGAATTCTACGAAAAACCAACTCAAGAACGTAAGCGCAAAAAAGCTGCTGCAGTTAAACGCTACCAAAAGAAATTGGCTCGCGAATCTGTACGTACTACTCGCCTTTACTAATTAATTTGTGATTGACTGCTGAATTATGACTACTTTAAAAAACCAAATTACTGATGCATTAAAAACTTCTATGCGTGCCAAAGATATGGCAACAGTGACGGTTTTGCGTAGTCTACAAGCAGCAATTAAGCAAATCGAAGTCGATGAGCGCATAGAGCTTGGCGACGCTCAGGTTCTTGCGGTCATTGAAAAGCAAATTAAACAACGTAAAGAATCGATCAAAGCCTTTGAAGGTGCTGGTCGTGATGATTTAGCTAGTAAAGAACAAGCCGAAGCTGAGATTTTATCTCAGTTTCTACCAGAAGCTATGACTGAGGAAGAGCTTGATTCTCTCATTGAGCAAACGATTTCTGCTCAAGAAGCAACTAGCATGAAAGATATGGGTAAGGTGATGAATTCTCTACGTCCGATCATAGCCGGGCGTGCCGATCCTTCTGTAGTTTCAGCAAAAATTAAAGCTAAATTAGCTTAATCTCTTCTCTTAAAATTTTATATTCCCTCAAACAAAAGCTCCTTTTAGTTTGGGCGTGTTTATATATTTGAATTTTTTGAAAGCTATATTTTCAAATTTTCATTCTTCGCTCATCTTGCATTTGTTTCAATCTACTGTCTATTCTAGCCGACATTGCTTGATTGTCCTTTGCTAATCGCTGAGCATGCAACATCGATTTAATCGCATTCTCTTCACTCCCCGACCAATATTCAGCTTCTGCTCGATAGCGTAAAACATTGACTGCTCTCAATGGTCCTGCCTTGTCCAAATTAGCAGCCTGCTGCAAAAATTGCCAACCTTGGATATCTCTTGGGTTTTTATTGATAAACCGTTGAACAAGAGTTTGAACCTGTGCAAATTTTCCTTGGCGCAGCAACACTTCAGCCAACTTATAACTGAAAGCTCTATTTTCAGGCATAGTCATTTGTGTAGAAGCAATTGAAGTATAGGCTTGATCCAACTTGTTTTGCCCCAGATAAATATCGGTCTGCAAGAGTGTAACAAGAGGTTTTCCACTAGATTTGACTTGATCTAAAGTAGACTGCGCCTGTGCATAATCACCTTGTTTTACATAAAAAGCTGCCAAAGCAATAAGACCCGCAATATTTTTTTGTGAGGCTAAACTCTGTAGTTGGTTTTCGGTAGCCTGATTTGAAACTACCATTGTGTACCATTTTAAAATTTCAAAATCAGCATCATATATGCGATTTTTGACTTTAGGCATCTGGTTCGCACGAAGTCGGGCCTCACTCATGCGCTCAGTCGTTAATGGATGGGTCAGCCAGAAATCTGGTAAAAAACTTACCCGACTAGTCGCACGATGCATTGTTTCAAAATAGTCTGCCATACTTTGCGGGTTATAACCCGCTGCATACATATATTGCATGCCAATACGGTCAGCTTCACGCTCCTGATTTCGACTGTATGTTAACTGGCTATCCATTAATGCAGCCTGCGTTCCCAACATCACTGCTGCTCCTGCATCTCCGCCACCCTGTGCAGCTATGGCCACACCTGCTAAAAGCCCAGCTAAACTTAATAACGTTTGTCCCTTAAAGGCTTCCTCTGAACGACTAAAATGTCTTTGTGATACGTGTGCAATTTCATGCGCCATCACCCCAGCAATTTCATCAATATTGCGAGCTGAAGCAATAAGTCCTGTATTAAGCGCAAATAGACCGCCCGGAACAGCAAATGCATTGATTTGTGGATCTTTAATAACAACTAGACCAATAGGTTGACCAAGTTGAGTCTCACTTAAAATACTTGAAAATACTTGAAAAAATTGGTCTTCGAGCCAGATATCTTGGATAACGGGCATTTGTTTATGAACTTCACGGAAAACTTTTTCACCAATAAATTTTTCTTTTTGTTGATCAAGCAAGCCTATTCCACTTCCAATATTTGGAATTTCCACCTGATTCGCAGATGGCTGAGGGTCGAAAGACTGTGCATACGAAGCATTTGCTATAAAAGTCGCACTTAAAATAACTGGCAAAAATCTCAAAAGTTTTTCTCTATTAAAATTAAACCATAAAAAAAGCCTATTGATGTAAACCACAAAAATTGGTTTTCAATCAATAGACTTTTACTATATCACTCGAAATCGACTAGTTTTGCAATGAAGTGTTATTAATCACTTATATAAAGTTTTGGTTTACCAAATATCTAGGTGTTTTATCCTCTAAAGCTTCAACCAAATTTCTATAAGCAAGATTTGCCATTTTTTTACGGGTTTCAGCAGTAGCCGATCCCACATGAGGCAAAGTCACTACATTCGGCAATTTAAAAAGACCCGAATCTTGTAAAGGTTCTTTTTCATACACATCTAAGCCAGCAGCAAAGATCTGATTTTGCTGTAAAGCTTCAATTAAAGCTTGCTCATCAACTACTGAACCACGGGCAATATTAATAAAAATAGCGTGTTTTTGCATAAGCTCAAACTGCGCTTTACCCATTAAGGCTTTCGATTCATTATTTAAATCAACTGCAGTGACTACAAAATCAGACTGCTGTAGCAATTGATCCAGACCAAGATATTCTGCATTTAATGGCTCAGCCAATTCAGGCTTTTCACGACGATTATGGTAAACAATATTCATGTTAAATCCATAAAAACCACGACGTGCAATTGCAGCACCAATATTGCCAAGTCCAATAATACCTAATGTCTTTCCAAAAACATCTAAACCGAACTGCTGAGGCCCTACCGTTCTTTTCCATTCACCTTGTTTAGTCCAATGATCCAGAAAAGGTACTTTTCTAGCAGCACTTAGTAATAATGTAAAAGCAAGATCAGCTGTTGTTTCAGTTAAAACATGGGGGGTATTTGCTAACCAGATTTTTCTTTGGTTTAAATAAGCCACATCATAATTGTCATAGCCTACCGTTACAGATGAAATAATTTTTAGTTTTTGAGCAGGCGCAAGATTTTTTTCATTCAGTACTCGCCCCGCACCAATCATCCCATCAGCATCTACAACGTGTTGTCTTATTTGTTCATTAATATCACCCAATTTTGGGTTAAGAACTACAACATGATAATCCTGTTGTAATCGAGACAAAATTTCTTCATCAATTTGGCTAAAAACTACAACTTTTTTCATGTAAATCCTTACTACTCGTTGTTATCTTGCATTAATTTCCACAACCTTTTTTTAAGGAGTGGTTTCTCCAGCATTTCTTTTAAACTTGCTAAATGGATGATATTGGCATGCTGAATATAAGAACATTCACCAAGACATAAGATCTTTTTATCTGCTGCAACAGCATCCAAGAAGCCTTGTATATATGAACCAGCTCCCCGCTGATCTTGATACGCAGCTAAAGGAAAAGGCCATTTTAGTTCAGCATACTGCCCTATTTTCGCTTTTTGTATGTTATTCCAAAGCTGTTTTTCTTCTTCACTTAAATTTGTAACATCTAAAAAAATAACACATTTTTCAAGAGAAAAAGCCTGCAACTCAAATGATGCAATTTTAATGGCAGGTGCTTGCACATGATTGTGAGGTTCTATAACGGGTTGAGCCTGTATTGAAACAGGCGCCACAATTTCAGGTTCAACTTTTGGAATATCGTTAATTTGTGGCTTTTTAGGCTGCTCAAGAACTATGGGTTCTACAGAGGGTAATATGATCGGTTCTGGTTCTTCTACAACATGATCTCGCCAAAGGCTTTGAGCATTATTTTTTTGGCACGCCTGTGTCTTAGGAATCCATACATCAATTCCTAAAGTCGCCAATATATTTCTTTGCTGCCCAATCATGTTTGAATCAATACCTCTGCTTAAGCTACATTCTAACGGGCTTGAGTTTTTTTTTCAGTGTTTTATTTCGTTCAGCTGTTTTTATAATCATAGATGTCTTTTAAATAATCATCACACTATTTCTTTTTTGCATTTGCTCAACAATTTCTTCTGTCTCAAAGCCAAATCGCCAATAAAGTAATTCAAGTACATCTAGTTCGTCTTGTGTGATAATACGATCACTCCACAAGCACATTTCTGCAATCGCAAGAATACTAAGACGGTCACGCAATAATAAACCTGCAATGTCATTTAAAATTTCAGCCAAATCTAAAGGCTCGTCTGAAATCTCATCATAGACATACATTTCATCTGGATTAAGTAGCGAACGCAAAATACGTTCACGTACTTCCAACTGATTTGGACTATTAATTTGCTGGACATGAAGCAAGGCATCAATTAAACGAACAATTTGAGGTTTTACTTCTTCAAATGCTGTTGGCAAATGTAACGGCATTAAATTCAACTCATATTTAACCCGCTCCAGCAAAAGTGCATCTAGCAAACCAATCTCGCCATCTTCTTGAATAATAAGCGCTAGTTTTGTTAGAAATTGCCGCGCAATACTTGCCGGCATATGCCCAATGTTTTTACAAGCATCATGAAATATCTGAATATGGATACGCCCATCAAGATTTAATAAGGCATCAATAATGGCATGGCTAACTGGTGCATCTTTAGGGATGAATTCTCGATATTGGCGAATCATCAAAATAGCAACCATTACCTCACGTGAACCCGTAGCAGTTTGTAGTGCACGCTGAATGAGCTCAGGACGCTTTTTATTACGACGTACATCACTACTAAGAGGCTTAATGGCATCATTTAATGCAAAACTAATGGGTGACAACCTTAATAAAGGCAAAGGCTGTGGAGATGACCATGGAACATAAATTTCTTTTTCAGACTCTTCTAAAAAATGAAATAAACTAAATAACGGACGATTGCGAAGCTTTTTTAAATTTTCTAATTGTAAATCTTGTAGCAAAGTCGGATTTAACTCATAAATACGTTCACGAATACTTGGGTGAATATTCATCCAACTTTGCGGACTCAGTGAGTTAGCAAAACACATATGCGCGATTGATTCAGAATAGGCACTATGAATTTGTGAGCCAGAATGGTGAACATAAATACGCAACAAAGTCTGAGTATTAGCACTATTTTTTAATAATCGTACCGTTTTTTGGTCATTACGAAATGTGCGTCCACTCAAAGTTAAATATTTAATAAATCGGGTAATTAGTACGCCTAGGCTTCCAGCTAGCCAAATGACACCACCCACTGCAACAAATACTGTTTCAAATTTATGTTTATAGCCTGGGCTGTAGCGTTTAAAGCCTTGTTTTGCTAATTTACTGCCCCACTGACTAAATGTCGTTAATCCACTATATAAAATCTTTAATTTAGTATTCTCAACAGCTTCACCCGATAAAATCTGATTAAACTCATGACCTAATAAACCATATAATTCAAGTTTATCCAGATTTTGCAAAGCTCCCCATGTCAAAATGATCACAATATCTTTAGGGTGAAAACCTGCCGTAAGCGCATTTACGCCTACCTCATCAGGTAAAACATATAAGGTTGGAACTTTAAGTGAAAAATTTTGCGCCAAATATTCAGTAATTTTTAATGCTTCAAGCTCTTCAGGTGTACTTTCTTCTTTTACTAAACGACGCGCTTTCAGTTGTTTTGCTAAAGAATGTCCACCTTTACGCAAGATATAAAGTTCAGTAACTACCGACCAAACCATAATAAAAAGCAATAGCGTGATGAAATAAGGACTTAAGGTGTGCCACCAGATGGGCTGACTATAATCAAAAAAATGAACGAGTAAACCTAAAATTAAATTTAAGATAAAAATAGTAAGCAGCACAGCAACCAAACACATAGTGATGGACCATGCCATATTCTTATTTTCGATTAGATAGTGGCTTACTTCTTTCAATGTAAATATTCCCAATTACATTGTTAGTTTTCATCATAAAAGAAAAAAGCGGGAAACACCCGCTTTTTTCAGCTATTTCTATTCTTCTTTAATGCCTGTTAAATCTACAGAAGCAGCGTCAACATTCACATCAATGTAGCCATCTTTTTTCTTTTTAGCAGAATCATTACGCTTCTGCTCCAAATTATTTAGATAAGCACCATCAATATCACCTGTTACATAAACGCCATCAAACACAGAGCAATCAAACTCAGTTAGATCGGGTACTTTGCTAGTACGTACAGCATTTTTCAAGTCCTCCAATTCTTGGAAAACTAAACGATCAGCACCAATAATTTCCTGGATTTCTTCTACACTGCGTTCTGAAGCAATAAGCTCAGCTTTAGCAGGCATATCAATACCATAAACGTTTGGATACATCACTTTTGGTGCTGCTGACGCAAAGTATACTTTTTTTGCACCAGAATCACGTGCCATCTGGATAATTTCGTTACAGGTTGTACCACGTACAATTGAGTCATCAACCAGTAAAACATTCTTACCTTTAAACTCAAGTTCTACAGGGTTTAATTTTTGGCGTACTGATTTTTTTCGTTGTTGCTGACCAGGCATAATGAAGGTACGACCGATATAACGGTTTTTCATAAAACCTTCACGGAACTTCACACCTAAAATATTTGCAAGTTCTAATGCTGAAGTACGGCTCGTATCCGGAATTGGAATAACCACATCAATATCGTGGTCCTCACCCCAGTCACGTAAAATTTTATGGGCAAGTTTTTCACCCATTTTTAAACGAGCTTTATAAACTGAAATTCCGTCAATAATGGCATCAGGACGTGCAAAATAAACATATTCAAAAATACATGGACGGTATTTTGGATTAGCTGCACATTGTCTTGAGAACAATTCACCATCTGAATTGATGAAAATTGCTTCACCCGGTTCAATATCACGCTCAATTTTGAAACCAAGTGCTGTAATAGCAACTGATTCCGAAGCAATGATGTATTCCATCTCGCCTTTTTCAGTCATACGTGAACCATAAATCAGTGGACGGATACCGTTTGGATCGCGAAAACCAACCAAACCATGACCAGTAATCATTGCCACTACGCCATATGCACCTAGACAGCGCTCGTGTACACGAGAAACTGTGTGAAAGATATCATCTGGTGTAGGATTTAAAGTACCGTTCTTTTGCAACTCATGCGCGAATACGTTCAAAAGAACTTCTGAGTCAGAATCTGTATTCATATGACGTAAATCTGTTTTAAACAGGTCATCATGAATATCTTCGGCATTGGTTAAGTTACCATTATGTGCAAGCGTAATACCGTAAGGTGAGTTCACATAAAATGGTTGTGCTTCAGCACTGCTAGCAGAACCAGCAGTTGGGTAACGTACATGGCCAATACCATAATTACCAAGTAATGCTCTCATATGACGAGTATGAAAAACATCACGCACCATACCGTTATCCTTACGAAGGAAAAGACGGCCTTCATGGCAGGTTACTATTCCAGCTGCATCTTGCCCACGATGTTGCAACATCGTTAAAGCATCAAACAACATTTGGTTCACTGGCGATTTACCGGCTATACCAACAACTCCACACATAGCAACCTCGCAGACAAGCTAGGAATTAATAAAAAGGATTCTTTGTCGAATGGTCGGATCGGTTTTCTAAATCTTCCGATTCGTCCATTGGTTTTGAAGGGGTGCTTGATGCACTACCTCCAGATGTTATTTGATGAAATGCCTCACTTGCAGCATCTTTAGACAACTCGGTCGCTAAAGGTGCATAAGGCAGTAAAAATTGTATAAGTACGGACTGTTTCCAATTTGGTGAACTCTCAACCCAAGGCCCAACGCCTTGCATTGTAATCAATACAACCAACAAGCCCTTCAAGGAACCAAACGCACCACCTGCTAAACGATTTAATGGCCCCAATTTCAGACTTTTCAAGAGGCCATTTAAAAATGCTGTGACGATCCATGTTAAAACAATGATCATAAGTGCTATAAATGCAAAAGCTGCAATTTTTTGAACAACCGGATCATGACTCAAACCAGACATGGACGGCGCAAGAAGGACAGCATATTTTGCACCCATAATTAATGCAATGATCCATCCTACCAAGTTCGCAAAGGCTTTGATAAATCCTTGTCGCAAACCGTTTAGCCCCCCAATGAGCAAAAGTATCAGAATAATGATATCAATTGTGTTCATATTCACTTAAGTCATGGCTGCAACACATTGTTTTACTAATATAGGACCGGTGTAAATCAATCCGCTATAGATTTGTACTAATGTTGCTCCAGCTTGCTGTTTGACTGCTGCTTGTTCACCCGACAAAATTCCACCCACGCCAATCAACGGGATTTGTCCTTTTAACGTTTGGGCAAATAAACGTAAGCATTCTGTACTTTTTTCAAAAACAGGCGCACCTGACAATCCGCCCGATTCATTACCATTAGGAAGGTTTTCTACACCGTCTCTAGATAAAGTCGTATTGGTAACAATTAAACCATCAATCTTAAATTGCAATAATTGTGCTGCAATAAACTCAACATCTTCAGCTGTTAAATCAGGTGCAACTTTTAAAACCAAAGGAACATAATGGTTATATTGCTCGGCAAGCTCAAGTTGTCTTTCTTTTAATGTTTGCAATAATTCAGTTAATGCATCGCCACTTTGTAAACTTCTTAAGTTCTTAGTATTTGGAGATGAGATATTAACAGTAACATAAGAGGCGTAGTTATAAACTTTCTCAAGACAAATCAGGTAATCATCAACAGCCTTTTCTACAGGCGTATCTGCATTCTTACCAATGTTAATGCCTAGAATTCCTTTAAATTTTGAAGCTTTGACATTCTCAACAAGCTTATCAACACCATCATTATTAAAACCCATGCGGTTGATAATGGCTTTAGCTTCAGGAATACGGAACAATCGTGGCTGTGGATTACCCGACTGAGGACGCGGTGTAATTGTTCCAATTTCAATAAAACCGAAACCCAGTCCGGCTAAAGAATCAATATGTGCACCATTCTTATCAAGTCCAGCCGCCAAACCTACCGGATTTGGAAATTCAATTCCCATACACGTTGTTGGTTTTGATTCTACGCTCTGACGTAGCAAGCCGAACTTATGTGCTTTATCAAGCATAGATAATGTTAATTCATGGGCACGCTCTGGTGCTAAACTAAACAACATCGGGCGAGCAAGTGAATATAACATACCAATCACAGTCTACTGATTTTAGGTAGGCATATTATAGGCACAGGCAGCACAAAACACCATGCTTAAGAACACCATATTTTAATATGTTATTGAACCGTCGCTGTTAATTTAATCTGTCCGTCACTTGAAACCATTTCCATTTTTTGAATACTTAAGCCCATTTGTGCAAGTTGGGTTAAAAAGTTCGCTAAAATTGCATAATTCTGATGAGTAACAATAATTTGTAACTGCTCACCATTTTGTTGAGAAGTGACCGTTAAGCCTTGTTGCTGAGCTACACGTTGTATTTTTTCCGATTGACCCAACTCAAGTTCATTTGCGGGTTTCATGGTAACCGCATTGCTCTGCATCCATACCATCAAATCTTTTAAATCATTTAACCGTTGTTGTTGTTGCTCTGCCAAAGAATGCACTTTCCAAAGTGAAGCTCCGACAATAGCCACGACTACAAAGATTGTAGTAAAGACCACCATAATACGTTCACGTACAGTTAAGCGATCCAAATATTGAACGATCTGTTCAACCCACTGATCAAAGCGGTTTTGCAATTGAGTTATCATTTTCATTATTGTATTTTCACCACCCCGATTGCCCCACCACCATCGGCTTGAACATTACCGAGCTCTGCTTTGAATCCCTGCTGGTTAAGTTGCTGAGTTAAAGCTTGCAAATCATCTGCCGACTTTGCTTTTAATGCCATTGTTAATATTGACGCATCATAATTTAACTGCTGAGCTAAAATTTGTCTTTGCATTAAAATAGGCCCAACACGACTCAATAAAGAAAGTGCTTGTGTATCACCTTGCTTACTCATGCGTAAATGACTTTCAAATTGGCTTTTTATGTTCTGCTCATTCACACGACTAGAAGAACCAAACCAATATTTATATTGCTCAATCGTCTGCTCAGAGGTTTGATTAGCCACACTTTTTAACTTTACCCAGCGCAACAAGTCATAGCTAAACTGAACCACTATAATTGCTAAAATAACAGCAGCACACGCTTTCCAATACCCTGAAACCGTTTGCTCTTGCCCTTTAGCTTTAGGTAAAACATTAAAAGGATGTTGTTTAGCTTTATCTAAAGCCTGAAATTGATAAATAAATTCTGAACGCTGCTCAGCACTCGATGCTGCCATCAAGCTTTCTAATTGCTCTGATGTCAAACCACTATATTGATAATGTGTTTCAACCGGCTGGAACTCTAAAAACAATCCCAGATCATCTAGAGAATTACCGACCCATTTACTTTCACGTACAAGTAATTTCTGATCAATATTACATAAGACCACTTGCTGATCTTGAGGTTCCGGTAAAATTAAAAAGTCTGGCAATAAAGCAACGAGCTTAATAGGCAGCAAAGCCATTGCATGTTGCCATGTTTCTACTGTTGTTTTTGCCACTCCCAATACGGTCAATTGATCAGCATGAAAATGGTGAACCACTTTCATATGATCAATCGGCAAAGTCACAAATTCTTCAAGCAAATATTTAACACCATCTGCGCCGAGTTGCTTGTAATGAGACTTTGCCATGTGCTGCTGGAGTACCTGAGCATGGCGACTAGGGAAAAAGATGACAGCTTCTTTTCCTTGATGTAGTTGCAGATCTTGTATTAATTGATCAAGACTTGCTGCCTGCAACCAGTTTTCTCCGTTAGACCAATGCCATATTCCATTGGTTTCAGGCATCCATAAATACAGCATAATGGGCTAAATGACCTTTTTAATTATATTGTGGGTACAAAACTATTTTTTTGTGTTGATAAACCAATTGCAATCACAGCCTGATCATAAATTCGAGCTTCGGCAAGTGCAAATGGATTAAAGTTTTCATGAGTCAATAGTTCAGCAATATGCCCTACTACATTCATATGACACACGACTACAATTGACTCATACGGAACCTGAGACAACCACTCAACCGCTTCTTTCGCATTATCGTCTGGTTTAATTTTATCGCATAACAGCACAGGAACATCTTTAAAATAAGTTTGAATATGCGCTAATGTTTCTTGAGCACGCAACAACGGGCTCACCACGAAAATATCTGGCTTAACAATATCTTTTAAAAATGTTGCTGTCTGTTCAGCTTGAGCATGCCCACGAGCAGTAAGTGGACGTTTACTATCATTACCATTTACTGGAGGAGCAGCTTCCCCATGACGAACTAATGTCAGTTGCATAAATATTCCTTGTTAATAATTCTTACATTATAACCGTAATTTATGACATTTCTTCTTCAGACTTCATGATGAGGTAAAACAAACTCAACATCACTACGGTGCCCATTTTTCATGAGAGATAATGCAATATTTAAAGGAGGCGCTCCCTCAAAGATAACTTCGTATAAAGCGTTGGTAATTGGCATATATACGTCTAGTTCTTCTGCTTTACCGCGTACCTGAACAATCGTATTAATTCCTTCAGCGGTTTGTCCCAATTCTTTACTCGCTTGGTCAAGTGTTTTACCTGAACCCAAAGCATAACCAATTTGATAATTACGGCTTAATGGACTATTACAGGTTGCAAATAAATCACCAACGCCAGATAAACCTAAGAACGTTAATGGATTTGCACCCTGTTTAACTGCAAAACGGCTCATTTCAGCCAAAGCACGGGTTAAAATCATACTCTTGGTGTTTTCACCAATTTTGTAAGCTGCACCAATTCCCATTGCAACGGCATAAATATTTTTAAGTGCTCCACCCAGTTCAACACCATGCACATCATCACTACCAAAAACTCGGAATAACGCACTATGCAGAGCATGTTGTACAGCATAACGAACGAGTTCAGAATCACTGGCAATAACAGTACCTGATGGCATTCCCGCCATAATTTCCTTAGCGAGGTTTGGTCCAGACAATACTCCATAAGGAACTTCTGGCAATTCTTCGCGAATAATATCGCTCATGAAGCTAAAAGTTTTAGCCTCGACACCCTTGGTTAAAGAGACAATCGCTTGTGCAGTAATAAAAGGAGCAATTTGTTTTAAGACATCACGAAATGAATGACTAGGAATGGCCACTAAAATAATATCTCGATCACATACTGCTTGTTCAAGGTCTGACACAGCACGTAATGAGGACTCTAAAACAAAGTCTGGCAAATAACGTTTATTAATATGGGTTTTATTGATTTCTTCTGCTGTATCAGCATCACGAATCCAGATCATGGTGTCGCAGCCATTACGCGCAGCTAAATTCGCCATAGCCGTACCAAAACTGCCTCCACCTAAAACAGTTATACGTAATGCTGTTTTTTTATCGACCGCAACAGGTTCCACTAAATCTGTAAACTTAAATTCAGTCATGCTTTATTATCCTATTTCTTACTTCTACAGACTTTTATGCCTGCCAAACTTTTACGAATTCTTTACTATCAATATCTGCACGCGGCGCAATCGCTTTAGCTGCCGTACCCACATAAATAATACCTGAGATTAAATCATGTGGTTGCAATCCTAAATGCTGTTTTAACCAGTTTGACTCGACAACAGCCCCACTACGCCACATGGTAGAAAAACCTTGAACTTGCAAAGACAATAAAAGATTTTGTACAGCAGCCCCAGTACTTAAAATCTGTTCAAAATGTGGAACCTTAGGGTGATCTTGCAGCTGCGTAAGCGCCAAAATGAGTAAAGGCGCGCGGAAAGGATGTTGCTTTACTCGCTCAAGCTGTGCTGAGTCGGTTTCATCTAAATCAGCCAAAGCTTTTGCTAAAACCTCACCAAAAGCACCACGTTGCTCAGCCTCAATAACGACAAAACGTGTTGGTTTAAGTCTATGGTGGTCAGGAGCAGTTAAAGCAGCTTGAAAAGCCAACTCTAGTTGATCTGCATTTGGAGCAGGCTCAATCAATTGACCAATAGATTGACGTTGGTGAATATTCTGATGAATTATCTGTATTGCTGAATCCGTCATTAATATTGATCTAACTCAAAAAATTCAAAATAGATTAGCATAATCTACAGATAATCCACCATTGTATCTAGAACATAAAAATAACGAGTTCGTGCTTTGACATTTTTTTAAGACAAAACATCAAAACTTATACAACGTCTTCAAAATCAATTAGAAAACTTGTGTTCAAATAGTGAGATCTTTTGACGATTAGCGATATTAGGTGAAACATGAAAAAAATAATTTTAGCGAGTGCGTTGAGTAGTGTTGTTTTATTACTAGGTGCTTGTGCCACTACGCCTAAGAACACTTTGGCAGTTCAAAAAGAAAATAATCAATTTGAAGTCACAGGTATTGGTAAAACGAATCTAATTGCAAAAAATAATGCGATTACTGCAGCTCAAAAAACTTGTTCAAAAAGCACGAGTCCTGTTGTAGTAGATGAAAAAACAACATACAACGGTGTATTAAAGGATGTTGTAAGCGAAAAAACTGGCCAAATGGTTGAAGCAGCGGCTGGTGTAATTGGCACCTTAACTGGCAAAAATGCATCACTTGCAAAAGATGATGATTATCAAACAACCCTTACCTTCTATTGTAAAATTAATTAATTAAAAAAATCCCAATCAGTTGATTGGGATTTTTTTATTAGCAATAACCATCTAGACGGGTTAATGGCAATTTCTTACCAATTGCTTTTTCAATTTCCGGCAAGTAGAAAGCATCATCTTCAGATAAGAAACTAATACTTACACCTTGTGACCCAGCACGACCTGTACGCCCAATGCGGTGTACATAATCATCCGATTGCTCAGGCAAAGTATAGTTGATCACATGAGATACGCCATCAACATGAATACCACGGCCTGCAACATCAGTTGCGATCATGACGTTATTCTTACCCTGCTTAAACTGCTCTAACATTTTTAAACGTTTATCTTGAGCAATTTCACCTGAAAGCATTCCGACCCGATATCCATCTCTCTTTAAATGATCATAAAGACGGCGTACTTGATCACGTCGATTCGCAAAAATCATAACTTTATCGATAGGCTCTTCACGCAAAATATCTTGTAGCAAACGATATTTATCTTGTTTAGCGACGACATAAACGCGCTGCTCAACATCGTTGTTAGTTTTTTGCTCAGGCTCAATCTCAACAGTGATTGGTTCAAACAACCATTGTCTTGCCAAATTAAGCACATCATAACTAAAAGTAGCAGAGAACATGAGCGTTTGACGTTGTTCCTTACGTGGGGAATAACGCACAATACGTTTTACAGAAGGAATAAAACCCATGTCCAATAAGCGGTCAGCTTCATCGATGACTAAAAATTCAATTTGATCGAGCCAAACTTCTTTTTGTTCTACAAAATCAATTAGACGCCCAGGAGTGGCAACGATGATGTCGACAAAATTAGCATCTAACTGTTTCTTTTGCTTATCGAAATCTACGCCACCTAACAGTGTCACGATGTGTAAATCTGAAAATTTTGTGAGTAACTTTGCATCGCTTTCGATTTGCAGTGCCAATTCACGAGTAGGCGCCAAAATCAAGGCACGTGGCTCACCACGAAAACGCTGCTCTTGAATCGGGTTATGTAACAAGTCATTAATTACACTAATAAGGAAAGCAGCAGTTTTACCTGTTCCTGTTTGCGCTCTACCAATCGCATCATGCCCGCCCAACGTATATTTTAAAACCTTTTGCTGAATCGGGGTCATTTGCTTAAACCCTAAAGCATCAATCGCCTTTTTAAGTTGCGGATGTAAATTCAAGGTTTCAAAACCAGATGTCATAAATACGTGCTCTAACAAACAATCTCTCTTATGAGAAGATCATTATAAACAAAAACGCCCCAATTCAAAAATTGGAGCGTCCATGATTCATCAAAAAGATGAATTAGTCTAAAGGCTGAACGTTTTCAGCTTGAAAACCTTTTTGACCTTGTACTACACTAAATTCTACGCGTTGGCCGTCACGTAAAGAACGGTGACCGTCACCAACGATTGCGCGGAAATGAACAAATACGTCATCACCACCGTTACGTTGAATAAAGCCAAAACCTTTAGTGTCGTTAAACCACTTTACTACGCCTTGTTCGCGAGCTGTCATAAGTCAATCCTCAGATGTTGAAAAAAGGACCTTCCGGTGTTGCAAACAGCAGAGCAAACAAGTGTTTAAAATATTTATAATCTTAAAGCTTGTAATCATTCTGTAAAACTATCAACAATTTCCGGTTACATCCATTTGTTATAAGATTTTTAAACCAATTTAAGTGTGTGGTAAATCTTAAAACGGTTCGAGCTTACCACGGGTTTATGACAATTAATAGAATTTTTTTCAATTATTCCCCGTATTTTTAGTCGTTTTTTTAAACAGCTTATTACAATATTTTTTATAGGTAATTGCTTGTTTCTTCTTTTATAAAATGTGCAGCATTTATAAAAAAATTTGTTAGAATAATTTTTTTAGTTGTTTTGATGATGAATGACCAACACTTCTTCTACTACAGCACCCATTGAAATTAATGCTTTGGGCCAACCCTGTCCAATGCCTTTATTAATGCTAAAACGCGAACTCAAAAAAGTATCGGGTAAACAGCTATTCTTATTAAAATCTTCTGACCCTCATAGTGAAATAGATGTAACTCGTTACTGTGGTTTACATCATTTTATGTGTCAGACAACACATATATCCGAAAGAGAATTTCACTATTTAATTGAAACTCAATAATTCTTTGATAAACTAAAAGATTAGAAATTGCATAAAATTTTACATTTCTCTACCCAATTTTCCTTAATTATGAAGCTGATTCAAATTAAGATGAATTTATTGGTTATCCCATCCGATCCTACAAGGAGAAATCATGAGTGACAGCAGCAATCAATTGATGCCCCTGTCATTGTCTGCGCCCGGTGTAAACCTTGGTGCATATATCAGTACTGTCAATCAGATTCCTATTTTAACGGCCGAGCAAGAAAAAGAACTTGCTGAACGTTATTATTATGACCAAGATCTTGATGCCGCAAAAATGCTGGTAATGTCGCATTTACGTTTCGTCGTTCACATTGCGCGCAGCTATGCAGGTTATGGCCTACCACAAGGCGACCTTATTCAAGAAGGTAATTTAGGCTTAATGAAAGCCGTGAAGCGTTTCGACCCAAATATGGGCGTGCGTCTTGTATCTTTTGCCGTCCACTGGATTAAAGCAGAAATTCACGAATACGTTATTCGTAACTGGCGTATTGTCAAAATTGCAACGACCAAAGCACAGCGTAAATTATTTTTCAATTTACGTAGTTTAAAAAAATCGAGTAAAAAATTAACGCTCGAAGAAGCTCAATCGATTGCGAATGACTTAAATGTAACTGCAGAACAAGTTCTGGAGATGGAAGGTCGTTTAACCGCTTATGATGCTGCTTTCGAAGCTCAAGGCGACGACGACGATGACACCCCACATACTGCACCGGCATTGTATCTTGAAGATAATCGCTATGATCCAGCTCGTTTAGTTGAAAATGAAGACTGGGAAGAGCAAAGTACATCTGCCTTACATGATGCAATGGATCAGTTAGATGATCGTTCGCGTAATATTTTACAACGTCGTTGGTTAGATGATGACAAGTCTACTCTCCACGAGTTAGCAGCCGAATATAATGTATCAGCAGAGCGTATTCGCCAGCTTGAAAAGAATGCAATGGAAAAAATTAAAATTGCTATGTCTGCAAGCTAAAAAATAAGTTTAAAAATAAAAGGGCGTTTAGCCCTTTTGTTTTATCTGGCTATGTTTAGCCAACCCAATCTATGATAACGTTGCCCTTCATTATTCATTTGCGTTTTTTGTTATGTGGATTGCCATTTCAGCCCTTAATCTTGCCTTTGCAGTCATATTGGGTGCTTTTGGAGCACATGGTCTTAAAGCTCATGCGAGTCCTGAGCAACTTGTTTGGTGGCATACTGCAACCGACTACTTTTTCTACCATGCTTTAGGCTTACTAGCACTTGGTATTTTAAGCAAAGTTATCCTGACGTTCCCCATTAAATTGCCATTCATATTGATTCAGATTGGTATTTTATTTTTCTGTGGTTCACTCTATATCATGGCACTTGGATTACCGAGAATTTTAGGGGCAATTACCCCAATTGGCGGAGCATTTATGATAGCTGGATGGCTCGTTTTGGCTTGGAATGCCCTCAAATACGCAAAATAATTGGAATGTGATCATGCAAATTTATTTAAATGGCGAATTAACGGACACGCCTTGTCAAAACCTGTTGCAACTCATTCAGGAAATGGCACTTGAAGGAAAACGCTTTGCTGTTGAGCACAATCAGCAAATCGTTTCTAAAAGCAAATTAGAGCAAATCACTATTGCTCAACATGACCGTATCGAAATTATTCACGCTGTTGGCGGCGGCTAAGTCGGAGTTATCCATGCAAGACACCCCTCTCATTATTGGTTCACGTTCTTTTCAATCTCGTTTATTGGTAGGAACTGGCAAATATAAAGACTTAAATGAAACGGATTTAGCTATTCAAGCCAGTGGTGCAGAAATCGTAACTGTCGCAATCCGCCGTGTGAATATTGGACAAAATCCAGATCAACCAAATTTACTGTCTGTCATTCCACCAGAAAAATATACAATTTTGCCAAATACCGCAGGTTGTTTTGATGCTGATAGCGCAGTTCGTACTTGTATGCTAGCACGTGAGCTACTCGATGGTCATAACCTAGTAAAACTTGAAGTTCTAGGCGATGAAAAGACGTTATATCCAAATGTAACCGAAACTTTAAAAGCAGCTCGAACTTTGATTGATGACGGTTTTGAGATTATGGTCTATACCTCTGATGACCCAATCATTGCGCAAGAGCTTGAAAGTATGGGCTGTGTCGCGATCATGCCTTTAGGTAGTCTAATTGGTTCAGGTTTAGGTATCTTAAATCCGCACACTATTTCAATTATTAAAGAAAATGCAAAAGTACCAGTTTTGGTAGATGCAGGTGTTGGTACAGCAAGTGATGCAGCTATTGCTATGGAACTTGGTTGTGATGGTGTGCTGATGAATACAGCAATTGCAGCTGCTCAAAACCCTATTTTGATGGCTTCTGCAATGAAGAAAGCTGTTGAAGCTGGACGTGAAGCATTTTTAGCAGGTCGTATGCCACGTAAACGTATGGCAAATGCAAGCTCACCAGAAACAGGTTATTTCTTTAAATAATCTATTTCTTGCAAGAACACAGCCTTTAATTACCGTTGTAACTTTAGTGCAACTTGTATAGGCATTTTACTTTTCAAAGATGAAAAGTAACAAAAATCTTTTGTTTCGCTGATATTACATCCATGTAATACAGCGAAACGGTGGCATCCATGCCACCTCACGATAGTTACCGCTTACGAGAGTTTAACTTTAGTAAGGCTAAGCCACTTGCTCATCGCGCTTAAATACCAACTCTTTTGCTGATGAACTCTCAACATCAAAGTAGTATCCATCGGTGTTGAACGCTTTAATATCCTCAGCTTTATTTAATTGGTTTTCAATCATAAAACGAGCCATTAAACCACGTGCTTTTTTCGCATAGAAACTAATGACTTTATATTTACCATTTTTCTGATCAAGAAAAACAGGCTTAACAATTTCAGCCTTAATTTTCTTTTCATTGACCGATTTGTAATACTCATCTGAAGCTAAGTTTACAAGTAATTCAGAATTTATTGCTGCCAAATCTTCATTAATCTGGTTTGTGATAATTTCACCCCAGAACTCATACAAATTATGACCACGCGTATTTTTTAATTTAGTGCCCATCTCAAGACGATAAGGCATCATTAAATCTAAAGGACGTAACAAACCATATAGACCAGAGAGCATACGCAAATGCTGCTGTGCAAAATCAATATCTTTATCTTTTAAATGGTACGCATCTAAACCCGTATAGACATCACCTTTAAATGCATAAATTGCCTGACGAGCATTTGAAAAATCAAATTCGGGCTTCCAATCTCTAAATCGGTCTACATTTAATGTGGCAATTTTTTCACTAACACTCATTAAACTCGCAATTTCCGAAGCAGAAAGTTTACGGCTAACATCAATTAATTGTGCTGAGTGTTCTAACAAGCGAGGCTGAGTAAACTCATCTGTAGGTAACGCTGTTTCATAATCCAAAGTTTTTGCAGGAGAAATTAAAGCAAGCATACATAACCTGAAAAAATTATTCTTAATACCAACTATAACAGTAGATATTTTTTAATGCTAACTCGTGTTTTCAATGACGACTATCGGTAAAATAGCATCACGTATTGTTATTTAGCGGTTCTTATATGTCTGAGCAAACTTTCATCCAGGGTCCAGTAGGTAAAATTGAACTTTTCGTTGACCACCCTGAAGGTGAAATCAAAGGCTTTGCGGTTGTTTGTCATCCGCACCCATTGCAAGGTGGAACCCCTCAACATAAAGTCCCTGCCCTTTTAACCCAAATCTTTAATGAATATGGTTGCATTGTTTACCGCCCAAGTTTCCGCGGCCTAGGTGGCAGTGAAGGCGTTCATGATGAAGGCCATGGTGAAACTGAAGATATCTTAGCTGTCATTGAACATGTTCGTAAGCTTCATGAAGGCCTACCATTTTATGCAGGTGGTTTCAGCTTCGGCTCACATGTTCTAGCAAAATGCTTTGCCCAGCTTAATCCTGAATTACGACCTATACAGTTAATTTTATGCGGTTTACCAACGGCTACTGTAGTAGGTTTACGCCACTATAAAACTCCTGAAATTCAAGGTGATATCCTACTCATTCATGGTGAGCAAGATGACATTACCTTACTTTCAGATGCAATTGCATGGGCAAAACCACAAAAGCATCCAATTACGATTTTACCGGGCGCTAACCACTTCTTTACAGGTTATTTAAAACAGCTTCGTCAAATCATTACACGCTTCATTATTATGAAATAAAGTGTATTTGATGGGCATAGATTGAGTCTATGTCCATCATTTCATAAGTGCTGTAACTCTAAAAATTATTCCAACTTAATCCAAAACGGGCTAAATATTTTTTCACTCGGTCGCTATCGTTCTCCATTGTTCTTATAAAATTTTCATAAGTGTCTATAATAGCTTTACGCATTTGACTAAAAAATTCCAACAATATGCTTCATTTTACTTTTTTAGGCACTTCTTCAGGTGTACCTACCCTGACACGTAATGTTTCAGGATTAGCAGTTCGTAATAGTAAAAATAAGGACTGGATTTTAGTTGATGCTGGTGAAGGGACACAGCACCGCATTCAACAAGCCAGACTATCTCTACAAAACTTGGTTGCCATTTGTATTACACACGTTCATGGCGACCATTGTTATGGCCTAATTGGTTTATTGGCAAGTGCAGGCATGAATGCACGCAGCAAACCATTAATCGTGATTGCACCGAAAGAAATTCAACAATGGTTTGAAATCACCGCCCAACTTACAGATTTACACTTACCCTATTCACTGCAATTTATTGATGTGAATGAAGCAACACAGTCGCAACAGATCACTGATGAATTCATTGTTCAAGCACATCCACTAAGTCATCGGGTTCCAAGTTTTGCTTTTAGTATTTATATAAAATCTATTCAGAAGAAGTTAGATATCCAAACTTTAACTCAGCTTGGCGTACCTAAAGGCGATATGTGGGGGCATTTAAAACGAGGCTACGATGTTGAGTTTGAGGGGCAAACTTTAAAAGCTCAAGACTTTATTAAAATTCAAAATCAACAAGTTCATGCAATTATAGGCGGTGATAATGACCAACCTGAATTGTTAGCAAATGCTTGCAAAGATGCTCAACTACTCATTCATGAATCGACTTATTTACAAACAGTTTTGGATAAAGTAGGCAAAGGTCCAATGCATAGCTCAGCAAAAATGGTGGCTGAATTTGCAGAACAGCAATCTTTGGGTAATTTAATTCTGACGCACTTTAGCCCTAGACATCAGGATAAAACTGGGCAGCAAGCTATTACTGAAGAAGTTCGCCAGTTTTATAAAGGTCATTTTTATTTAGCGAATGATTTTGATCAGTTTACTTTAAGTGAAACAGGACAACTTTTAAAAATAGAGTAAAAGTTATATTCATTGTGATTTTTAATTTATCGAGTTAAATCCAGATCATTTTCATGTAAAGGTTAAAGTTCAAGAAGCTCATGACTGAGCTTCTTAAACCTAAAAAATTACTCTACAGATGCCAAAGCTGTCACCAATAACTTCCAGCACTTTTCTACAGTATCTACTTTAACTCGCTCACCCGGGGCATGTGCTCCCTGAATATCCGGTCCAAACGATACCATCTGTAAATCTGGATAATGTTCAGCAATAATCCCGCACTCCAAGCCTGCATGAATCACTTTAAGATTTGGTTCAATGTTAAATGCCTTTTGATAGGCTTGCTGTAAGCACTTTAAAGCCGCTGAATCTGGGTTTGGCGTCCATCCCGAAACCAACGGCGTGAGTGTAGAGCTAATATTAAATTGACTAAAATGTGCCTGAATTTTTTCTGCAAAGTCTTGAGCTTCTTGGTTCACCATTGAGCGAACCATTAAGACAGCTTTTCCGCCCTCCCGATTTAGTTTTACAACCCCAATATTATTTGAAGTCTCAACTACATCGGGTAGAGCTTGACTCATACTTTCAACACCATATGGACTTGTTGCCAAAGCTTGTAACCATTCATTTTGCTGTTGATGAGTAATGACTTCGGTTACTTCAGTGCTATTCGGTTGAATACTTAATTGCAGATTGTCATCAATACCTTGTAGCTGTTCTTTCCATGCTGTTTGATATTCAGCAAGTAATTTTTCTAGTTCATGTAATTGGTTAGGCGAAATTACAATAGTTGCGACTGCTTCTCGAGGTAAAGCATTACGAGCTGTACCACCTGTAAACTCAACAAGTCGTCCACTAAGCTTTGCTAAATACTCATTTAAAAAGCGGGCCAGAATAACGTTGGCATTGCCACGTCCTAAATGAATATCTACACCAGAGTGACCACCTTTAAGGCCAGCAATCTGAATATTTACAACCGTCAAATTTTCAGAAATTGGTTCATACGTGAGTGATTGTTCTACTTCAACATCAATACTGCCAGCACATCCGAGATATAACTCGCCCCACTCTTCTGTATCAATATTAAATAACCATTTTCCTTTTAGCACACCTGCCTGTAAAAGCCGTGCACCGCTCATCCCTGCTTCTTCATCAACAGTTAAAAGAACTTCAATTGGTCCATGAGCAATATCATTTGAGTCTAAAACTGCCAAGGCTAAAGCTACCCCAATGCCATTATCAGCACCTAAAGTAGTATCTTTAGCAATTAACCAGCCATCTTCAAGAACTGGGCGAATTGGGTCTTTAAAGAAATCATGTACTGTGCCAGTGTTGGCTTGTGTGACCATATCTAAATGGCCTTGCAGAATGACTCCAGATACATGTTCTTTACCCGCAGTCGCATTCTTACGGATAATCAAATTCCCCACTTCATCTACGTATGTTTCTAAATTCCGACTTTCAGCCCAGTTTTTTAAAAACTCACGAAGCTGCTGTTCATGCTTTGAGGGACGAGGAATAGTGCAAAGTGTTTGAAAATGCTGCCAAACCACTTGAGGAGATAATGCTGCAATATTGACTTGTGTCATGAAAACCACACTCTAATTATGTAAATATCTTAATAATTTCAATATACACAATGCATTAAAGATAGGTAGGAATTTCAGGAAAGATTTTGTATTTTTATCTTTAATCTAAAGAGATAATACGACTTTCTAAAAAGCCGTACTTCATGAATAAGTCTTAACAGTCGCCTGCTTAGTTTTTCCATTCAAATGCTGAAAAGCTATGATCAGCTTTCAAACTATTTTCAACTGCCTGTGCAAGCTGACGAATGATGCTTTGTGTTTCAATTTTCTCAAACCAGTCTTGCTCTTCATCTGGATTAGCAGAGATTTCACACATCAAATGCCCTTCATGGTCTGTTTTCTGACAAGTAATCGACAAGGGTAAAAGATGATTATCGATACTGACTTCTACCTTTTCATGCTCATGCACAATGTGCTGTGCATCAAAACCATAATGCCCCAATTGTTTAAACAGTAAAGCCGCTACATATTCTTGAGTGATATGGCATTCATTTGGTGGATGATCAAGCACCCCATGTTGTGGGCAACTGGCAATAAATTGTAATTTTTTCATCCTTTGTCCTAACACTTTTATCATTATCTGCGCTTAGCATAAGCAATAAACAAACAGCAGCCAAGCCTTTAGCCCGCTGCTGCCGTTGCTATTGTGTTAGCAATTATAAAATGTGTTAGGTCAAAAGTTATTGGCTAACTTCGATTGTTAAACCTGCACGATTCGCCAACTCAGTGAAAGTTGGGAAACTTGTCGCCACAGTTTCAGTACCCTGAATTGTAATCGGACCAGAATTACGAAGACCTGCCATACTAAAACTCATGGCAATACGGTGGTCATGATGTGATTCAATTTCACCACCAGCAAAGATTGGTGACCAATCACCTGACTTACCCTTACCTTCGATAATGATTCCATCATCAGTTGGCGTGCAGTCAATACCCATGATTTTTAAGCCATCTGCCATAACCTGAATACGGTCAGATTCTTTCACACGAAGTTCTGCCGCACCAGTTAGTACCGTTTGGCCTTCGGCACAAGCTGCTGCAATAAATAAAGCTGGGAATTCATCAATTGCTAAAGGTACTTGGTCTTCTGGCATATGAATGCCTTTAAGCGTGCGTGAACCTTTAATATGAATATCCGCAATAGGTTCGCCACCAGCAATACGTTCATTTTCAACAGTTAGATCAGCATCCATCTGTTTTAAAATTTCGATTACGCCAGTACGTGTTGGGTTAATACCTACAGCTTCCAGAACAACATCGGAACCCTCAGTAATTGCAGCACCCACCATAAAGAAAGCAGCAGATGAAATATCAGATGGTACTTGAATATCAGTACCTACTAATTTACCGCCACCAACAAGAGAAATCTTGTTGCCTTCGGTTTTAACATCATAACCAAATGCACGAAGCATGCGCTCTGTGTGGTCACGAGTTGGTTCTGGTTCAGTGACTGAAGTTTCACCTTCAGCCCACAAACCAGCAAGTAAAATACCCGACTTCACTTGAGCAGATGCCATAGGTAAATCGTATTGAATGCCTTTTAATTGCTGGCTACCCGTAATGCTGACAGGTGGTGTACCTTTCTCACCGGTAGTCTGAATTTGTGCACCCATTAAACGTAATGGTTTAGCAATACGCTCCATTGGACGTTTAGAAAGTGACGCATCACCCGTCATCACTGAATCAAACTTTTGCGCTGATAGCATACCTGAAAGCAAACGCATGCTTGTACCAGAGTTACCCATATACAATGCACTTGCAGGTGCTTTTAAACCATGCATGCCTACGCCATGAATGGTCACTTCCCCATTCTTTGGGCCTTCAATGCTTACGCCCATGTCACGAAAAGCTTGCAAAGTTGCTAAAGCATCTTCACCTTCGAGGAAGCCTGTTACATGCGTAGTGCCTTCGGCAATAGCACCAAACATAATGGAGCGATGTGACACAGATTTGTCACCCGGTACGGTAAATTTACCTTTAAAAGCCTTATTTCCCGGTAAGATACTGAATTGCTGTGTCACCTTATTTTTCTCCATTAAAGGTTTTTTGGCTAACATATGATTGAAATGCTGACGTGCTGCCTGAGCATGGCCGAGTAAACCCATTAATGCATGAGAATCTTCGTTTTCAATCAATTTTCTAAGTACGGTAAGTTGCTTTTCGAAGCCATCTACAGCATTTAATATCGCTGTTTTATTGGCAAAGAAAATGTCATGCCACATTTGAGGATCACTAGCCGCAATCCTTGAAAAGTCACGGAAACCACCTGCTGCATAACGGAAAATATCAAGATTATCTTCACGGTTTGCAAGTTGCTCGACCAGATTAAATGCCATTAAATGTGGTAGATGACTCGTATGTGCCAGCACTTCATCATGCTTAGCAACATCCATACAAATGACTTCAGCTTTAGCAGCTGACCAAAGTTGAATCAGTTTATCAACAGCCCATTCTGCACTTGTCGGTAACGGCGTTAAAATTACTTTGTGATTTGCAAATAGATCAACCTTACCTGCATGAACACCCGTGTGTTCACTACCTGCAATAGGGTGTCCCGGTACAAAACCTGCTGGTAAATTTTCACCAAATACAGCTTTTGCTGCATCAACGACATTACCTTTTGTACTTCCCACATCAGTTACAATCGTGGTTTCTGACAAATAAGGTTTAATTTGCTCAAGCACTTTTTGCGTAGCGCGCACTGGTAAGGCTAAAACGACTAAATCTGCCCCTTTCACGGCTTCAACAGGATCAGAAAATCCTTCTTGTATTAAGCCAAGTGATTTTGCATCTTCTAAAGTTTTCTGTGAGCGTGTAGAGGCAACAACAGTTGTGGCCAACTTTTCTGCAACAATAACACGAGCTAAACTCGACCCGATGAGTCCTAAACCAATAAATGCAACTTTTTTAAATAGGGGTTGTGACATAACTTCAACTTTGCTTTTGCTCAAAGATATTTAAACCATTGAACAATTTGTTTTTAAGCATAATGACATGCTTATCTTTATACATGTCATTATTCCAACATAAATGATTACAGAACAGCGGCAGGATAAGAACCTAAAATACGAATCTCTTTTACCATTGGGCGAATATCATTAATCGCAGCAGCAACATTCTCTTGTTCGATATGACCTTCTAAATCGATAAAGAATACATATGCCCACTTTTCAGGTAATGCTGGACGAGTTTCAATACTTGTTAAGCTAATATTATGTTTTGCAAATGGCGCTAAAATTTCTAATAAAGCACCCGCACGGTCATGTGCTGAAATCAATAACGATGTTTTATCGTTGCCGCTTTGTGGAATTTTTTCACGGCCAATCACTAAGAAACGAGTTGTATTTTCCGGATTATCTTCAATATTGCTATGTAAGATTTCAAGGTTATACATGCCTGCTGCAATATCAGATGCAATCGCTGCTGAATGCCATTCGTTGCGAATACGGCGGGCAGCTTCAGCATTTGAGTTTAAAGCAACACGTTCAACACCAGGATAATGCGCGTCTAACCACTGGCGACATTGAGCCAAAGTTTGCTGATGAGCATAAATCTGCTTGATACTGTCTTTACGTGTATTTTCAGAAACAAGAAATTGATGATGAATACGTAATTCAACTTCACCAATCACATTTAAATTCGATGTTTTAAAGCAATCTAAAGTATGGTTTACAACACCTTCAGATGAGTTCTCAACTGGAACTACACCGTAATGTGCACTACCTGCTTCCACTTCACGGAAGACTTCATCAATCGTTGGAAGCGGGCGTACAACCGCATCTTTACCAAAATGCTTAAGCACAGCAGATTGAGTAAAAGTACCTTCTGGCCCTAAAAATGCAATACTTTGCGGCGCTTCTAAAGCAAGGCAAGCAGACATAATTTCACGGAACAAACGTGCCATGGTTACATCAGACAAAGGACCTTGGTTACGCTCCATAACTTTACGTAAGACCTGCGCTTCACGTTCAGGACGATAAAACAAAGGATTCTCTTCGGAAGCAAATTTAGCTTTCGCAACAGCTTCAGCAAGGCTTGCGCGTCGATTTAATAATTCTTGAATCTGTTGATCCACGCTATCAATATCTTCGCGAATTTGTTCTAAACTAAGAGAAGTCGTTTTGTTTTGATCATCGTTGATCATTAGAATGCAGCCTCAGTAAAATCATCTTTTAAACGAGAGTATAACAATAGTCTGCTTTGATTTGTTAGGCAATATGGCTGTAAGAGCTTTTTTCATTAACCTTTTTGCGTACATTCCTTGAATTACTTTATTTGATAATGATTTTCATTTATCATTTGTGTAGTAAATTTTATTATTCCTCATTATGCATAAATCATTTTTCTTTTTACCTTGCTGTTTCCTTTTAAGCCCATTAATAAGTGGCTCTGTATTGGCTCAAACTTCCACACAAAATCAACCAAAAATCGTTTTTCAAAATAATCAGGCCCAATTTCAAATTAAATCTAAAAATACAGGCCATGATTACCTTATTCAAATCTATAAACCACCCGTTGCCCCACCCCAACATGGTTATCCAGTACTTTATATATTAGATGGCAATGCAACATTCCCAAGTGCTGCCAATATTGCCCAATCTATTGGTGCAGGTTCAGCAAAATTAGGCCTAGACCCACTCATGATCGTCGCGGTTGGTTACCCGCAGCAAAAAACTTTTGATGTGCAAAAACGCGCTTATGATTACACACCAAAACCTTCTGCTGAATTTCAAGCACATGGTAAATATAAATATGGGGGTGCTGATCAGTTTATTGCTTTTTTAAATAGCGAACTCAAGCCTCCAATTGCAAAACAGTTTCCAGTTAATAGTCAACAACAGAGTCTATATGGACATTCTTTTGGTGGCTTGTTGGTTCTTTATCATTTTTTTCAAAAGCCAGATGCGTTTCAGCGTTACTTTGCTGCAAGCCCTTCTCTTTGGTTTGATCAAGGCATGTTATTTCAACAGTTAAATCATTGGCAAAGTCAAAAACAAAGTAATTCTCCAATGCTTTTGACCACAGTCGGTACACATGAACAAGGCGGGCCTCGTACTCAATTTGATAATAAATTTAACGAAACAGATTTCTTTAAAGCTCTGGAAAATAAACGTTCAGATCAATTTAGTTATTGGCATTTTTATAACCCAGCTGAACAACACATTACAAATTTGTATGCAAGTCTACCTAAAGCACTTATGTTTGCTTCGTGCAAAGACCTAGAAAGCTGTAAATCTTTATTTGATGGGCCATCACAGCAGCCAGCCAAGTAAAAACATAATTACATTTAAAGATGATTATTTCGTTGTTCTTAAAGATAGACCTCTTAAAGCATAGATTGGTTATACTGACCCCATATGTCATAACAACAGTAAAATAGAATGAATAAAATTATTGTTTTAGGCTTACTGGGTCTTACAAGTTTTAGTTTAACGGCTTGTGGCGGTTGCCCCTTAATCGCAGGATGCAATGGTACTGATAATTCTCCGTACTATATGACAACTGTCAGTAATCAAGTTCGTGGTATTCCAATCCTACCCCAAACCAAGCTCACCTATCAGTCGCAAAATTTCAGGCAGAAATTTGAGCAAACACATGCTTTAAAAGAGAAAAATTTATCAGGCATTGCTTTACCAGAAAATACAGCAATCATTTGGGGCGGTATGCCAGTAGACATGTTTATACAGTTTTCTAATCCCGAAATGAAAGGCTTCTCGGTCTATCCAGCACGAGGATTTAAAGCAGAATTATCAAATGATTTTTTACGTTTATGGAAAAGCTGTGAAAGTGATTTAAACATTAACTTAAAGAATCCAAATGACTGGTCATTTAATCCTGAAAATATGAAAATAACTGGTTGTGGTGTCGTCTTTCAAGAACGTAGTGAATACACCGAAGATTCATTTCATCAAGATGAAGCAGATGAGTTTTTAAGAAAGATGAATCATGCATTACAGCAATTACCGAAACAACAAAACTATCCTGTCATTCAACAGAAGACTAAATAGTTAAAAACAAAACAGCCTGTTCTAAGACAGGCTGTTTTTTCTCTGCTTAATTAGGCTTTGCCAATTAATCCACGCGCTACGATTTCTTTCATAATTTCATTTGTACCACCGTAAATACGTTGGATACGGGCATCTACAAAGAAACGTGAAATTGGATATTCAGTCATATAACCATAACCACCAAAAAGTTGGAGTAAGTTATCTGCGACCTTCATTTGCATATCACTACTGAAACTTTTCAATGCCGCAGCTGTTTCTACATCTAATTTGCCTTCTTGATATAAGGCAACGTTTCTTTCATAAAAAGCTGCTGTAGCAAGCTCATCAATTTTTGCTTGTGCTAAAACAAAACGTGTATTTTGGAATTGTGAAATGGGTTGACCAAATGCTTGGCGCTCTTTTACATAAGCTGTTGCCAAATCAATCGCACCGCGAATTGCCCCAATTGCAGTAGATGCAATTGCAGTACGTTCACGCGGTAACTCTTGCATTAAATAAGCAAAACCTTGCCCAGCTTGACCAAGTAATTGGTTTTTAGGTACTTTCACATTGTCAAAAAACAGCTCAGATGTGTCTTGAGAATGCAGGCCGATTTTGTCGAGATTTGTGCCTTTTTTAAAGCCTTCCAGATGTGTATCTGCCAATAATAATGACACACCTTTCGCACGGGCTTGGGGATCAGTTTTTACTGCAAGCACAACAAGATCAGCATGCTGTCCATTTGAAATAAATGTTTTTGAACCATTTAATAAATAGTGCTCGTCTTGCAAGATGGCGCTGGTACGCATTGATTGTAAATCCGAACCTGCTCCAGGTTCAGTCATACCAATTGCACCAACAACTTCACCTGTTACCATTTTCGGTAACCAATATTGTTTTTGCTCTTCTGTCCCGATATGTAAAATATACGGTGCAGCAATTTCAGAGTGGCAAGAAATAGCTGTTGATAATGCACAAAAACCAGCACGTGCAGATTCTTCAACTAACATTAATGAATAGTAAGTTGGAACCCCATAACCACCATACTCTTCTGGAACATCTACACATAAATAGCCATTTTCACCCAGTTGATTCCAAACTGAACGAGGCATGATTCCTTCGCGTTCCCATTGGTCGTAGTGAGGCGCAATATGCTCACTCATAAAACGTTTAAAATTATCACGGAATAATTCTAAATCTGCATCGTATGCCAACATAATATTTTCCTTCAGCTTTATTGTTTTATCGAATCTCATTGCTGTGCATGCTAATCATTTTTTTAGCAACTGTCATGGCATAGCTGCTCATTAAAACTGTACTTTTCAGTCAGCCAATAAAAAAGGAAGCTTTAGCTTCCTTTTTTATATAGGTTTATTTGAATTAATCTAGACCTTCAGCGACTTGAGGACTTTTTGGTTCCATCATTTTTCTGTCGACTTCATCTGGATTATTTAAAGCATCATTAAGCTTATCTTTATCTAAAGCACCAACCCATTTCGCAACAACAATTGTCGCTAAAGAGTTACCAACAAGGTTAGTTAAAGCACGTGCTTCTGACATGAAACGGTCAATACCTAAAATCAATGCCAAACCTGCAACCGGAATATGTCCAACAGCAGACAAAGTTGCCGCCATAACAATAAAGCCAGATCCAGTTACACCCGCCGCACCCTTAGATGAGATTAAGAGTACTAATAACAAAGTAATCTGATGTTGAATATCAAGCTGAGTATTCGTTGCCTGAGCAATAAAGATTGCTGCCATAGTCAAATAAATTGACGTTCCATCTAGGTTAAATGAATAACCTGTTGGAATAACCAAACCGACTACAGACTTTTCACAACCTGCAATTTCGAGTTTACGCAACATGCGAGGTAAAACAGATTCAGAAGAAGATGTACCAAGTACAATTAATAACTCTTCACGAATCATGCGAATCATTTTGAGGATACTGAATCCACTCATACGGCTGATTGTACCCAAAATCAAGAAGATAAAGAGTAGACACGTAACATAGAAGCAGAGAATTAATTGCCCTAATTGTACAAGTGAACCAACGCCATATTTACCAATGGTGAATGCCATTGCACCGAATGCACCAATCGGAGCCAGTTTCATAATCATGTTCACAATGTTAAAGAACACATGTGCAACTTGATCAATAAATTTTAAAACTGGACGTCCTGCATCACCTAACTTATGTAAAGCAAAACCAAAGAGAATTGCAAAAAGAAGGACTTGTAAGATTTCACCATTTGCAAATGCGCCAACAACCGTATCTGGAATGATGTGCATTAAGAAATCAATGGTAGATTGTGACTCACCAGAACTGACGTATTTTTGAATGCCCGAGGTGTCTAGAGTTGTAGGGTCAATATTCATCCCTACACCCGGTTTAGCAATGTTAATTACAACAAGGCCAATCAGAAGTGCAATTGTTGAAACAACTTCAAAGTATAACAACGCGACGCCGCCAGTTTTTCCGACTGACTTCATGCTTTCCATGCCAGCAATACCGCTGACCACGGTACAGAAAATAACTGGAGCGATGATCATCTTGATCAAACGAATAAAGGCATCACCTAATGGCTTGAGTTTCTCACCTAAACCTGGGATATGCTGTTCAACACCATTGACAATTTGCGTTGAGCTTGGGGAAAAATGCCCTACCAAAACACCCGCAATAATCGCAATAATCACCTGAAAATAAAGTGATTTATAAATCGGTTTTTTAGCCATAACTTTACTTCAATCTATATTTCCAAGTCCGTTGGAAATACCAAAATGAAACGTCTATTCTTTACGAATACACAGCCCTAACCTTTCACATGAACACCGCAAAAGGGAAACGGTTCTTTGTAAACAAAAAACCTTCCTACTACCTCAATGAAAACAAAAAAAGTTGTTTTCTAAAACAGGAGAATACCTGAAGTTTCTAACCACTTTGAGTAGTTAGAAATAACCTCTTACTTTTTCAATAAAAAGCTGAAGATATAGGAGAATCACAGAAAATTATGATATGAGTGCTCAAAAAAGCACGAGAAAGTGTACTCGAATTAAATAATGATTCGGTTAAATTTTTAGCTAATACGCGCAAAAAACACTCATGCAGCCTTAAGACTTTAGTATAAGAAACACTTTTGATATTTTTTCGACAGTTTTTTATGTCATATTGATTAAATACTTGTGGACATTTCATTTTGAGCTGCCTACATCCCATCATTTTTATTGTTTTTGAACTACGATGAATACTAAACGTAATATCTATAAAGATGCTGAACACCCATTCGCTCAATATGTCCGTATTTTAGGTAAGGGAAAAAGTGGTTCACGCTCTTTAAGCTATGAAGAAGCTTATCAAGCATTTAGCATGATTTTAAAAGGTGAAGTGCTTGATGTTCAGTTAGGTGCTTTTTTAATGCTACTTCGTGTTAAAGAAGAATCTATTGATGAACTCGCGGGATTTGTTCAAGCCACTAGAGATCAACTCAATTTTCAACCTTTAGACGTTGATTTAGACTGGTCATCTTATGCGGGTAAACGTAAACATTACCCATGGTTTTTGTTAGCAGCTCTTACGCTTGCCCAACATGGTTATAAGATTGTTATGCATGGTGCATCAGGCCACACGCTTAACCGCGTCTATACCGAGCAAGTTTTAGAATATCTGGGTTATCAAATTTGTCATTCTGAACAAGAAGTACGAACACAACTAGCAGAGCAAAATTTTGCCTACTTACCACTAGATGTGATTTCACCGGTTTTAAGTGAACTAATTTCTTTAAGAAATGTAATGGGATTACGCTCACCTATTCATACTTTAGCCCGTTTAATTAATCCTTTTAATGCTAAAGCCACCTTACAAGCTATCTTCCATCCCGCTTATAGAACCTCTCATCAACATAGTGCACTGCGCTTAGGCTATCAAAATAGTGCTGTCATTAAAGGTGAAGGCGGTGAATTTGAGCGAAATCCAGATGCTAAAACACTCATTTGTGGTATTAAAAATGGTGAGCTTTATGAACACGAGTTACCAAAACTCACGCCTGAACGTAGTCCAACCGAAGAAGAATTAGATTTAGCAACTTTCAAAGCAGTATGGCTTGGTCAGCAGCACCATGAATACGGTGAAATGGCAGTAACAGAAACAATGGGAATTGCGCTATATACCATGGGAGTTGTTGCTAGTTTTGATGAGGCAATGCAAAAAGCAAAAGTATTATGGGAAACAAGAAATTCAGGGCTAAAAGATAAAATTTAGTTCATACAGCCTTATACGCTATGTCTCTTCGATATTGTTGCGTATAGGCAATACTTACTTTTCAAAGATGAAAAGTAACAAAAATCTTTCGTTGAGCAAACAGTACGTTCTTGTACTGTTGCTCAACAGGCGACATCCTTGTCGCCGACGCGATAGCAAATGCTAATACGATTTATTCTTTTATTCTAAAATGCGGTTTTAAACAAAACGAATTGGTTTAAATTCTGGCTCATGTTTGTGGTGATCATCTTCACAAACCTCACCTTCTTCTTTCGTACCGCGGTCAATATAACCACTACGCTGCTCTTCTGGTAAGTTCTTTAACTCCCAAGCAATTACAGCTTGCATACAAGTTTCACGCTGCTCTTTTGTTAAAACAACGCCATTTGGCCATTTACCAATTTCTACTGCTGTTTTTAAACGCTCTACAATCTCAGGGTTTAAAATAGATAGCATTTGTTCAATATTCATGATTCATCTCTTTGGAAAGATTCAAAATCTTGGTTCCAACCAAGTTTGGTACGGCAGGCCATATAAAAATCATAACCTGGTGGATGCAATAAACTTAATTTAAATGGATGTTTACGGATGTGTAAACTATCTCCAACATTGAGCGATATGCTATGTTGGCCATCTGCACTCACCATTGGTAACACCCGATTTTCGCGAATAACAATCTTAATTTCGCTTTGTCCACCGACTACGATGGGACGTGATGACAATGTGTGAGGATGCATTGGAACTAATGCAATCGCATCCATACTTGGATGTAAAATTGGTCCACCACCTGACAACGCATAAGCCGTTGATCCAGTTGGAGTCGAAACAATTAAACCATCACTATGCTGGCGATAAACATATTGGCCATCAATGTTGAGTTCAAAGTCAATCATGTGGACCGACTTACCCGAATGCAAAACGACATCATTTAAAGCAATGGCATCATAAATGACTTCGCCATTTGTTCGCACTTCCATTTCAAGTAAGAAACGGCGATCAAGTTGAAAATGCCCTTGAAGCACTTGGTCAAGTTTAAAAATCGCTTCTGACGGTTTGATATCGGTTAAAAAACCTAATCTCCCACGGTTGATACCAATAACAGGTGTATTGTAACGAACCAAAGCTCTTGCTGCATGGAGTAAAGAACCGTCCCCGCCAACTACAATAACTAAATCAGCAACTTCACCTAATAAATGACGACTTACTACCTGTGCATGATCATAAGGGACTAATTCAGCAGTTTCCTGATCAAAAATGGGGTTTAAACCTAGGTTCAATAAATGATCATGAATTAAACATAGTGTTTCTACAACTGATGATTTATCTGGTCGACCGATTAACCCGACGTTTCTGAAGGACTTATGTGAAATTTGCACGAATGAGTAAGCTCCGCTGCGATACTTGCCTATAATAACATTAACCTGATTAATTTAAAAAAACATAACTACAAGATGCTGTAAAATTCAATCTAAGTTTTCCAATTATTCACAGTTTTATCATTGCAAATTGATGACAAGCTATCGCATCATTACAGGCATTGTTAGGGTTTTATCTCATTTTTATGAAGTTTGAACGTGGTATCGGTTTCTTTGCACTAATCTTTTCCATTTTGGTCATTGGTGCTTTTATTGCTCTTAGTATCTATCTGATTCGTTTAGATAATATTATCCGTGAAAAATTTGAAGGACAACGGTGGGATATTCCTGCCAAAGTGTTTGCACGTCCTCTGGAAATTTATAACAACGCGCCTATTTCCCAAGCAAATTTCACTCAAGAATTGAAGCTACTGGGTTACAAAACTTCAAGTAATTATGACAAGTCTGGAAGTTATGTTGCTCAAGGCAGCAACATGTATATTCACACACGTGGCTTTGACTACGGTGACAGTGTTGAACCTGAACAAGTCTTAGAGTTAAGTTTTGCAAATGATCAAGTTGTTGAAGTTCGAAGTACCAAACCTTCTTCAACTGGCGTTGCACGCTTAGAACCGTTACTCATTGGAGGAATTTATCCTCAACACAATGAAGACCGTGTACTCATTAAACTGAATAATGTCCCTAAACCACTTATTGAAGCTTTAATTTCTACAGAAGACCGCAATTTTTATCATCATCATGGTATTTCAATTCGCGGTACGGCTCGTGCACTAGTGAGTAATATCACGGGTGGAAAGCGTCAAGGTGGCTCAACCCTGACTCAACAATTAGTTAAAAACTTCTATCTCACACCTGAGCGTACATTAAAACGTAAAGTTAATGAGGCTTTAATGGCTTTGCTCATCGAGCTGCATTACAGCAAAGATGAAATTTTAGAAGCCTATTTAAATGAAGTGAATCTTGGCCAAAATGGTAGCTACTCAATTAATGGCTATGGTTTGGCTTCACAATTTTATTTTGGTTTACCATTACGTGAACTTAGCGTTGCCCAACAAGCTTATTTAGTAGGTTTGGTACAAGGCCCTTCTTTATATAATCCTTGGAAAAACCCTGAAGGTGCAAAAAAACGCCGCGATACCGTATTAAACAACATGCGTGTGATGGGTTATTTAACTCAAGCCGAATATGAAGATGAAATTGCACGTCCTTTAAATGTATTAAGTAAACCAAGTTTAGGACCTGCAAAATTCCCAGACTTTTTAGATATTGTGCGTCGTCAGTTGCGTACAGAATATCAAGAAAGTGATTTAACCAATCAGGGCTTACGTATTTTTACGACCTTAGACCCAATTACTCAAACTCAAGTTCAAAATGCGTTTAAAGCTTCAGTAGATCGCTTAGCAAACAGCAACCCAGCACGTTTGAAAAACCTACAAGGTGCTGTACTAATTGCTCATCCTGAAAATGGTGAACTCGTTGCAGCAGTTGGCTCTACACAAGACTTTACTGGTTTTAACCGTGCTTTAGATGCAAAACGCCAAGTCGGTTCTTTATTGAAACCTGTAATTTATTTGAGTGCGATTGAATCTGGACGTTATAACTGGGCAAGCCAAATTGAAGATACTCCAATCAGTGTTCCTGTAGACGGCGGTAAAAGCTGGACACCTAAAAACTATAGTGGTGGTGGACATGGTGTAGTAAGTCTGAGTGAAGCATTAGCAAACTCATATAACCTTTCTGCTGTACGTTTGGGTCAAGAGTTTGGTTTATCAACATTTACCAATAATCTAAGAAAGTTTGGTGTTGAATCAACGATTCCTGCCTACCCTTCTATTTTCCTTGGGGCAGTCAATATGTCACCAATGGAAGTACTCGGAATCTATGAAAACTTCGCTACAGGCGGTTTTAAATATCCAACTCGTGCAATTCGATCTGTGGTAGATGCGAATGGCCGTTTACTTGACCGTTATGGCCTGAATGTTCAACAAACGATTGATCCAGCAGTTGGCTATATCATGAACTATGGTTTACAACAGGTCATGTCTTCGGGTACTGGGCGTTCAGCCTATAGTAGCTTATCTCCAGCTTTAAAGTTGGCGGGTAAATCAGGTACGACTAACGATACACGTGACTCATGGTTTGCAGGTTATTCGGGTAACCATGTCGCTGTAGTATGGTTAGGTTTAGATGACAACAAAGTAACAGGCTTAACTGGTTCATCTGGTGCATTGCCAGTATGGACTAACGTGATGAAACAGTTACGTCAAACTCCTGTGAATATACGTCAACCAGACACTGTACAGTGGCAGTGGATTGATCGTGCAACAGGTGATTTATCTGCTCAGGCTTGTGATGGCGCTATGTATATTCCGATGCTAACACATACGGTTCCGCACCGTGCTACGTCATGTGGAGCACCTTATTATCAAGTTGATCCAACATATACGCCACAAAGTGATAACACAACGCCTGACTCTCAGGATGATAATACCGACAGTTATATTCGTGAAAGTGAAAATCAGATGCAACAAGATCTGTCAAATAACTCACGTGTAATTTCAAGTGGTAGTTATAACAACTAAGCGTAAACAGGAAATTAGGATATGTTGAAGAAAGGTGTTTTTTATATTGGTGCTGTTCTTATGGTCGGCTGTACAACTTTGCCTGATCATTCTGACTCCAAAGAGAAAACACCTACTCCTCCAGTCAAAAAGACGGAAACTCCATCGGGTGTAAAAATTACACCTTATGATCATCCGGAAATTCAACGCAAAAATTTACAGGTGATCGTTCCTCAACAGAAAAAGCCTCAACATTTTAGTGATGATGGCAGCCAGTTACCTGCATTTAAAGTCTTAATGCAAAAAACACAGCAGGCTTATAAAAACCAGCAATGGTCAGAGGCTGAACGCTATGCACTTCAGGCACAGCGTTTAGCACCTCAAGCAGCTGAGACCTATTTATTTCTTGCACTTACTGCAAATCATAAACAGCAATATTCTAATGCTGAGTCTTTAGCACGACGTGGTTTAAGCTTTGCTCAGAGCCAAGCAATGAAAAAACAGCTTTGGCTAACTATTTTAAAAGCTGGGCAACAACGTAATAATCCAAAAACTGTTCAAGAAGCGCAACAAGCATTAAAAGCCCTCTAACTTTTAACGCTTTTGTGTTTTATTAAAAATTACGGATACCCGCCAAGCCATACGCACCATGTTGTTGTGCTGTGGCTAAATCATCAGGACTCATGCCTCCCAAAGCGAATACGGGAATCTGGCATTTCTCAATCAAGTCAGTTAAACGATCCCACCCTAATGCGCTCGCATATGGATGGGTCTCTGTTACTTTGACAGGACTTACAAAAACAGCATCACAGCCAATTTGCTGAGCATGCTGTAAAGAAACTGCATCGTGGCAAGCAGCAATAAAACGCACTCCCACTTCCAAGTCGCCTTTATGCAAACTCATTAATTGGGATTGCTTAAGATGCACTGTTTTTATATGAGTTTTTAAATCAGGTTTTAGCTTGTGCCAAGCATCGACATTCACGATTAATTTTGAAAGCTGATCGGTATCTAAAAGAGCTAACTTTTCTAGATCTGCCTGATCAAAACTATCTTTTTCACTACGTAAATACACTAAAGTGTCATCATTTTCGACTGGTGTCAGCGTAGGGCTAATTTTAATAAAATGCGGCCAATACAATCTTTTTATGATGTCTTTATTGGCTTTTGGAAAGTTCAAGTGAAGTAATTGTTCACGTGTGTACCATGCCCATGGTTGATGAATAAGATTTAATAGTTCATCAGGCACATAACTATGGAATAAATGTAAATTGACAATAATGTCGTCATATTCATGATGAATATAATCAAATTGATGCCAATCTTTTAAACCAATACCCACTTCTTCATAGATTTCACGGCGACAGGCTTCTTCGGGTGTTTCACCTTGCTCAACTTTCCCGCCCGGAAACTCATGCTTTCCACCTTGATGCTGCTGCTCTTCGCGCCATCCAACTAGTATTTTTCCACGATGGATCAAGATTGCTATAGCGACATCGACGATTGGTTTGGGCATTTTTTTACTCTCTAAAACTTTTCTCAAGTGTAAGCAAATTTTATCATTTTATAAAATCTTGAAAATCTCATTGACAGATCTATTCGATAATGATTATCATTTAAATCGTTCAAGAACATACCACGGAGCACAACAAATGAACGCACCTTTTAGCTTATTTACTCGTAACAATGAAACAGCTCATGCCTTACCAATGTTACATTCTAACAACCTCTTTGCATTAGGCCGTGAAATCCGCATTATGCATGCTGGCGAGGAATATCGTTTACGCCTCACTCGCAATAATCGCCTAATTTTAACTAAATAAAAAATACACTCGCGTTTCAATAATATTCGTGGGAAAACAAAAAATGGATAGCATGGGTAACCATGCTATTTTTTATAATGGAAGATTAACCTCTACCCTCAAACCACCCTGTTCAGCATGCATAAAACGCAATTCACCATTGTGCAATTCAATAATTTTTCGTGTAATTGAAATTCCCAATCCTGAACCTTGCTGCTGAGTACCTAATACTCGAAAAAAACGCTGTCCTAAGCGTTGCAATACCTCATCATCTACACCATTTCCTGTATCTTCTATAGCGACCTTAATTTGCTGTTCGTCCTGACTAATCTCAACATGAATAGAACCTAAATTTGGACTATAACGAATGGCATTATCAAATAAATTTCTAAAAGCAATAAACAGTAATTCTTCATTCGCAAAGGTTTTAGTTTCTGTCGATAAGGTATTTGTCTCTATCAACATCTGTTTAGCATGCGCATCTAAAGTTACAGTTTCAATGACTCTAGCCAATAAATAATTTAAATCGATAACTGTTTTAGGAAGTTGTGGCTGCTCTGCTTCATTGGGTTCTAGGCGAGCCAGAAGCAGTAAGTTTTCAAGTACTTTTGTACTTCTTGAAACGTCTTCTTGTATCCGCTCAAAGTCCTGATGAAGTTCTGGAACATGTTGATATTTACGCTGTAAAACTTGAAGGCGCATTTGTATGGCAGATAATGGAGAACGTAGTTCATGGGAAGCATCTGCTGTAAAACGCTGCTCAGCCACTAATGCTCTTTGCAATCTTGCAAGTAATTGGTTTAAAGCATCAATCACAGGCTGAATTTCGGTAATGACATCTGGGTCTTGAATTGGTTCTAAATTTGAAGCTGTTTTTTGGGCAATACGTATAGAAAGTAAATTTAGCGCAGCCAATTGTTGCTCGGTACGCCAACTTACAATGACCCATTGCAGCAACCAGAACAACACCATAAGACCGCTATAGCCTGCAAGTGCTTTGAGTACTTCTTCAATACGTGTACTCATTGGCTGAAAGACTTCAACTTCTAGTTGAGAGTCTTCTTGTTGTGCAGCCAGACTACGCCATAATTGACCATCAAACCAAAAATATGAAAAACCTTCAGATAACTTTCCTTGTTCAAAAAGTTCATGTTGATAACTATGAGAATGAGTAAGTAATTGCCCAGAGCTTAATAACTCATACTGAATATCAAATTCATCACTGAGCTGATCAAACTGTTTCATAGAATGTTTAGAAAGGTCAGAAACCAGCAAAGTATCTGAAATTTCATCCATGATTTCGTCTTGCACTGACATGTTGTGATAAACAGAAAATATGGTAAGTAAGCTTAAAGCCACCAAGCCCACCACCACACTACTCCACATTGTGGTTTTAACCAGTTGTGACTGCAAGGATGAGCGATTCGATTTCATTTTAAATCTCCCATACGATAACCTAGTCCCCGTATGGTTTTAATGCAGCTACTTCCGATTTTTTTTCGAAGCTGATAAATAAATACTTCGATGGCGTTACTTTCAATTTCCTCACCCCATGCATAGAGTGCTTCTTCTAATTGATCACGGGTAATAATATGTTCAGGATGAACCATCAGCTTACGCAATATTTGAAATTCTTTTGCCGTTAAATCAATAGACTTGCCAGCGCTTAATACAACTTTCGCTTGTGTATCAAGTTGCAAATCACCCCACGTTAAAATCGATTGTTGACTTAAAGTTTGTTTACGCAATTGAGCGCGAATTCGAGCAGAGAGCTCTTCTAAACTAAAAGGCTTAACCAAATAATCATTTGCGCCTAAATCTAGTCCTTCTACGCGATCATGAATGCTGTCACGTGCGGTAATAAAAATAACAGGAACATTTTTTTGTTTATAACGGATCGTTGTTAGAACTTTCTCACCCGCTAATTGCGGCAGTCCCCGATCAAGTAAAATACAGTCATAGTCATGTTGCTCAATTGCCGTAAGGGCATAATCACCTCTTTCCACCCAATCGACCTGATAACCATCTAACTCTAACCATGATTGAATACTTTCAGCTTGAGAGCGATCATCTTCTGCAAGCAAAATTCTCATCTATTTTTCCTGTTGTATGCTGTTTTAATCTTGCCAAGCCTTTATAAAAAAAGCAAAGCCGCATCATTTAAATGCGGCTAAAAGTAGTAGATTCAGAGAACAATGAATTAGAACTGAACTTGATCCACCTCAATTTCTACACGTTTTAAAGGTTTATAGTCGATGTCTACTTCACCAATTAGAGTGACATTTGTATTTGCTGAAATAGGACGCCCCTGCCAAAGCTCATCATCTACATCAACTGTAATGCTACCTGTCTTGTCACGAAATTGATATTTTTCATCGCCTAAAGATTTTACAACCTGCCCATGTAATTTGACTGGTGTATTATCTTTTGCCGTTAATGCGTGCTTAACAGTTGTCAGAGTTGCTGGAGCAATTGCGGCCTGATTCACAGGCGTATTTGCCATAGCTACACCAGTAACTGTTAGACCCGTAGTCATTAGTATCGCTTTAAGCATTTTCATAAGATCACCTTTTTAACCACATCTTGGAATAGCGTAAGTACAACAGGCATAGATGAGGTGAATCTTAAGAAAAAGTTAATTTAATGGCACAACCCGCAATACCTCTTCTAATGTTGTAAGACCATCAATCACTTTATGAGCACCTGCAATTCTTAGGGGTTCTATACCTTCTTTTTTAGTTTGCGTTCTCAAATCATTTAAGTTCATATGGCTACTAATAAGATGCTTAAGCTCAAGACTGACTGGCATAAACTCATAAATACCGACTCGCCCTTTATAGCCTGTATGACGACATTGTTCACACCCTACTGCCTGATAAACTTTTTCTGGCATGTCCATAATGTAGTCGAATGTTAAATGTTGCCATTCATCCTCATTAATATGAGTTTGCTGTTTGCAGTGTGGACAAAGTTGTCGCACTAAACGCTGAGCCAATACACCTAAAATAGTTGCTGCTGTTAAAAATGGCTGCACACCTAAATCATGCAAGCGAGTCAAACTGGACGGCGCATCATTGGTGTGTAAAGTTGATAATACCAAATGACCTGTAAGTGCCGCCTGAATGGCCATATTTGCTGTATCTTGATCGCGAATTTCCCCAATCATAATAATATCTGGATCTTGTCGCATAAGTGCACGAACACCATCTGCAAAACCTAATTCAATTGCGTTATTGACCTGCATTTGGTTAAAACTAGGCTCTAGCATTTCAATCGGATCTTCAATGGTACAGACATTGACCTGATCAGTTGCAAGCTGCTTTAACGAAGAATATAGCGTTGTGGTTTTACCTGAACCTGTGGGGCCAGTAACCAAAATAATCCCATGGCTATTTTTTGTTAATTGCTGCCACTGTTGTAATAAACTCTCTTCAAAACCAAGCTGATGAAAAGAACGTACCAACACATCGGGATCAAAAATACGCATGACCAGTTTCTCACCAAACGCTGTTGGTAAGGTTGATAAACGGAGTTCAGTTTCTTGACCTTTAGGTGTCCGTGTTTTTAATCGACCATCTTGCGGTTTACGTTTTTCCGCTACATTTAAACGCCCTAAAATTTTAATTCGGGAAATTACGGCAGTCAGCGTATTTGATGGCATGTTATAAATGGTGTGCAACACACCATCAATACGAAACCTGACTTTACCATTGTCTTTACGCGGTTCCATGTGAATATCACTGGCACTCTGCTCAAATGCAAATTGTAAAATCCAGTCAACCAATTTCACAATATGCTGATCATTCGCATCTGGGTTCTGACTATCGCCAAGCTGCAAAAGCGCTTCAACATTTTTAGTGTCACGTTCATGAGCTGCATCTTTTTGAGCGGAATTTACCGCACGACTGACCTGATAATATTCGCGCAAATAGCGTTGCAACTGTTCAGGGTTAAGTAATACTCGTTCAATTTTTTTAGGCGCCAGACTCCGCTCTAAATTGTTTAGCCAATCTGTCTGAAATGGTTGATCTGTTCCAATCACAATTCGATCGACATGAATTTCAACAGCTAAAATATGATTGCGAATAGCAAACTCTTGTGACATTACCTGCGTTAAAGCACTAACATCTGCCTTTAAAGGATCAATCACAAATAAAGGGAGCTGAACCCGATCTGCAAACCATAAACACAAGCGGTTTAAACTTAAATGAGCGTGTGTGTGCTGCTGATCTTTTAAATTAAAATGTGCAATCCACTGTAATGGGTGCCACTTTAATTGGTCTTTTTGGCGGTGGCTTGACTGTACCAGTAATTTATCTCGTTCTGTAATCCGGCCTTCTTGTAATAGTTGTTCTAGACACCAATACGTATCTATTTGTACATGTGTATTCATGCGTTATCCCCAATATATTTTTATAATATAGCAGAGATATTTTTGATTTAGCTCACCACAAATTTGCTAAAACTAAATTTTAAATATTCTTTAACTTCAAATAATTAAACCAATTCTCAACTTAATATTTTTTTGCGTCATAGTTCATATTTATAAAAATACTGTGTTTGTGGCTTTGTCTGAAAAAGATACTATGCTCACTATAATAAAAAGCATAAACTGAACGTGAATATATGATTTTTAAAACGATTCAAATCTACTTATAACAATAAACCAAAGAGGAAGTAACATGGAGCTTCCAATGACAATGTCATTACAAACAACTTCATTTGAAGAATTCATTACCGTTATTGCTGCGGCGCTCGGTTGTGGCTTATTAATTGGTTTAGAACGTGAACGAAGTAAGCTTAAACATGAATACAAAACTTTTGCCGGATTTCGTTCTTTTGCAATTAGTTCACTATTAGGCGCCATCTGTTTTTTATTCGGCACTGAAATTGGAATTGTAGGTGCCCTTCTCATTGGGGCTATTAGTATTGTATCTCTCAAAAATCAGCCCAATGACCCCGGTGTGACCACCGAACTAGCCTTTATTATGACTTACTTTATCGGGGCACTTTGCATTTGGAATATATCATTGGCCGCTGGACTCGCCGTAATCATGACCATTATTTTATTGGCAAAGCAGTCTATGCATGGCATTGCCAGTCAGTGGATTACTGAATCGGAATTGCGTGATGGTATTTTTCTACTTGCCTTGCTGTTAATAGCACTGCCTTTAGTACCCAATAAACCCTTTTGGGGCCCAGTTTTAAATCCGCATGTGATTTTAAAATTACTCACTTTGATCTTATTTGTACAAGCACTCGCCCATATTGCGAAACGGTTACTCTCATCTAAAAACGCTTTATTACTGTCTTCTTTAGCTTCGGGATTTGTTTCCAGTACAGCGACCATTGCCAGTTTAGGTTTAGAAGTACGCTCTGGCAGAGCCAATGCAACTACAAATGCAGGCGCTGCATTAATGTCATGTGTTTCAACACTCATTCAAACTTTAATTATTGTGATTGGGATTAGCTTTGCTTGGTTTAAGCTGATTATATTTCCTACAGTTATTGCATTAGCAGTTTTAGCAATCTGGGCTTTCATTTTATTGCGTAAAGCAGAGCCCAGTACAACTTCGCCTGAACTCGACTCAAGAATGTTCAGCTTAAAAGAGGCCATTATTATTGCAGGCACACTCACCCTCATTCAGGCAGGTGTTTATGGCTTAAGTATCTCTTTAGGCGATGCTGGGTTAATCGCAGGTACTCTGCTCGCATCTTTATTTGAAATACATGCAGCTATTGCGGCAGTCATTGTGCAAGGTGAACCTGATAGCACCCATATGACGCCTTTATTAATTGCATTTTTAGGAGGCTTTGCAGTTCATGCGCTTGCCAAAAGTGTAAACTCTGCAATTTCGGGCGGGCTACGCTATGCCCTTGCTTTCGTTCCCGCCCAACTCATTCATATGGCTATATTTATTAGTTTACTTTGGCTCAACATCCATTGGTTTTAAAGATTTCTACTGTGCAAGTTAAGAAGTCTTCACCACATCAATGACCGTAACTACAAATTGATCGACTTTAAAATGAATATCAAAGTCTGAAAATTTCATTTTATAGATTCGTTCAGCATCTTCTTGATAGGCAGGCCGAGGATCTAAAGCTAAAACTTGCTCAAGCTCATCAATGTACTGTGAATTCATTTCATTATTTTGCAGAAAATATTTTTGCGCTGTTAACGCAGCTTCTGACCAAACGACTGACTTACGTTCAGGTTCTGCATGTGCATAACCACTTTCTGAATCAATAATTGCATCAGAATATTGAATATAAGGTTTGATATCTAAAATTGGAGTGCCATTTAATAAATCACTTCCTGTGATATAGATTCGAACAGACTTACCGACTTTTTCCACTTTATTCAGTTTTACAACTGAAAGCCCGATTGGAGATGGTCGATACATGCTACGTGTAGCAAACACCCCAATTTTCTCATTACCACCTAAACGTGGTGGACGAACCTGTGGACGGAATTTATCGGCACTCCCCTGATTTTTGTTGTCATGAAACTGCCAAACTAGCCAGAGATGACTGAACTGCTCAATTCCCTCAAATGCCAATAAGTCATTATAAGGTTCTACCATATCAATATAAGACTCAATATTTACCAAATTAGGCTGGCGTGGAATGCCAAATTTTTCACGATATGGGGAACACATGTGGCCAATTATGGGGAAGGTGACAGAATTGTTCATCACTTTTTCTTATAAACACAATTAAATATATTCAGTTTATCGGGAATGAAATTAGATTAGAATAGCTATCTGTTTTCTTTTAATCGTGATCGAGACCTTTAATGGCTGCTTTTAACGTCGAACGCATTACTCATGTTCACCACTGGAATGACACACTTTTCAGTTTTAAAACTACACGCGATACTAGCTTACGTTTTAAAAATGGTCAGTTCGTAATGATCGGACTAGAAGTGAATGGCAAACCGTTAATGCGTGCGTATTCGATTGCAAGTGCAAACTACGAAGAAGAGTTAGAATTTTTCTCAATTAAAGTACAAGATGGTCCTTTAACTTCAATTTTGCAAAAAGTACAAGTTGGCGATGAAATCTTAATTTCTAAAAAACCGACAGGTACTTTGGTTCATGATGACCTTTTACCGGGTAAAAACTTGTACCTATTATCTTCTGGTACTGGCCTTGCACCATTCTTATCAATTATTCGTGACCCAGAAACTTACGAACGTTTTGAAAAAGTAATTGTTGTTCATGGTACACGCTACATTTCTGAATTGGCTTACCAAGATTTAATTTTGGATGAACTTCCAAAAAATGAATTCTTTGAAGAGTTAGGTATTAAAGACAAACTTGTTTACTACCCTACAGTAACTCGTGAACCTTTCCACACTCAAGGCCGTGTAACAACTGCAATTGAAACTGGTGCTTTGTTTGAAAAAATCGGTTTACCACGTTTTAACCGTGAAACTGACCGCGCAATGCTTTGCGGTAGCCCTGCATTCTTAAAAGACGTTGCTGCGTTACTTGACCAACACGGTTTAGTTGAATCACCTCGTATGGGTGAAATGGGCGACTACGTGATTGAACGTGCGTTCGTAGAAAAATAAGATTTTTCTAATTAAAAAACCGAGGCAAAGTCCTCGGTTTTTTATATCTGTTTTATAACTTGATTGTGCCATCAATGCAGGTAACAGCCGTTCCACCCACTAAAATTTTATCCTGATGCAATTCAAGTTGAAGCTGTCCGTCACGTCCTAAAACGCAACCTTGTGAAGAAAGTACCTGATCATTTTGTGCGGGCAAAATACCATGGTAACGAATAAAAGACGCTACGCTACCATTACCACTACCACAAACTGGATCTTCATTTATTCCAATTGAAGGGGCAAATGAGCGAACTTCTATATGTTTTTGCTCATCATTATTTTCATAAAAACCATAAACCGTCGCTCCACCAACTTTCATTTCTAAATCATGTTGTTTTAAAGCAGCGAAGTCTGGTTGAGTCGCTAAAACAGCTTCGGCATTAACCGCTTGTAATACAACCCAACGCGCCCCAACATCAACCAATGCAGCATTCCATTGAGTGTCAATCTGACATTTTAAAATCTCTGCCAACTTTTGAGTCTGTTTAGTATCTAATGGCGTAATTTTAGGTTGTGGTAGTTCAAAGGAAATATGATTCAATTCACTTACCGTAAGAGCAACTAAACCTGCACCACATTGCTGTACCAATTTTCCTTCTTTAGCAGTAATTAGACCAGCTTCAAGTAAAGCATGGGCTGTGCCGATTGTAGGATGGCCTGCAAATGGCAACTCACTTTGCGGAGTAAAAATTCGAACCTGATAATCGGCTTGCGAATCTGTAGCAGGCAGTACAAATGTAGTTTCAGAGAGATTGGTCCAATTGGCAATCGCCTGCATTTGCTCAGATGTTAAGGTACTAGCGTCCATAATCACCGCGACAGGATTTCCCTTAAATGCTTGTGAAGTAAAAACATCAACTTGTTTAAATGCTACAACGGACATAGACCCACTCCTACTCATTTTGATATTAAAAAATTATGGTTTTAAATCCTCACCATGCTTTTGATCTTACTGAGATATCTTTAATGGTTACAGTATCAGTTTTTATTAAAAATAATAGACACAGTTCTTAAGTGTAAACTCGATTAAATGGACCAAGCTAAAGTAATCACAATATTTGAGATAAATAACAGATCACTATAAAGTGTACCCATTGCTTTGGCTTTTTAATGAATTGATATGTACAAATATAAAAAAGTGAGTGATGACTTAACACTTCAAATCCATAATGGAAGGCAACCTATTGGTTCGCGTCTACCTTCAATACGAGACTGTGCAAACCATTATCAAGTCAGCATTAACACCGTAAAAGAAGCGTATCGTCAGCTTGAAGATCAAGGTTTGATTTCTGTTCGTCCTCAATCTGGTTACTATGTTTGTCATGCACCTTCAAACTTGCTAGAACTCGAAGAACGTTATGTCAGTGAAGAAAAAGTGCCACTTTCAGGTATCAGCTGCTTCCTCGCACAAATCGTTAAAAAGCAAATGGACCCAGCCTATATTAATTTGGCCCTAGCTTGCCCCTCAGGAGAAAACTTCTACCCGATTGAACGTTTAAAACGCTTAACTGCTCAAGTTTTACGTACACAACCAGATATTTTTAAAAGCTATACCTTACCACCAGGGTCAACACGACTACGCACACAAATTGCTAGACGAAGCTTGCAACTCGGTATGTTTCTTTCAGCAGATGATATTGTGCTGACTCATGGCACCATGGAGGCTTTAAGTCTCGCAATTATGGCAACAACTCAAGCGGGTGACACCATCGCCCTTGAGATCCCGACTTTTCATAATTTGTACCCACTCCTTCATAATTTAGGCCGAAAAATTGTAGAAGTTCCCACTTCGCCACATACAGGCATGTGTCTAGATACACTTGAAGAACTCTTAAAATCTCAAAGTGTACAAGCCATATTAACGATTCCAACAGGACACAATCCCCTCGGTTTCAGCATGCCTGAAAGCAGCCGCCGTCGCTTGGCAGAGCTAGCCAATCATTTTCAAGTTCCTGTTATTGAAGATGCGATGTATGCCGAATTGCAACTAGCCGAACCTCTCTTACCCAACATTAAAGCATTTGATCAAAATGGATGGGTGTTGGTATGTAGTAGCTACACCAAGACTGTAGCACCCGACTATCGAATCGGTTGGTTAGAAGCTGGGCGCTTCCGTAATATTGTGCAGCAACTAAAATTTACGACAACGGTGGCCGAGCCCGCTTTACTCACCGAAACCTTAGGACTTTTCTTGGAAAATGGTGGTTATGACCTGCATTTACGTCAGCTCAAAAAACGCTATCAACAACAAATTGACACTATCAAATCTTATATTTGTCGTTATTTCCCACTTGGTACTCGAGTCAGTCGCCCACAAGCTGGATTTATTTTATGGTTAGAGTTACCCGAATCTATCGATACATTAGAACTGTTTCATCAGGCAATGGATGAAAAAATCTTATGCATGCCGGGAATTTTATGTTCGGCTGATAAACGTTTTAGTCATTGTTTACGTATAGCAGCGTGTTTCGAATTAAACCCTAAAATGTTAAATGCTTTGATGCGCTTAGGAGAGTTAGCAAAAAATATGCTACCCGCGCAAAAAGATATTGGTCAAATCCCTACTAATTCAGTAGGTTGAATCAAAAATACAGAGTTAATAAAATAAAACCATATATTTTTTATGCCTTTTATTTTATGAAAACTGAGCTTCTCTCTCCCGCAGGTTCACTTAAAAACATGCGCTATGCATTTGCCTATGGTGCAGATGCAGTATATGCAGGCCAACCACGTTATAGCTTACGTGTGCGTAATAATGCTTTTGATCATGACAACTTAAAAATTGGAATTGATGAAGCGCATGCTTTGGGTAAAAAGTTTTATGTTGTGGTGAACATTCAACCCCATAACAGCAAATTAAAAAACTTTATTCGTGATCTTGAGCCGATTGTAGCAATGCAGCCAGATGCGCTCATTATGTCTGACCCGGGCTTAATTATGATGGTGCGTGAGCATTTTCCTGATGTGCAAATTCATTTGTCGGTTCAAGCCAACGCCATTAACTGGGCCACTGTTAAATTTTGGAAAGATTACGGTTTAAGCCGTGTCATTTTATCTCGTGAGTTATCATTAGAAGAAATCGAAGAAATCCAGCAACACGTACCAGATATTGAACTCGAAGTTTTTGTACATGGCGCACTATGCATGGCCTACTCAGGCCGTTGCCTACTTTCTGGATATATGAATAAACGTGATGCCAACCAAGGTGCTTGTACCAATGCTTGCCGTTGGGACTATAAACTGCATGAAGCTCAAGAAGATGCAAACGGCGACGTGATTCCAGTTACTCAGCTCAACACCTCAGAAAAGTCTTGCTGCTCATCAGCACAATCAGAGACAACCTCGGCTCAAACTTTGCTTGTACAACGTAATGATAAAGAAATGTTTGCTGCTGAAGAAGATGAACACGGCACCTATTTTATGAACTCTAAAGATTTACGTGCAGTACAGCATGTAGATCGTTTAACCAAGATGGGCATCGCCTCACTGAAAATTGAAGGCCGTACTAAATCCTATTTTTACTGTGCCCGTACTGCCCAAATTTATCGAAAAGCCATTGATGATGCTTTAACAGGTAAACCATTTGACCCAAGCTTAATGACTCAGCTCGAAGGGTTGGCAAATCGCGGTTATACCGAAGGTTTTTTAAGACGTCATGTGCATAGCGAATATCAAAATTATGCTGATGGTTCATCACATTTTGACTATCAACAATTTTGTGGAGAGGTTTTAGAACGTCACGGTGATTATATTCGCATTGAAGTTAAAAACCGTTTTTTAGTTGGCGACTCACTTGAGCTGATGACGCCTCAAGGCAACATCACTTTTACTTTAACCGAAATGCGTGATTTAAAAGGTAACCCAATTACAGATGCTAAAGGTTCTGGGCATTTCGTTGAAATTCCACTCTCACAAGATGTTGATATCAGTTATGCCCTACTCGTACGCAATTTGCCGCATGCGAAAGAAAGTATTACTGCATCTACATTGGCTTATTCAGCGAGTTAAACATGGCACTTTTGATTACGAGTGACTGCATTAACTGTGATATGTGCTTACCTGAATGCCCTAACATCGCCATTTTTGAAGGGAGCAAAGTTTATGAAATTGATCCATACCGTTGTACCGAATGTATAGGCTTTTACGATGCGCCAACATGTAAGGCAGTTTGCCCTATCGATTGCATAAAACCAGACCCTGCGCATATTGAGAATAAAGAGCAACTTTTAGAGAAATTTAAAGGGTTAAATTTACTCAGCGAATCTATTTCTTAAAAAGACTATCGAGGATCAGGCTAAAGTTACTGATCCTCTTAAATGACTATGCAGATCAATGATTAAATAAATGAATAAATAGCTGAGAACACTTTGCTAGTGATAAAATCAATTTATCAGTTCAGTTTGATTTACTGGTAATTTTGTACCAAAAAAATTAAACAATCGTTAAAACTGCCAAACCATTTCAACATTTCATGTAGATTGATTAAAACTCATTCTGGCGCAGCTCCCCATGTCTTATCTTTATTTAGCAATTGCGATTGCTTGTGAAGTCATTGCAACTTCAGCTTTAAAAGCATCTCAAGGTTTTACTGTTCCTATTCCATCCATCGTTACAGTTGTGGGTTATGCAATTGCTTTTTATTTATTGTCTCTTACGCTAAAAACGATTCCCATCGGAATTGCATACGCCATTTGGTCGGGTGCAGGTATTATTTTAATTTCTGCAATTGGCTGGATATTTTACAAACAGCATTTAGATTTGGCGGCCTGTATTGGTCTTACTTTAATGATTGCAGGTATTATCATTATTAATGTGTTTTCTAAAAATACCCATCTATAAAATATAATTAAAAAAGCAACCGAGTAAGATGCGAATCCTTTTTTAAAAAATTTCACCTTACTCGGTATAAACAGCTTATTTCAAACTGCCCGTCAAAAATTGCTTTAAACGCTCACTTTTCGGATTGTTGAGTACTTCATCAGGGTGGCCCTGTTCCTCAATTTTCCCTTGATGCAAGAAAATCACTTGATTAGACACATGACGTGCAAAGCCCATTTCATGTGTCACCACAATCATGGTACGGCCTTCTTCAGCCAAACTCTGCATAACCTTGAGTACTTCACCCACCAACTCAGGATCAAGTGCACTAGTTGGTTCATCAAATAGCATCACTTCCGGTTCCATTGCCAAAGCACGAGCAATTGCTACCCGTTGCTGCTGACCACCAGATAAAAATGCTGGATATTTATTCTCAACACTTTCAGGCAATCCAACTTTACGTAGATATTTCCGTGCACACTCTTCTGCTTCAGCACGTTTTACCCCAAGCACATGAATTGGCCCTTCAATGACATTTTCAAGCACTGTCATGTGAGACCATAAATTAAAGTGCTGAAATACCATCATCAGTTGAGTACGCATTTTCTGTAGTTGCTTTGGATCAACCACTTTTAAATTGCCTTTTTTATCAAAGACTGTGCGTAGTTTTTCACCATTGAGCTTAATGGTGCCATTGCTCGGTTGCTCTAAAAAGTTGATACAACGCAGCAAGGTACTTTTACCTGAACCGGATGAACCAATAATACTAATCACATCGCCAGCATTTGCATCAAGTGATATCCCTTTCAGTACTTCATGATCGCCAAATGTTTTGTGTAAATCACGAATCACTAGTTTTGCAACGTGTTCCATTTATGTCTCCTAATGATTCGATGGCTTTAAAAATGCCAACCAACGTTTTTCCAACTTACGAAATATCCAAATCAAAATAAATGCCAACATCGCATATAACACCGCGGCAATCCCAAAAGCATTGAAGGTGTCATAGGTTGCCGCATTTACATCACGCGCAATTTTTAAAATATCTGGAACAGTTGCTGTAAATGCAATGGTTGTCGCATGCAACATCAAAATGACTTCGTTACCGTAAAATGGCAAAGCACGGCGTAACATCGATGGAATGATAATACGTGTGTAGAGTTTCCATTTTGACATTCCAAAAGCTTGGGCAGCTTCAATCTCGCCATGTGGAATAGAACGAATCGCTCCTGCGAAGATTTCAGTCGTATATGCACCAGTATTGAGCGCGAATGCCAAAATGGTGCAATTTATGCCCTCTCGAAAAAATGCATCGAGCGTCTGATGTTCATGGACGTAATCAAAGCTGTAAATACCTGAATAAATAATCAGCAATTGGATGTACAGTGGTGTGCCACGAAAAACGTAGGTAAACAACCAAACTGGACCACGCAACCAAAGATTTTCTGATACTCGTGCAAGTGATAAAGGCACGGCAAGCACAAAGCCAATACCAATAGAAAGCACCAATAACCAAGCAGTCATCGCGACACCGGTCATTTGTAAGCCATCGGTCCAAAGGTATGCCTGCCAATATTGTTGAAGGATTTCAATCATAATTGTCCCTTCCTCACACCAGCAGAATAACGACGTTCAAGCCACATTAAAATCAGGTTCGACACGGTGGTAATTGCCAAATAAATCGCAGCAGCCACGATGCTGAAAAAGAACAATTGCATGGTACTTCTACCCGCATCTTGCGTAATTTTTACAATATCAGTCAGGCCAATAATAGAAACAAGTGCGGTAGCCTTAATCAAAACTTGCCAGTTGTTACCAATACCAGGCAATGCAAAACGCATCATTTGAGGGAACAATACACGTCGGAAAACCTGCCAAGGGGTCATACCATAGGCCTTTGCTGCTTCAATTTGACCCGTTGGAACCGATTGAAATGCACCACGAAAGGTCTCGGTAAAATATGCACCATAAATGAACGCTAAAGTAATCACACCAGCCACGAATGGGTTGATATCAATCTGGTCCATTTGCAGTGCTTCAGTAATTTGGTTTAAACCTAACTGCAAGCTATAAAATAACAGCAGCATAATTACCAAATCAGGCACGCTACGAATAAGCGTGGTATAGGCGGTCGCAATATAACGTAAAGCTTTAATATTAGAGAGTTTTGAACTCGCACCAATTAAGCCAATAATGACAGAAAGCAAAAGTGACAACAGCGCAAGCTGTATGGTCATCCATGTTCCGCTGAGAAGGAGTGGCCCATAGCCAGATAAAAACATGACTCATCTTCTCCTTAAAAACAATATCTAATATTGATGAGATGAGAATAGATTTTAAAATGTCGGCATTAAGCCGACATTTTTCACATCATTAGTAAATGTTAAAGGAGAAATATTTTTTCTCGAGTTTCTTGTATGTGCCATCCGCAATGATTGCTGCGAGAGCTTTGTCAATATTCGCTTTCAAATCTGCATCTTCTTTGCGTAAACCGATCGCTGCACCTACACCCAGTGTTTTTGCATCAACCACATTGTTGCCGACAAAAGTAAAGTTTTTGCCTTTTGGTTGTTTTAAGAAAGCACCATCAACCATGATTGCATCTTGTAAAGTTGCATCTAAACGACCTGACATCATGTCTTGATAAATCAAATCTTGGACTGGGTAAGGTACAACGGTTACACCTTTTGTTGCCCAATAGGTTTTAGCATAAGTTTCTTGAATTGTGCCCTGTTGTACCCCTACACGCTTACCTTTCAATGATGCAGCTGTTGGTAATAACGGTGAGCCTTTTTTTGCAACCATACGCGTTGGCGTGTTGTAGATTTTGCTACTAAACAAAATTTGTTTCGCACGTTCATCAGTCACCGTCATTGATGAAAGAATACCGTCAAATTTTTTCGCTTTAAGTGCTGGAATCATCCCATCAAAAGAGTTTTCAACCCAAACACATTTGGCTTTGAGTTTTGCACAAATTGCATTACCCAAATCAACATCAAAACCAGTTAACTTGCCATCCGATGTTTTATATTCAAATGGTGCATAAGAGGACTCAGTACCAAAACGAATCACCTTCCAATCCTTTGCTTGAACATTCGTTGCAACAGCAGCCAAAACTAAGGTTGTTGAAACGAACATTTTTTTCATAAAGCTTGCCATCTTGAAGCTTCTCCTTAAAATCCAAATAAGGTGATAAAAACTTGAGTAATTTCTAAATTACTCTTCTGCCGAAATAATTGCAATTTCTATACCAGTAAATTAAGGATTTATGAAGATGTCAAAACAGCGGATCGTATTACCTCATTAAATGTTGAAAAATCACTCAAATTTTAAGTTAGTTTTTGAGTGTGTAAGCCTCTGCCATATTTTCATTTTGAACCAATGTCCGAATGGTGTATTCATGGTTATGTTCTTTGGCACTGGCAAATTCACATTTTTGATCTAATGACATTGAGCAACCACTCAGCAATGGACAACCTGCAAATAATTCAGCAACCCAGTCAACAAACACACGAACTTTAGGAGATAAATGACGGTTTTGTAGATAAACGACTGATATTGGCATAGGTGCAGGCAACCATTCAGTCAGCACTTCCTTGAGTGTGCCATCTTCTAGATGTTTCCCCACCATGTAATATGGGCATTGAATTAAACCAAAACCCTGTACAGCCAAATCAACATATGAATCGCCATCGTTGACAGAAACGCGCCCTTTCACGCCAACGCTGTGAATTTCCCCATCAACCATAAAATCCCAGTCGATATTGCGTCCGGTACGACTATTAAAGTAATGCACAACTTGGTGTTTTTGTAGATCATCAATAGTTTTTGGTTCGCCATGTTCCGCCAAGTAACGAGGTGCAGCAACAGTCACACACTGAATTGTTCCGATACGACGTGCAACCAAACTTGAATCTTTCAACTGACCAATACGAATGACACAGTCCACCGCATCTTGCACCAGATCTACGGGGCGATCACTCATTCCAATCACCAAATCAATATCAGGATATTTGGAATGAAAATCACACAGCATCGGAATCAGAATCAACCGCCCGATTGAAGCTTTAACATCAATGCGCAGTCGTCCTCGAGGTCCACGTTCTGAATCATGAAAAGTCGATTCAACGTCTTCGACATCGGCTAAAATTCGTGCAGTACGTTCATAATAAACCGCACCATCTGGCGTCAAACTGAGTTTACGGGTGGTTCGGTTTAATAAACGAACCTGTAAATGTTTTTCTAAACCCTGAATGGTTGTAGTCACAGAAGCACGCGGTAGGCCTAAACTGTCAGCCGCTAAACTGAAACTATTTGTTTCGACAACTTTGTTAAATACTTTCATGGCATGAAATAGATCCACACGCACACTCCTATCAATTAATGCATTTTTTCATTCAAACACATCAATTGTTATAAAAATACGAATAGTGTTATCGAATTTAATATATTTATTCGTGATTGACAAACTTTTATGCTCCGTCCATCCCATAAACCCTGTTTCTCCCATACGGACCATAATTAAAAGTCTGAAAACAGGTATCCAAATAAGTAGGAGCACCTCATGTCATTTTCCCGCAAACAGTTTGCGCTGTCTGCCATCTTTGTCGCCATTTTGGCAACGGGTGGCAGTTTTATGTTTTTACATGAAAATGCCGATGCAAAAGCTGCACCGACCACAGCTCAACAAGCTGCTACTGTTGATATTTCTAATGTCATCAGCAAAACCATTACCGATTGGCAAGAATATTCCGGTCGCTTAGAAGCCATTGATCAAGTCGATATTCGGCCACAGGTTTCAGGTAAACTCATTTCCGTACATTTCAAAGATGGCAGTCTGGTTAGAAAAGGCGAATTACTTTTTACCATTGATCCGCGTCCTTTCGAAGCAGAACTCAATCGTGCCCAAGCTCAACTCGCCTCAGCTGAAGCACAAGTGACTTATACAGGTTCTAATCTTTCTCGTATTCAACGTTTAATTCAAAGTAATGCTGTATCTCGTCAAGAGCTAGATCTAGCTGAAAATGATGCACGCTCAGCCAGTGCCAATCTGCAAGCCGCTAGAGCAGCCGTTCAATCTGCACGCTTAAATCTTGAGTACACGCGCATTACTGCACCAGTCAGTGGTCGAATTTCTCGTGCCGAAGTGACTGTGGGCAACGTGGTTTCTGCAGGTAACGGAGCACAGGTTTTAACAAGTTTAGTGTCTGTATCTCGCCTCTACGCATCTTTCGATGTTGATGAACAAACTTACCTGAAATACATCAGTAATCAGCGTAATTCAGCACAAGTTCCTGTCTATATGGGACTTGCCAATGAAACCGGGTTTTCTCGTGAAGGAGTCATCAACTCAATCGACAATAACCTAGATACAACCTCAGGTACGATTCGTGTTCGCGCGACTTTCGACAATCCAAACGGAGTTTTATTACCGGGTTTATATGCTCGAATCCGTCTGGGTGGTGGTCAACCTCGTTCAGCAATTCTGATTAGCCCAACCGCGGTCGGCGTCGATCAAGATAAACGTTTTGTTGTTGTGGTGGATGCTAAAAACCAGACTGCTTACCGTGAAGTAAAACTTGGCACACAACAAGATGGCTTGCAAATCGTAAATAGCGGATTACAAGCGGGTGACCGTATTGTGGTGAATGGTTTACAGCGAATTCGTCCGGGTGACCCTGTTACCCCGCACCTCGTTCCAATGCCGAATGCGCAAATCACTGCTAACGCTACTCCTCCCCAACCTAAGCCAACAGAAAAAACATCAACTCCGGCAAAAGGTTAATCACATATGAATATTTCTAAATTCTTTATTGATCGGCCGATCTTTGCTGGTGTGTTATCAGTATTGATTTTACTTGCCGGTTTACTTTCGGTATTTAAATTACCGATTTCAGAATATCCAGAAGTTGTTCCACCATCTGTGGTGGTACGTGCTCAATATCCGGGTGCGAACCCAAAAGTGATTGCTGAAACTGTTGCCTCTCCGCTTGAAGAATCAATCAACGGCGTAGAAGACATGCTATATATGCAATCTCAGGCAAACAGTGATGGTAACTTAACCATTACGGTAAACTTTAAGCTCGGTATCGACCCTGACAAAGCTCAGCAATTGGTTCAAAACCGTGTGTCGCAAGCATTGCCCCGTTTGCCTGAAGACGTACAACGTTTAGGTGTCACTACGTTAAAAAGCTCACCGACTTTAACCATGGTTGTGCATCTGACTTCACCAGATAATCGCTATGACATGACCTACTTGCGTAACTACGCGGTGCTCAATGTAAAAGACCGTTTGGCACGCTTACAAGGTGTAGGTGAAGTCGGTTTATTTGGTTCGGGTGACTACGCAATGCGTGTGTGGCTCGACCCACAAAAAGTAGCGCAACGTAATCTCACAGCAACGGAAATTGTGAGCGCAATCCGCGAACAAAACATTCAAGTTGCAGCCGGTACCATTGGTGCATCGCCAACAAATTCTCCTGTACAACTCTCAGTAAATGCTCAAGGTCGTTTAACCACTGAGCAAGAATTCGCAGATATCATTTTAAAAACTGCACCAGATGGCGCTGTCACTCGCTTAGGTGATGTTGCTCGTGTTGAACTTGCAGCTTCACAATATGGCTTACGTTCATTACTCGATAATAAACAAGCGGTTGCTATTCCAATTTTCCAAGCACCGGGTGCTAATGCTTTGCAAGTTTCTGATCAAGTGCGTAGCACGATGAAAGAACTTTCAAAAGATTTCCCATCTTCAATTAAATACGACATTGTTTACGATCCGACTCAGTTCGTACGTGCAAGTATTAAAGCGGTTGTTCATACCTTGCTTGAAGCGATTGCACTGGTTGTTGTGGTTGTTATTTTATTCTTACAAACATGGCGTGCTTCAATCATTCCATTACTTGCCGTACCAGTTTCAATTATTGGTACATTCGCGCTCATGCTTGCTTTTGGTTACTCAATCAATGCACTTTCACTGTTCGGGATGGTACTTGCCATCGGGATTGTGGTCGATGACGCTATTGTCGTCGTCGAAAATGTCGAGAGGAATATTGAAGCAGGCTTAAGCCCAAGAGATGCAACTTATCGCGCGATGAGAGAAGTGAGCGGACCGATTATTGCCATTGCTTTAACGCTGGTTGCCGTGTTCGTTCCACTTGCCTTCATGACAGGCTTAACAGGGCAATTTTATAAACAATTTGCTATGACCATTGCCATTTCAACTGTTATTTCGGCATTTAACTCACTGACGCTCTCGCCTGCTTTAGCAGCCATGCTACTGAAAGGACATGATGCTAAACCTGATGCATTAACACGCATTATGAACCGTGTATTTGGACGTTTCTTTGCACTGTTTAACCGCGTATTTACTCGTGCGTCAGACAACTATGGTAAAGGCGTAAGCCGTGTTATCTCCCATAAAGCATCGGCAATGGGTGTATATGCTGCACTTCTAGGCTTAACCGTTGGTATTTCTTATATTGTTCCGGGTGGCTTTGTTCCCGCTCAAGACAAACAATATTTGATTAGCTTTGCTCAATTACCAAATGGCGCGTCTTTAGATCGTACCGAAGCAGTCATTCGTAAAATGAGTGACACCGCACTTAAACAACCTGGTGTAGAAAGTGCAGTTGCCTTCCCTGGTCTATCAATTAACGGTTTTACCAACAGCTCAAGCGCCGGTATTGTCTTCGTGACCTTAAAGCCATTCGATGAACGTAAGGCTAAAGACTTATCTGCAAATGCAATTGCTGGTGCCTTAAACCAGAAATACTCAGCTATTCAAGATGCTTATATTGCGGTTTTCCCACCACCACCCGTGATGGGTTTAGGGACCATGGGCGGCTTTAAACTCCAACTTGAAGACAGAGGTGCCTTAGGTTATTCAGCCTTGAACGATGCTGCACAAAACTTTATGAAAGCGGCACAATCAGCCCCTGAACTGGGTCCAATGTTCTCAAGTTATCAAATTAACGTACCTCAGCTTAACGTAGATCTGGACCGTGTAAAAGCCAAACAACAAGGTGTTGCAGTAACAGATGTTTTCAACACCATGCAGATTTATTTAGGTTCTCAGTACGTTAACGACTTTAACCGCTTTGGACGTGTTTATCAGGTTCGAGCACAGGCAGATGCCCCTTTCCGTGCTAATCCTGAAGATATTTTGCAGCTTAAAACCCGAAACAGTGCGGGACAAATGGTGCCTTTATCTTCATTGGTGAATGTAACTCAAACCTATGGTCCAGAAATGGTAGTTCGTTATAACGGTTACACATCAGCCGATATTAACGGTGGCCCTGCACCGGGTTATTCATCTAGCCAAGCAGAAGCTGCGGTTGAACGTATTGCTGCTCAAACTCTACCACGTGGTATTAAGTTTGAATGGACAGATTTAACTTACCAAAAAATCTTGGCTGGTAATGCAGGACTCTGGGTATTCCCAATTAGTGTATTACTGGTGTTCTTAGTTTTAGCCGCTCAATATGAAAGTCTAACTTTACCTTTAGCTGTAATTTTAATTGTACCAATGGGGATTTTGGCGGCCCTAACAGGTGTGTGGCTGACAGGTGGAGATAACAACATCTTTACCCAAATTGGTCTAATGGTGCTGGTCGGACTGGCCTGTAAAAATGCCATCTTAATTGTCGAATTTGCGCGGGAACTTGAAATGCAAGGTGCGACTGCATTCAAAGCTGCTGTTGAAGCAAGTCGTCTACGTTTACGTCCAATTTTAATGACTTCTATTGCATTCATTATGGGTGTAGTCCCACTTGTTACCTCAACTGGTGCAGGTTCTGAAATGCGTCATGCCATGGGTATTGCGGTGTTCTTCGGCATGATCGGTGTAACACTGTTTGGTTTATTTCTGACCCCTGCCTTTTATGTCCTGATTCGCACACTGAACAGTAAACATAAATTGCATTCGGCAGCAGTCCATGAAGCGCCTTTATCTACCCCACATGATCATTAAGGAGGATATTTGATGGCTACAGCAAAACAAAGCTTATTATTGTCCTCACTCATGGGAAGCCTGCTCCTTGCAGGCTGCTCTTTGGCACCTGAATATCAACCTGCAAAGGTCATAGTTCCCGTCAAATTTAAAGAGTCGGACGCTAAACTTGAGGATAATAACTGGAAAATTGCCCAACCCGCCGATCAGCAGCTTCGAGGTGAATGGTGGCGCGTTTTTAATGATGCTCAATTGAATGAGCTTGAACAACAGGCCATTTCTGGCAACCAAAACCTTAAAGCAGCAGCGGCCAATATTCAGGCTTCACGTGCGTTACGTTCAGCAGCACAAGCTGAACGCTTGCCAAGTATTGGTGCAGGCTTTGGGCCAACTCGGCAAAAACCTTCTCCAGCTTCACTCGGTTTAGATGAAAATACCTATACATCTGCACAAACCTTATGGCGTGCTCAAGCGAATGTTTCATATGAGCTCGATTTATTTGGTCGTATCGCCAGCAGTGTTAATGCAGCAACAGCTGATGTACAGCAACAAGAAGCTTTATATCAGTCAGCACTTTTAGCCTTACAAGCAGATGTTGCCCAAGGTTACTTTCTCATTCGTCAGCTTGATGCTGAACAAGCAATTTATAATCGCACTATTAAACTGCTTGGCGAGACAAGAGACTTAGTTCAAACACGTTTTAGAAATGGTTTAGTCAGTGAATTAGATGTTTCTCGCGCACAGACTGAACTTGCTACAGCTCAAACCAATGCACTGAACATTGCTCGTAACCGAGCCAATGCAGAGCATGCACTTGCAGTATTGCTAGGCAAAACACCTGCTGAGTTTAGCTTGACGATTCAGCCTTTAACTGCAAACAGCCTCCGTCTGCCAGCAGGTTTACCTTCGGCTTTACTTGAAAGACGACCTGACATTGCTGCTGCCGAACGTGCTATGGCAGCAGATAATGCACGTATTGGAATTGCACGTGCTGCTTTCTTCCCAAAACTAGACCTGACAGGTGCGCTCGGTTATGAATCATCAACCTTAGGTGATTTAGGTAAATGGTCGAGCCGTACTTTCTTACTTGGTCCAGTCGCAGGCACTATTTTATCTTTGCCATTATTTGACGGCGGGCAACGTAAAGCGGGAGTCGCTCAAGCGCGAGCAGCCTATGAAGAAAGCGTTGCAAACTATAGGCAAACTGTATTGAATGCATTTCGCGAAGTTGAAAATGGTTTATCTGATCAAAGAATTCTCGATCAGCAAATTCAGGCACAAAACCAAGCACTTTCTTCTTCTCGTCATGCAAATCAATTGTCTCATTTACGTTATCGAGAAGGTGCGATTAGCTATCTTGATGTGATTGATTCAGATCGGACTATTTTGCAACAAGAACAACTTTCTGCACAGCTTAACGGCACTAGAATGATGGCTAGTGTAAATTTAATCCGTGCATTAGGTGGTGGCTGGTATGATGCCGAGTCATCAGCAAAATCTAAAAGTTAATTCTTATCTAATTAACTTGATATAAAAAAAGCGCCATACGGCGCTTTTTTTATATTTACAACTTATTGTGCGTATACAGGGAATTTTGCACAAACAGTTTCAACTTTCGCTTTTACGTCAGCAATAACTTTTTCGTCACCTTTGCTGTCAATCACGTCAGCGATCCAACCAGCAAGCTCACGAACTTCAGCTTCACCGAAACCACGAGTTGTTACCGCTGGAGTACCGATACGGATACCAGAAGTCACAAATGGAGAACGTGGGTCATTTGGAACTGAGTTTTTGTTCACAGTAATGTGAGCAGCACCTAACCAAGCATCTGCATCTTTACCAGTTACATCTTGCTTGATTAAAGATAACAAGAATAAGTGGTTTTCTGTACCACCAGAAACAACGTCATAACCACGAGCGATTAACACTTCAGCCATAGCTTGAGCATTTTTCACAACTTGTTGTTGGTAAGCTTTAAACTCATCAGACATTGCTTCTTTGAAGCAGATTGCTTTAGCAGCAATCGCATGCATCAATGGACCGCCTTGGTTACCAGGGAATACAGCTGATTGAAGTTTTTTCTCGATTTCTTCATTCGCTTTCGCAAGGATTAAACCAGAACGTGGACCACGAAGTGTTTTGTGAGTCGTAGTTGTAGTTACGTCAGCAATTTGAACTGGGTTTGGATATACGCCAGCAGCTACAAGACCTGCAACGTGAGCCATATCAACAAAAAGGTAAGCGCCAACTTTGTCCGCGATGTCACGGAAACGTTGCCAATCTACAACACGGCTGTAAGCAGAGAAACCAGCAACGATCATACGTGGCTTGTGCTCTAATGCTAAACGTTCAACTTCTTCATAATCGATCTCGCCAGTTTCAGCGTTTAGACCGTATTGAACAGCATTATAAGTTTTACCAGAGAAGCTTACTTTAGCACCGTGAGTCAAGTGACCACCGTGAGCCAAGCTCATACCTAAAACAGTATCACCTGGGTTAAGAAGCGCTAGATAAACAGCAGAGTTAGCTTGTGAGCCAGCGTGTGGTTGAACGTTTGCGTAATCTGCACCAAAAAGTTCTTTAGCACGATCAATCGCCATTTGCTCAATGATATCCACATATTCGCAACCGCCATAATAGCGTTTACCTGGATAACCTTCTGCATATTTATTCGTAAGTTTTGATCCTTGCGCTTCCATCACAGCAGGAGAGCAATAGTTTTCAGAAGCAATTAACTCGATATGTGCTTCTTGACGCTCACCTTCAGAAGCAATTGCTTGAGCTAATTCTGGATCAAATTCAGAAATGGAAATATTGGCAAACATTAGCGGGGGTCCTATAAAATTAGGGCTTTTAAGCCGTGCTAAGATTGCGACATATTGTAGCATGAACTTTATAATTAAACAGAATGAAGTTAGCTCAGTTTTAAATAAAAATGGCTCAAGTTTTATAAAAAATGAGCCATTGTTTATAAATCAATAAAAAAGCTGGTTTAAAGCTTATATTTAAAATTTTTCCCTCATTCACTTTAGCTTACAAGAAGGTTAAAAATACTTTAAATATCAATAACTCTATTGTGCTGTTAGCAAAGTCTGCACATTTCCAACAATGTTGTCTACATTACTACTCATTGCCGTATTATGGTCCCAGTTACCAGTCACATAACTATTAATTTTAGTACCTACGCTAGTGGCATTAAATATCAATAGATCAGTTGCCAATTTAGGTACTGTAGGATCAGCTATCCCTTGATAAATGATGATTGGTGTCGTGACTTTTACTTGTAACAGCTGTGAATCTTTTTCCAAAAACGTCTTAACTAGCGGCACTTCCATAAAGTTAGGTTGTGTACGCATATAACCATCTAATGTTTCCCCATGAGTTGCAATATAAACTTGCATAGTAGCGCTAAAATCCCCGAGTAAAGGTTCATAACAAAAACCTTCAGCGTCTTGTGCAATTCTTGCAGTAGATTCAGTAAATACTTGAAGATAATTAAAGTCTGGATGGGTATTACGAATTCCTGCTACAACAAGCGCTGTAAATGCATCAAGCTGCGCATAGATTGCCTTTTTTTCATATACTGATGCACTTGCAGCTTTTAATTCTCCATTTAAAAGAATACTTCCTAAATTAGAAGCTGGTGCTACGGCTACTGTACCTTTATAGTCTAGCTGTGCACGACTCGCATATTGTGCAGCACCTAACGCAGCATGCCCCCCTTGGGAATGACCGACTGTAAGCCATTTTTTTGAAGTTAATAAGTTACGCTGTGATAAATAGTTACGCGTTGCAACCACAGCATCTGTAATTGAGAAAGCCTCACTTTTAACATTTAAAAATGGATGTATGCCTGAAGTACCTAAACCTTCATAGTCTGGCGCAACAACAACATAACCAGCTGCAAGTAACTTACTAATTAAATCTTTTGTACTGTCTGTTAAAGCTGCTTTACTTGGTGCACAGGCATCTGCAACACCTGTAGTACCATGTGCCCAGACTACAATTGGCCAACCGCCTACTGGTGGTGGCGTATTTGGTGTAAATACCAAACTGGTTGCTTGCACTTCTTGGCCTCTTTGACCTAACATTTTATAGGTCAAAATACTACTTTCAGCAGCAACTGATCCTAGGTTGGTGCTCGTGTAAGCATCTACTTTAACCACTGGGTTTTGAATATTATTGGTTGGAGTACCAGATGGATTAGTACTTACTGGGCTGTCATCGCTACTTCCTCCACCACATGCCGTCAACAATAAACTTGTGCTAAGAACACTGGTCATGAACAGTTTCATTTTCATTGGTATATCTTCCCTTAAATTCCATTTTTGTTTTGCTTTAGTTTTTTAATCAACATTTTCTAATGTCTTAAAAACAATTACGCCTAATCTTTATTTTTCGCAAGTTCTATTGGATGAAATTAATCTATGAAAACTTTATTTTTAATATAAATTGACGTTCTCGCTACTTTATAGCCTCACTTCATGTTTTAAAGTAGATAGCCAACTGTTACCATTCATAGCTACTTGTGATTGTTTAAAGGGCCAGTTATGCAAACCATTATTTTAGATACAGAAACACATACACTAAATGGTTTGCCTATTGAAATTGCATATGCCCCGATCGAACTTAATGAAGGAAAGCTCACCTTAGATAAAAGCAAATTGTTTGATCAGCTCTATCAAGTCGGTGCTCCTATTTCCTACGCCGCTATGGCAGTTCACCATATATTAGAGTCAGATTTAGAAAACCAGCCTCACTATAAAACGTTTAAATTACCAGAGAGCACAACTTATATTATTGGTCACAATATTGATTACGATATTGCCGCGATTGCACGTTGCGGTGTAGATGTATCGAATATTAAACCGATTTGTACTTTAGCTTTAGCGCGTAAAGTTTGGCCTGAAGCAGAAGCACATAATATCTCCGCCCTCATCTATATGATTTCGCAAGGCAGCAGTAAAGCTCGTGAATTGCTCAAAGGTGCACACCGTGCCGATGCCGATATTATTTTGACTGCTAATATTTTGATGCATATTATCTATCATTTAAATATTCAAGATATTGAAGAGCTATACCGAGTTTCTGAAGAAGCACGTATCCCCACAACGGTTAACTTTGGTAAGCATAAAGGTACAGCAATTGCTGAACTTCCTAAAGACTATATTCAATGGTTATTACGCCAAGATGAGCTTGATATTTACCTTCGCAAAGCATTAGAAAATGTACTTTAATGACTTAAATAGATGATATTCATCAATTCTTCATCATATTGTCATTTTTGAGTTTTATGGTTAACCCCATTTATATTTTATTAAAAACAGCACTGTTCAACTCAGAAAATTGAACAGTCTGATTTATTTTTATATTGGGGAAACATCATGGCTGGTTTTTATAGAACCAATTTAGGGAGAGTTGCGCTTCAACAACGCAATATTGTTTTAAATGCAAAACAAAGACGTTTATTACTCTTAATAGACCATGAAGATTTTCAAAACTTAAATGGTGAATTTAAAAAACGCATTGCTTCTCCAGAATTGATTCAACAGCTTATCGACTTAGAGCTTATTGCCCCAACTGCCTCTACAAAAACGTTAACTGATGAAGAAATTATTTTAAAAACATCATCAATAAATAAAGTAGAAGAAAATCAAAAAGAATCTGTTGGTAGCTCCATAGCACATTCCCCAAATATTATTGGAGAAATTCAGCTTTCCGAACAAAAAACTTTAGATCAGTCCAGTACTACATATTTTCAACCAGCAATGTCTTCTAAGGCTCTCTCTTTCGAAGAAATACAACTGTTAATGATGAAAACGCTTAGCAGTTATTGCGGACTAATGACTAAACCACTAGTTCAAAAAATAGAGAAAGCCACAACAATACAAGAGCTTAAACTTTGCCAAATGCAATGGATTACCAGTTTGCAAGAATCACGAATTCCTTCTCAGGAACTTGCAAGTGCTTTACATACAATTAACTATTCAATTCAGCTTATTCAGGAAAATATATAAAATATTAAACAACTTGCTGTTTAATTAAGCATTAAATTCACTTGGCACGTATTTCGTGCTTTACCTGCCAGTGTTTTTTTCCTATGATGTGCCCCACGCATGCGCTCGTAGCTCAGTTGGATAGAGTACAGGTTTCCGAAACCTGGGGTCGTGGGTTCGATCCCCGCCGGGCGCACCAGCTTTTATATAATAACTTCATAAATTTATCTCAATTTTATAAAATTCCGACTATTTTACTTGGTTTATTAATCATTATCGCTCAAAATATACCCCTCTTTCATAATGTGAGAATTTCATGACTGATGCTTTGGTTTTAAGAGATTTGTCCAAAACATATCGTAATGGTTTTCAGGCGTTAAAAGGTATTAACCTCACTGTGCCTGAAGGTGAATTTTATGCGTTGTTAGGCCCAAATGGTGCCGGCAAATCAACAACCATTGGTATTATCAGCTCCCTCACGAAAAAAACCTCAGGAACAGTTGAGATTTTTGGGCACAATCTCGATACCCATCCATCTCTGGCAAAACAGCAGCTTGGCGTCGTTCCTCAAGAATTTAACTTTGGACAGTTTGAAAAAACATTCGATATTTTAGTCACTCAAGCTGGCTATTACGGCATCCATAAAAAGATTGCAGAAAAACGTGCCGAACATTATTTAGAAAAGCTCGGCCTGTGGGAAAAACGTAATATACAAGCACGCATGCTGTCTGGTGGTATGAAGCGTCGTCTGATGATTGCCCGTGCCATGATGCATGAGCCTAAGCTTCTTATTCTAGATGAACCTACTGCTGGTGTAGATATTGAATTACGCCGTTCTATGTGGGATTTTCTGACTGAAATGAACGAAAGCGGTACTTCTATTATTTTAACGACCCACTATTTAGAAGAAGCAGAAATGTTGTGTCGTCAAATTGCGATTATTGACCGCGGTGTAATTAAAGAAGATACCAGCATGAAGAACTTCCTTAATCAGCTCAATGAAGAATCATTTATCTTCGATTTAGCCGAACCGATTGGGCCGCTTCAGTTAAATATTATTGGTGTAAAGTTTAACTTAATCGATAGCAATACTTTAGAAGTAACGATGGATAGAGCGCATACATTAAATGACCTATTCCAGCTATTAGAATCTCAAGGTATTCGTGTTCGTAGTATGCGTAATAAATCGAACCGTTTAGAAGAGTTATTTGTCAAAATGGTCGAGAAAAATCTTGAAGGAGAGGCAAAATGAATTTTAGCCAACTGCAAATTGCTCTCTGGACCATAGTTCGTAAAGAAGTACGCCGTTTTCTACGCATTTGGCCACAAACCTTATTACCACCTGCGATTACAATGAGTTTGTACTTTGTGATTTTCGGTAATTTGGTGGGTTCACGCATTGGACAAATGGGTGGCGTGAGCTATATGCAATTTATTGTGCCCGGCTTAATTATGATGGCAGTCATTACCAATAGTTATGCCAACGTTTCTTCAAGTTTCTTTAGTGTGAAATTCCAAAAAAGTATTGAAGAACTCATCATGAGTCCCGTTCCACTCCATATCATTTTATGGGGCTATGTCATTGGTGGTATTTGCCGTGGTGTATTAGTAGGTGCAATTGTGACTGCAATGAGCATGTTCTTTACTGACCTTTTCATACACAACTGGTTCGTAACTATATATACAGTCTTAATTACGTCGGTTCTTTTCTCATTAGGTGGTTTTATTAATGCAGTCTATGCAAAATCATTTGATGATATTTCTATTATTCCCACCTTTGTTCTTACACCCTTAACTTATTTAGGTGGTGTGTTTTATGCCATTAGTGCACTTGGTCCTTTTTGGCAAAAACTTTCTTTAATTAACCCTATTGTTTATATGGTTAATGCTTTCCGTTTCGGCATTTTAGGTCATAGTGATGTGAATGTTTCATTCTCTTTAATCATTGTGACATCATGCTGTGTTGTACTTTACGGAATTGCTTACTATTTACTTGCTCGTGGTTCAGGAATGCGTGAATGAGTGTCGAACAGTCTTTATTGGGTAAAGAAACCCAATATCCAACTAATTATCAACCTGATGTTTTATTTCCAATTGCCCGTGCTCAGTCTCGTGAAAGCTATTCACATATTGAAGGCATTACTCAAGGTAAAGATTGGTGGCATGTTTTTGAAATCTCATGGTTAAACGCTCATGGTATTCCACAAGTTGCGATTGGCAGAATTACACTGCCCGCTTCTTCACCGAATTTAATTGAGTCAAAGTCATTAAAACTTTACTTCAATAGTCTTAATTTCACTCAATTTGATTCAAAAGAATTATTCATTGAAACGGTTGAAAAAGATCTCTCCGCTGCTGCGGGTGCAAAAGTTGACTTAACCTTATTTCAGGTTGATGATTTAAATATTTCTAAACCTCAAGGCATTTGTATTGATGACCTTGCGCCAGAACGTTTAGAACAACACCCTGATGCAACTCTTTTAAAACGAGATGAGTCTGGTGAAGAAGTTGAAATTGAGCTGTATTCTCATCTTTTGAGAAGTAACTGCCCAGTCACGGGACAGCCGGATTGGGGTACAGTTTTTATTCGTTTTAAAGGCAAAAAACCTTGTTATCGTAGTGTTTTAGCTTATATTATCTCGTACCGTCAGCATAACGGCTTTCACGAACAATGTGTCGAACAGATCTTTGCCGATATTTGGCAAAATCTAGAGCCTGAGAAGCTGATGGTTTATGCAACTTATACTCGTCGCGGCGGACTTGATATTAACCCTTGCCGAGTATCGGATCTTTCATGGATGCCAAAACCGATTCGATTGGCACGACAATAAAACGAATAATTTGAGGATACACCATGCCGTTTTTTGGTTTTACCCCTTCTGAAGGCTTATTGAACGATATACAAACTGGAATTGCGAATAAAAATTCTAGCGAACCTTTATATCCACTTCGCGATAAGATTGCTTTACAGCTTAATGAAGAGATTATTGATAATGTCTTAATTCAGTTAGTTCAACATTTTCCTGCAAGTGAAAAGCGCGATACTGCCGAAAAACTAGCAGGCTATGTCAAATCAACTGTTGCTGTTCTTTTAAAGCAATTGTTAAGCAAAGCACCAAATGATGTGGTTAAACAATCAGTAGAGTTTTCTGAAAAAAGCTTATTTAAAGACCCACAAGGCCAATATAAAGTAGGCGTAAATTTAGATGCAGGTTTAGTAACTAACCTTAAGCATAACTTTACTGAACTTGAAGCAGGCAATGACATTAATAAAGCTGCTTTAGCTGAGTTATATAAACAATTCGGCGATGCCATGATTAAACACTTCATGTCTGATTTTAATAAAACATTAGACCTTGGCATGATTAAGCGTAAAGCAGCCGATATTGGTGCAGCAGCTGTAACAAAAGCTGTTCACATTGCGATCGACAAATTGATTCCAAGCCTAAATCGCACTGAACTAAAAGCGATGGCTGAATATCATGATGGTTTATTCTTTAACTAATAAAAAATAGACTATCGGAAACCTAGCGAAAGCTAGGTTTTTTTATTGCAAAATATTGATATACATTGCCATTAACCAAGTTTATGTTAGCATGCGCCAAGCACTGATTGACCTTAGTTAACGCCGCATGTCTCCTAGTCCGCAATATAAATTTTTACGCCAAGCTCCTCGAGATGGTCTTAGCACTGCTATGCAACCTTCAAAGTGGCAACAACTCCATGTTGACCCTTGGCTATGCCTATTTCTGCTCTTAAATGCGCTATTAGGTTTAACCGTACTATATAGTGCTTCTGCACAAGATGTGGGGTTAGTGAGTAAACAAGCCATGAGTTTTGGTATTGGCTTTTTAGTGATGTTTGGTCTAGCCCAAATTCCGCCAAAGGTCTATCAAGCTTTTTCACCCTATTTTTATTTATTTGGCTTATTTTCACTTTTGGCAGTCATGATATTTGGTGAAGTTAGAATGGGTGCTCAGCGCTGGATTGATATTCCCGGTTTCGGAAGTGTCCAACCCAGTGAATTCATGAAAATCGGCATGCCCATGATGATTGCCTGGTTTTTAGCACGTAAACCACTTCCCCCTAGTTTTTCACAAGTTGTTTTATCATTAATGTTAATTGGTATTCCTTTTTTACTGATTGCAGAACAACCTGACTTAGGGACATCACTTTTAGTATTAGCAAGCGGAATATTTGTTTTATTTTTAAGTGGACTATCATGGCGTATGATCGGTGCTGCGGGAGCCTGTGCCGCGGTGGTCATTCCGATTGCTTGGGAATTTCTTTTACACGACTATCAACGTCAAAGGGTTTTAACTTTACTTGATCCAGAGGCAGATGCACTCGGTACAGGTTGGAATATTATTCAATCTAAAACGGCAATTGGTTCTGGTGGTTTTTCAGGTAAAGGATTTCTTGAAGGTACCCAATCACATTTGCACTTTTTACCTGAAGGCCATACCGACTTTATTATTGCTGCGTACTCCGAAGAGTTTGGGCTCATCGGTGTACTTATTTTAGTTATTCTTTATTTTGCTATTATTTTTAGAACATTCCAAATCGGTTTACAAAGCTTCCATAACTATGGACGTTTAGTTGCTGGCGCCTTTGGTTTGTCTTTTTTTGTTTATGTATTTGTAAATGCGGGAATGGTCAGTGGTATTTTACCTGTAGTAGGTGTTCCCTTACCTTTTATGAGTTATGGCGGAACAGCTATTATTACTTTAATGGCCACCTTTGGTTTAGTCATGTCCATTCATACACATCGATAATCTGGAATTTTAAAACGATATGTTGTCTCAACACTTAAATAAAACTTTAAAAATGCTTGCTTTATGTACTGGTTTAATCAGTACAAGTCACTTCGCTCAGGCCAACGATTTTGCAACACATCCTGATTATGTAAATTTTAAACAAAAAACGATGAGCGCTTATGGGTTAAGTGGTGATCAAGTTGATGCAGCTATGAATGGTGCAAAAAATTTACCAAACATTCTAAATATTATGACTCGTCCAGGTGAAAGCAAACCTTGGTATGACTATCGTTCTATGTTTTTGGTTGAAGGAACAATTCAACGTGGTGTGCGTTTTAAAAACCAATATGCAGATGCTTTAAACCGTGCTGAACAACAATATGGTGTATCTCAAGCTGTCATTTTGGGCATCTTGGGTGTTGAGACAGGTTATGGCGCAAATAAAGGTTCATTTATTACACGTGATGCATTAGCCACACTTGCTTTTGGCTACCCTCGCCGTGCTGAATATTTTGGTGATGAACTTGCTGCTCTTATTGCATGGACCTATAAAGAAGGTTATCCAACAAGTAGTATTGTAGGTTCCTATGCAGGTGCAATTGGCTATCCACAATTTATGCCGAGTAATATTAGTAAATATGGGGTCGATTATGATGGTAATGGACACATCGATTTAAGAAATTCTGCAGAAGATGCAATCGGTTCAATCGCAAATTACTTAGCAAAACAAGGATGGCAACGCGATCAACCTATCGGGTTTATGGCACGTTACACAGGCTCAAATCCAGACAGTGTTATTGCTAAAGATTTAACTCAACCTTTTCCATATGGTGCATTAAAGACACTCGGGGTTTCACCTTTAAATCCTTTAGTTAAAATTGATGATCTGGATATGGTGAATGTTATTCAATTACAAGACTATAATGGTCCAATTTACTATTTGACTTACCCGAATTTTCAAGTGATTACGACCTATAATAAGAGCCGTATGTATGCTACTGCTGTATGGTTATTAGGCACTGAAGTGGCTAGCCGATAGGCTAGCTTTTTTATAAGTTATGTAAAAGTCAATAAATATTTTTGTTAAATAGATCACAATACGCACAAATTTAATATCTTGTTACACTTTTGATTATTTTTTAACCCAAAACTGTAAGTTTTTGCCCTTTTTGTAACTATTTCTCGTTAAAGACTAGACACTCTCCGTAAGCGATGAATATTATCCACCCCAATGTAGCAATTGCAAAAGTGAATAATAAGACATGTTCACTTTAAATTTCAGTCAATCGCTGAAAGAAAAAAGTACATGTTCTCAGGAGTTTATACAAATGCAGTTATCGCTGAAATACGTTCTTGCACTGACGGCTAGTTTAAGCATAGCCCCATTGCACGCTGAAATGGTGCAATCTTCATCATTAAATAGTGATGTAGATGGTTCTAATTTAGCAGCTCGTGTATTGAGTAAAGATACTCAAAATTTTAATTCTCGTTTTTCTAACATTAACAGTCTTTCAATCACTGAACGTTCTGGCGATCAAATCCGTCGTCAAGCTATCGCAGCAAAAATTGAAATCCCTGAAGATGAGCCTTCAGTGATTGAAAAACTTAACACAGTAGCTTCAAACACTGTTCGTAAGTTTAGCCAAACTGGCATGGCTTCATGGTATGGTCGTCAATTCCATGGTCGCAAAACAGCAAGTGGTGACACATTCGATATGAATGCTCTTACTGCTGCTCACCGTAGCCTACCGTTAAACTGTTACATTCGAGTAACGAATAAAGACAATGGTAAAAGTGTGGTTGTAAAAGTAAATGACCGTGGTCCTTTCCATGGCAATCGTGTACTTGACCTATCTTACGGCGCAGCTAAACGTCTTGGTATTACCAATGCTGGAACTGCAAAAGTAAATATTGAGCGCGTTGATGGTCCAACTTCATAAGTTATAGACTCTAGAGCTCATGTAAAAAGCCGCAATTTTTTCTGCGGCTTTTTTATGTTTTAAACTATGAAAATAATTCCTAGCTTAAAGTAAAAAAATTATCTTTTTTAACCCCTCTCCAACCCCACTTTTGATTATTTTTCGAACAAAAAATTGCATTTATTTTATCAAAGTCTATTTCGCTTCTAAATTGCGCTTAGAGCGACTTTAATAAATTTGCGCTACCCCAGTACCATTTTTCTAAAATAAGGGCTATTTATGGCGTTTTTAGAGTAGATGAGTAGAGCTTTTTCACACAATTTTCCCACCCATCTCAAAATTACACTTTTTTTGCTGTTTTCATCATTGAGCAACACAGAAAAAATATTATGAAATATTGCACCCTTTTTTGAGTTAAAATGGACTATTTTTTCAATCAGCGCCATATTATTTTTTTCATCTACCCCCTCCTCAGTTTTTACTGCCAAATCGCTATAGTTGAATAGTGCTGGTTTCTTGTCGAATTCCTCCAGAACAGGCTAAAATATATCCAGAAAGAATAAATCAAAGTTAAAACAAGGAGTGTGCCATTAATGAAATCCGTTACAGAATGGTTTGATGAATATAGCGAAAGCCATCAAAACCCAACCAATAAACAAATTCACTGGCTCTGCGTTCCTGCCATTTTATTCTCTATTATTGGAATCATTGCCCATTTCAGCACCTTGCTCACTACTCTACTACTTGTACTCACTTTAGTATTTTATGCTCGTTTAGATCTTGTACTTGCTGTTGCAATGGCAGCTTTACTTGTTGTTATGGCGTGGCTCATTTACACCCTACCTGTAGGAGTAGGATTTTATATTGCTCTTTTTGTGATTGCTTGGATCGGACAGTTCTATGGCCATAAAGTTGAGGGCAAAAAACCATCTTTCTTTAAAGATTTACAATTTTTACTCATTGGCCCCGTCTGGTGCATGGATGCCTATCTAGGAAAAATCTTACCCAAATGGAAAAGTAGACAAAAACACGCTATATCCTAATTATTGAATTAAAGCTGGATCATCTCGATTCAGCTTTTACATTTTAGTAATTTATTAGAAAATTTATAAAATAGAAAAAAACCAAACTAGAAATAACACTTAAAAGCACTTTCTTGAGATAAAGGGCAATCACAATACAAAAGATTGCTGCATAAATATAAGGATTATCAATAATTCCTTTTAAATTATCGCCATCAAAAAAAACAACTGGAATACAAATTGCTGTTAATAAACATGGCGCAGAATAATTAAGCATCTTGTTCATAATAAGCGGCAATTTAATTTTAACAGTGGGTTCTAAAAAATAATAACGATTAAAAAAGACGATTGCTGCCAAACCTAAAATCATAAACCAAGACATATTATTGCTCCTTACTTATTTTTTCAGTTAACACAGCAACCAACATCCCTATTAATCCTGAAAGTAAAATCGCTCCTTCCACTTGATAAAATTTAAAGAAAAATCCGCTTAAACAAGTCATTAGCACACCAGCAACTACAGGCACCCCCTTACATAGCGGCACGATCATGGCAATAAAAATAGCCACAATTGAAAAATCTAAATGATAATTTAGTAAATCTGGAATCACTGTTGCTAAAAGTATTCCAACCAAGCTAAAAATTACCCAGAATAAATAAAAAGACAGGCCTGCACCCAACAGATATTCTGGCTGTCTTTTTTCACCGGATGCACATACCGCAAATAATTCATCCGTTAATAAAAAACCCAAACTTAACCGTTTCGAAAGAGACAAAGCAGAAATGTCATTTCTTAAAGTTAATGCATAAATAAAATGCTGAGCCGTTAAAAAGAAAATCGTCACATAAATTGTAAAAGTAGATGCCCCTTCCATTACCATGCTTAAACTAACTAATTGAGCTGCTCCAGCAAAAACAATTCCCGACATCGCAAGGGCTTTATAAAAAGATAAACCTGCATGAATTGCCATAGAACCTGCCAAAATTGCCCACGGAATAACAGAAATTGACAAGGGCAAAATATCCATTGCACCACGTAAAAAAAGATAGGATGGTTTATTTTTTGGAAACCTCACCAACTGATGAAGCTGAATATTCATATATAAAATCCAAGATAAAAGATCTCTCTATAAAATGCGTAATGAGAGTTGATTTATATTGAATAAAATTGCTGTAAATAAATTTTTAATAATCTAGTTATTTAGGCTAGCTACATATTGAGTAGGCGTCACTCCCATTGCTTTTTTAAAGTGACGATTAAAATGGCTTTGATCAGAAAAACCACATTGCTGTGCCACCATCGCAATTTGGTCACCCTGTTTTAATAATTGTCTTGCTTTTTGTAAGCGTGCTTGAACAAGCCAAGCATGAGGTGGCAAGCCCACATATTTTTTAAATTGTCTTAAGAAATGCCATGCACTTAGACCTACCATGTCAGCCAGATCTTGCAAAGAAAAGTTTGTTTCAGGCATTTCTACCAGTAATTCTTTAACTCTTAATATTTTTGAATATGCTTCAGGCAACTCACAAAAAGTATGATTTGATTTACTATGTCGCTTCATTAAACAGGCTAAAGTCGATAAATACATCGTTTCTTTAAGTAAAAAATTATCTTTTTGTTCTAATAAATCAAAGAGTAAACATAGTTGTTGAGCCAAACCCAAGTCACGAATGACAGCTTGAGGAAACCATGGCGCGCCACGTGAATTTTCAAAAAAATCGTGACTGACTTCTGCCAACATTTCAGGTGTAGGATAAATTGCTCGATATCGCCAACCTGACTCTACCGCAGATGAGCCGGTATGAATTTCGTCAGCGTTTACTAAAATAATGTCGCCTTTAGGAGCTACATGCAGCTGGCCCGTCCTAAAAAAAGACTGTGCTCCCTCTTCAATCACACCAATACAGTACCCTTCATGAGTATGCTTCGAAAATTGTGTTTGGTGATAATGTGCTTTTAGTAACTCTAAACCGCCCAGCTCTCGCACATGCAGATAATCGGCTTGCTCCCGCTGCATAAATACGTCTCATCTATTCAATAAAAAAACCATAGCATGTTTTAAGAAACTGAATAGAATAAAATTGCTCTATAAAAACAATCTCTTTATTTGTTTATTCGGCTTTATTGGTAGATTTGCCCATCATGTTTGAGCCAACCGCTTTCATGACGATTTTGTGGATCACGATGAGTCCAGTGCAATACACCACCTTTTGGGTTATATTCATATTCACCGTAAAACTCTACGACATCACCTTTTTTCAAATTAGGAATTTTAGGTGCTAAATCAATATTATGTGCGACTAAAATTGAAAGGCCATTTTTTAGTACAAGAATAAATTTCTGGTGTCTCGACCCATCATTATCATCTCTTAAAATTGCTTTTACTCGGCCACTTCCCTGCACTTGAACATTACTTTGTCTCTGCTCATAAGCAGCTTTTATTGTATCAACCCCATTATTTGAAAGTGTAGTTTCAGTATGCTGAGCTTCGGGTATAACTGATGATGGCGATTGATTTTGCTTATGCCCAGATAAATCCAGACCAAAATATGCAGCAATCAATAAAATGATGACACCACCAATACTGAGATTTTTTTTATTTGTCATTGTCTACCCTTAATTTAACTGAGATAAAAAAAGCCCCAATGGGGCTTTTTTTATTGTGATACGAATTACTTCGCAGCAGCTTGAGCAGCAGCAACTTCTTCAGCGAAGCTCATTTCTGCTTTTTTCTCAATACCTTCACCAACTTCGAAACGTACGAAGTTAGCAACAGTAGTACCAGTTGCTTTTAATACATCAGCAACTTTTTTGTCGTTGTCGATTACGTACATTTGACGATCAAGAGCAACTTCGTTCAAGTATTTATCAACTGAACCAGTTACCATTTTCTCAACGATGTTAGCTGGCTTACCAGATTCTAACGCTTTCGCTTCAGCAATTTCTTTTTCTTTAGCGATAAGGTCAGCAGGAACAGCTTCAGCATTTACAGCTACTGGGTTGAATGCAGCAACGTGCATTGCAATACCTTTACCAGTATCCGCATCACCAGTATAAGAAACTACAACACCGATTTTTAAACCGTGTTTGTAGATAGCCAAGTTTTCGCCTTCAACGATTTTCGCACGACGAACTTGGATGTTTTCACCGATTTTTTGAACAAGCGCAATACGAGCTTCTTCAACTGTTTGACCGTCTGCTAATTTTAATTCAGCGATTTTAGCAGCATCAGTTTCACCAGCAGCTAAAGCAGCAGTAGCAACAGCTTTAGAGAAGTTAGAGAAGTTTTCGTCTTTAGCAACGAAGTCAGTTTGACAGTTAACTTCAACTAGAATTGCTTTGTTGCCTTCTTGAACGATTGTGATTGCACCGTCAGCAGCAATGTTACCAGCTTTTTTAGCAGCTTTAGCTTGACCAGATTTACGAAGGTTATCAATAGCAAGCTCGATGTCACCGTTCGCTTCTGTTAATGCTTTTTTGCATTCCATCATTGCAAGACCAGTACGGTCACGTAATTCTTTTACCATGCTTGCAGTAATTGCAGTCATGTTGATCTCCTAAAATCGGTAGAAAATAAATCTTTTCAACAAAAACGGCCCAAAGAAACTCTGGGCCGTTTGCACTCTCGACGCTTAATTTGCCACCATTACATGTCGCAAAAATGACAAGCCTGCGTCAAAACGCATTAAGCCTCAGAAGCGTCTTTCGCAGCGTCATCGCCTTTTGCTTGAGCGTTCGCTTGAGATTGAGCGTATTCTTTACCAGCAAGAATTGCGTCAGCCATAGCTGAAGCATATAGAGTTACTGCACGGATCGCATCGTCGTTACCCGGAATAACGTAATCAACGTTGTCTGGGTTAGAGTTTGTATCAACGATACCGATAACAGGAATACCTAAGTTCTTCGCTTCTTTGATTGCAATCGCTTCGTGATCAACGTCGATTACAAATAATGCGTCAGGTAAACCACCCATGTTTTTAACGCCGCCTAAAGAACGCTCAAGTTTTTCCATCTCACGAGCACGTTCTAAAGCTTCACGTTTAGTAAGCTTAGCAAAAGTACCGTCTTGAGATTGAGTTTGAAGATCTTTTAAACGGTTGATAGATTGGCGAAGTGTTTTCCAGTTCGTCAACATACCACCTAACCAACGGTGATCTACATATGGTTGACCAGCGCGTTGAGCTTGTTCACGGATGATGTTAGAAGCAGCACGTTTTGTACCAACGAACAAAACTTTGTTCTTTTTGCTTGCTAATTGGTTAGCGAAGTTCAAAGCATCATTTAACGCAGGAACAGTGTGCTCAAGGTTGATGATGTGAATTTTGTTACGCGCGCCAAAAATGTATTGACGCATTTTTGGGTTCCAGAAACGAGTTTGGTGACCAAAGTGCGCGCCTGCTTGAAGAAGGTCACGCATGCTTACGTTGTAATCTGCCATTTTCTTTACCTTAAAAGTTGGGTTAGGCCTCCATATATCCGCATTCTCCACCCTTTTACAGGCACCCAGAGTAATGTGACGATATATGTGCGGATTTTTTACTCCACCTATCAAATTTGTTCGTAAAAGATATTCACGAAAAGCATTTGATAAAATGGGCGGCTATTTATACCATAGACACTTGTAAATTACCAAAAGTTTTTAGAGATCATGAACAGTACTTATACAGCTCCACGTCGATTAATCAAAACTCCAGATGAAATTGAAAAAATGCGCATTGCAGGACGACTGGCGGCTGAAGTTCTAGAGATGATCAAGCCGTATATCAAGGCGGGTGTAAGTACACTTGAACTTGATACCATTTGCCGTAATCACATTGAAAATGTACAACATGCTATTCCTGCCTGTGTCGGCTATGGTGGCGCTCCTGGACGCCCTGCTTTTCAGCACTCTATTTGTACTTCGGTTAACCATGTTGTCTGCCATGGCATTCCTTCTGAAAATAAAACGTTAAAAAACGGTGATATTTTAAATATTGATGTGACTGTAATTAAAGATGGTTATCACGGCGATACAAACATGATGTATATCGTCGGTGGTGAGACGTCTATTTTAGCCAACCGTCTATGTAAAGTTGCCCAAGAAGCGATGTATCGTGGAATGGCAACTGTTAAAGATGGTTCATATTTAGGTGATATTGGCCATGCAATCCAGAAATATGTCGAATCAGAGCGTTTTAGTGTAGTACGTGAATATTGTGGCCACGGTATTGGTACTGTATTCCATGATGAACCTCAAGTATTACATTATGGTCAAGCTGGAACAGGTATGCGTCTGGAAGCTGGTATGACTTTTACTATTGAACCTATGGTAAATGCTGGCGTATGGCAAACTAAACTATTAGGCGATAAATGGACTGTTGTAACGAAAGACCATAAACTTTCAGCTCAATATGAACATACTATTTTAGTGACTCAAACAGGCATTGAAGTTTTAACTGCACGCCCTGAAGAGGACTTATCTCGCTTCAACTAATAGTTTAACAAACTTAAATAAAAGGCTACTTTATGTAGCCTTTTATTATTTATTATGTATTTTTTATTAATAAATATTTCCAAATATAAACAAATATTTCAAAAAAATTACAATTATTAATTTTTAATAAACAATCATTTTAATAAAACGCGGTATGGTTGGCTCAATAAAAATCAGTAAACAAATGTTCGGACATGGAGTCCTTTTATGATGAAAAAGTCATTATTTTGTATGACAGCTGCCTTTTTTGCCCTGCCAACAATCACTAACGCCGCTTCACCATATTTTAGTTTAAAGGATGGTGATGGTTTCAAACGTTTTTCAGTCTCTGCCGGCTGGTTACATGCAATGCCTCAAGGCTCAGGAAACCCTGTCAATATCAATACTAGCGTTGCAGAAGGTACACAATCTAAAGTTGGAGATGTATCTACAAAAGCCGTTTTAGAGGCGATCGACCAAAGCAAAACTTCAGGAAAATTCTGGTATAGCACTATTGGTCTTCTTGATAAGTTTACAGATACTCTTCCCTCTTCACTTGCAGGTACAGCCGAAGTTAATGGTCTTTCTCAATGGCAACAACAAGGTTCTGGCTTAGAAGCTAGTGATGTTGATACTGTTGGTCTTATGTTTAACTACAACTTTACGGACAATTTATCTTTAGAAATTAAAGGTGGTATTCCCCCTAAAGTGGATATTAATGGAAAAGGTAATATTTACGCTCCCCTTTCTGGAAAAGCGACTCCACTAAAAGATGGATCTTCAATTGGAGAAATCATAGGAGGTGGAATTTCCGGGGCGGGTGGAGATATTCCTTTAAAACAAGACCTTCATATTACTGATCTTTCTCAGGGGGGCAAGGCTGCGTCCGCACGCGCATGGTTACCAGCCGTTGAACTACATTATCAATTTGGTAAAACAGGTGTAAATAAGTTCCGTCCTTATATAGGAGCTGGCGTGATGTATGCATACTTTAATGATTTAAAAATGAATTCTGGTATTGAGGCTGATTTAATTCAAGCAGGACACATGATCCAGAATATCCATGATGGTAAAGCTGGTGCAGCACTAGATCGCAAAACATCATCAGCAAATCCTATCGTGAAACTAGAAGCGACCGATACTTTTGCACCTATTGTAACTTTAGGTGCAACTTACGACTTCAACCCCAATTGGTTTGCTGTTGGTTCAGTTTCGTATTCAAAAATGAATAGTGAAGCAAAAATCTATGTGACTGACCAAAATACAGGTAAAGAGCTAATTAAAGCGAATACCAAAATTGATATTGACCCACTCATTTCATATGTTGGTGTTGGTTACCGCTTCTAACCCCGCATAAAGCTATAAAGACTTATATAAGTTTTTATAGCTTTCTTTAACTCTATTTCGCCTAAAAATTGCTTCTTTTTAAATCAAGATGCTAAAAAAATGAGCATTTTTATAAAAAATACAGCTGTAGAAACCTTTTCAAATTCTTATTAATACCCTCTTATTTTTTCCAATTTTTTTATTATTTTTCTATTCAAAAACTAACTCAATAAAATTAGAAAGTAATTTTTCCTTTTTAGTAAAATTCATTTTTTGGCACAAGCTTTGCTTTATTCATTGCACGATGAATCAATGATGATTCAATGAATAAACAAAGACGGCCAACGATGTCCGCTCTGATCGGTCTGCAGATAGGCAATAAATTGCCATGCAAATTAAATTTCGTTCAGTTCAGAGGGACGGCGTATGTCTTCAAATATCCAATTAGATGCAAAAAAAGCAACTGAAATTAAATTATTCAGTTTTTCAACTCCAGCAATGCGTGCCTTCCACATGACATGGCTCGCTTTCTTTGTATGTTTCTTTGCATGGTTTGCTTGTGCACCATTAATGCCCGTGATTAAAGGTGAATTTGGCTTAACAAAAGATCAAATTGCTAATATTAATATTGCTGCTGTTGCTATTACTATTTTAGTGCGGCTTATTGTCGGACCACTCTGCGACAAATATGGCCCACGTATTACGTACACCACTCTACTATTAGTTGGCAGCATTCCAGTATTTGGAGTAGCTGCTGCTAATAGCTATGAATCTTTTCTATTCTTTCGCTTACTTATTGGTGCGATTGGCGCAAGCTTCGTCATTACTCAATATCATACAAGTGTCATGTTTGCACCTAACGTTGTAGGAACAGCAAATGCGGCAACGGCTGGCTGGGGAAATGCTGGCGGTGGAGCAACACAAGCTTTAATGCCTTTATTGCTCGGTGCAATTGTGATGTTTGGTGTTGAACAAACCATGGGATGGCGCGTGGCATTAATCGTACCTGGCGTAATGATGGTTATTGTTGGCATTCTTTATTGGAAATTAACTCAAGATTGCCCTCAAGGAAACTTTAAAGAAGTTCGCGCGCAAGGTATTGAGGTCGGAAGTGGTAAAAAAGGTGGTACTGCCATTTTAATGCAAGCCGCTCGCAACTATCGTGTCTGGATTTTATTTTTGGCATATGGTGCAAGTTTTGGTATTGAGATTTTTATCCATAACGTTGCAGCAATGTATTATGTCGATCAATTTAAAATGGATTTAAAAACGGCTGGACTAACTGCCGGAATCTTTGGTCTTTTAGCATTATTCGCTCGAGCGCTAGGCGGTATCATTTCCGATAAAGTTGCACTCAAAAAAGGTTTAGATGGCCGCACGAAAGTACTTGTGCTCATGATTTTAGGTGAAGGTTTATTCTTAATCCTCTTCTCGCAAATGAATGCTGTTGCGCTCGCTATTATTTCCATGACTATTTTTGCATTGTTTACGCATATGGCATGTGGAGCAACTTACGCTCTCGTACCATTTATCGATCGCACTGCATTAGGTGGAGTTGCAGGAATTATTGGCGCGGGTGGTAATGTTGGTGCTGTGGCAGCAGGTTTCCTACTCAAAGGTTTACTTGATGTCCAAACTTGCCTGTTTATTTTAGGCGGTCTGGTTATGGTCGCAGGCTGTAGCGTAATTTTGATTCGCTTCACAACTGAACATAAAGAAAAAGAACAAGTTCTTTTTGAGCAGGCATTACTTGAACGTAATTCAACAGCTTAATTTTTATAAGAAGCAGAGATCAAAATGATGTCTGCTTCTTCAAATTTCTTATTATAAAATATTTACACCACTCACTTTTTAATTCTTCTTAAATATTCTTGCCATCTATATCGATATTTCTCGATATGTCTTCTACAATAAATGACCACATTATTATAATTTTCCATTAACGATGACTAAAACTGCTCACAACTTTTCCCAGCCACTTATCTATATGCTGATTGGTAGTGCCCTTATTTTGGCTCTTTCTTTAGGCGTTAGGCATGGTTTTGGACTTTATTTGGTTCCAATGAGCCATGAGTTTGGCTGGGGCCAACATGTTTTTAGTCTTGCAATCGCCATGCAGAACCTGATCTGGGGCGCAGTTCAACCTTTTACTGGCGCAATCGCAGATAAATATGGCAGTAAAATTGTGGTTGCTGTTGGCGGATTACTTTACGCCCTTGGCTTACTGTTAATGGCTTTTAGTTCAAGTGTACTCATTTTGAATTTAAGCCTAGGTCTTATTATTGGTTTAGCTTTATCAGCAACCTCCTTTACGGTTTTACTTAGTGCAGTAGGCCGAGCTGCCCCTCCAGAAAAAAGAAGTATGGCAATGGGGATTGCAAGTGCAGCAGGCTCTTTCGGTCAGTTTATTATGCTGCCATCTACCCTTCTCTTACTCAAGAATGTTGGATGGTCAGCAGCCCTAATGGTCAGTGCGCTGTTAATTGCTCTTATTATTCCCCTTGCATGGATGTTAAAAGGACCAAGCAATCAAACACCAAAAGCAATTGCACAACCTCAGCTTACATTTAAACAAGTACTGCATATTGCTAGAAAACATAAACCCTTTTGGTGGTTAGCTTTAGGTTTCTTAGTATGTGGATTCCAAGTTGTTTTCTTAGGTGTACATTTACCCGGCTATTTAATCGACCACGGCTTTGATGCAGCTACAGGTACTGTGTTTCTAGCCCTAGTTGGACTATTTAATATTGTGGGGACTTATGGTGCTGGCTGGTTAGGAGACCGCTTCTCAAAACCTAAATTATTAATGGCGCTTTACGGCAGCCGTGGCATCGCGATCATTGCCTTCTTGTTATTACCTTTAAGCATTTATACGGTATATGCTTTTGGAATTATTATGGGCCTTTTATGGCTCTCTACTGTTCCGCTCACGAACGGCATTGTGGCAAATATGTTTGGCGTTAAATATCTTTCAATGCTGAGCGGCATTGTGTTTTTCACCCATCAAGTCGGTTCTTTCTTTGGCGGTTGGCTTGGTGGTGTTAACCATGACTTAACAGGTAATTACAATGCGATTTGGCTATGTTCTATAGCATTAAGTATAGTAGGTGTGATCGTACACTTCTTTGTGAATGAGGAGGCTGTTATTCATGACGCATAATGCCTTACTTTTGAAAACAATTATGACTTTTATTATAGTCACGCTTTTGGTGCTTTCTATAATTTTATGGAAACAAACACCAGATTTATTTGAATATTTTAACCAAGCATTTTGCCCACACTAAAGAGATGAGACGCTAAAATCGCTCTGACATTGTCATAAAAATATAAAAAACCTATGATCTAATGAAAATAAAAAAGCCCGCAAATTTGCAGGCTTTTTTTATTGAAAACTTATTTAAAATCAAAACAAACGATTCATACCATTAAGTGCAGCTACACGATATGCTTCAGCCATTGTTGGATAGTTAAATGTCGTTTCAACGAAATATTTCAAAGTATTGTTTGGGCTGTGCATAACTGCTTGCCCAATGTGGATAATTTCGGCAGCGTTATTACCAAAACAGTGAATACCTAAAATTTCCATAGTGTCGCGGTGGAAAAGAATTTTTAACTCACCTACTGTATCACCGGTAATTTGTGCACGAGCCAAATGACGGAAAGAAGCTTGACCCACTTCATACGGAATTTTTTCTTCCGTTAATTCCTGTTCATTTTTACCAATTGATGAGATTTCCGGAATGGTATAGATACCAGTTGGAATGTCACGTACTGGCTTCGCATCTTCACCACTCATGTTTGCGCCAGCACAGCGCCCTTGGTCATAAGCAGCAGAAGCAAGAGATGGCCAACCAATCACGTCACCAGCAGCATAGATGTTCTCAACTTCAGTTTGATATTGATCATTTACCGAAAGCTGACCGCGGTTGTTTGGAACTAGTCCAACGTTCTCAAGACCTAAGCCTTCTGTATTACCTGAACGACCGTTACACCAAAGAATGGCATCAGCTTTAATCTTTTTACCACTTTGTAAGTGTAAAACAACATGATCATCAAACGTTTCAAGATGATCCATCTGTTCATTATGGCGAATCAATACACCCTGTTCACGTAAGTGATAAGACAAAGCATCCGCAATTTCATCATCTAAATAGCTTAAAAGTTTTTGCTGAGTATTGATCAAGTCAACTTTATGATCTAAACCAATAAAGATTGAGGCATATTCACAGCCAATAACACCTGCGCCGTAAATAATGATTTTTTGAATTGAATAATCAAGATCAAGAATCTTATCCGAATCAAACACGCGAGGATGATCAAAGTCGAGACCTTGCGGATGATAAGGACGGCTACCTGTCGCAATCACAATTTGCTTACAGATAATTGTCTCTTTAATACCTTCATGGCTAAAAACTAAGACTGTATTTTTATCTTGAATATATGCACGACCGTGGAAGACACCAATCTTGTTACGGTCATAGAAACGTGTATGTGTATCAACCTGTTGTTGAATCACTTTATGTGCATTACGCAAAACCTGTTTCATGGTGAACTGTTTCCATTCACCTACTTTTTGAAACATTGGATCACGCTGATAGCGAATAATACTAGAAACTGTTTGACGTAATGCTTTACTTGGAATCGTTCCTACGTGTGCACAGTTACCACCAAGTTGATCACGCACATCTACAATTGCAACACGCTTACCAGCTTTTGAAAGCTTCATTGCCGCGCCTTCACCCGCAGGTCCAGAACCGAGAACTACCGCATCGTATTTAACGAAATTCCCACTAACGACCTCTTTTTTACGTGGCATTGAAAGCTCCTTCCTCTCTTGAATGACCATATTTTATAATAGATTATGACTAATATGCGGTGAATTTATGTATTTCTCAACCCTATATTTCTGAATAGCCACATTTATTATATGAATAGTTATTTTCCGCTATTAACTGAAGAACTTCGCTATAATACAATGTCAATGTCTCTATAAACGAGTGGAAAAGTTAGATATGTCAGAACACCGTAAACCTGAACAGGGTGTAAAACTTCGTGGCGCAGAAAAAGTCGCAAGAATTCCTGTAAAAGTTGTACCTACGGTTGAAGTGCCGCGTAAACCTGACTGGATTCGTGTCAAGATGACGGCACCAGAAGAAGTTCAGCGTATTAAAACGACTTTACGTGCTCAAAAACTCCATACCGTTTGTGAAGAAGCTGCTTGTCCTAACCTACCAGAATGTTTTGGCGGCGGTACGGCAACATTCATGATTATGGGCGATATTTGTACACGCCGTTGTCCTTTCTGTGATGTAGCACATGGTCGTCCAAATGCACTCGATGCTGACGAACCACGTCACATGGCAGAAACCATTTCTAACCTGAAACTCAAGTATGCAGTAATTACTTCAGTTGACCGTGATGACTTACTTGACGGCGGTGCACAACACTTTGTGGACTGTATTAAAGAAGCTCGCGCACTTAGCCCGACGACATTGCTTGAGATTTTAGTACCAGATTTCCGTGGACGTATGGATATTGCTTTACGCATTATGACTGAATGTCCGCCAGACGTATTTAACCACAACATTGAGACTGTGCCTCGCTTATATAAAGCAATGCGTCCAGGTTCAGACTATCAACACTCTTTAACCTTATTAAAAATGTTTAAAGAATACTGCCCAGATATCCCAACAAAATGTGGTTTGATGGTCGGTATTGGTGAAACTGAAGAAGAAGTGATTGCATTGCTTGATGACTTACGTGCTCACGATGTTGACTATGTGACTATTGGTCAATATTTACAGCCTTCTAAACAACATGCACCAATCGACCGCTTTGTAACGCCAGAAGAGTTTGAACGTTATGCAGAGCATGGTCGTAAACTTGGCTTTAGAAATATTTGGTCTGCACCAATGGTTCGTTCAAGTTATTTTGCTGATCGTCAATACCACGGTGAGCCAGTACCAGAAGTTCGTCGTAAAGTAGATCCAGCTAAAAAAATTGCTGTTCAAACCGTCGAAGCTTAATAAATTAAATATCTATAAAAGCCCTCTAACACAGAGGGCTTTTATTTGTATAAGAAAATCAATAACATTTCTTGACAAATCGATAAAACAAGCCATTACACTTTCACTGAAAAATATCTTATACCTAAAAGTACGATATATCCCTGCTCTAGCATATACATCAATTGCGATATAAAAAATTAAATTTAAACAGCATTAAAATTAGCTAGTTAAGCCTTAAATCTCTCCTCGCTTTTTTCGTAACTTCTAACTTGAGGGCTTATCTAGCAAGGAGCAAGTATGATTTTCCTACTCTTTGTTTTAAGCATCGTCATTCAGCTTTTTGCAATATGGGCAATTTTCTTTTTTAACCTGAACCGAATCATTGGTAGTGTAATTACGATTGCTGTAGCTATATTTACTGCACTCATATTAACGCCATGGGCTCTCATTTTAGGTATTCCCCTCATTACCCTTAGTATCATTATTTTATTTGCACCATTACGCTTTAACCTGATTACTAAACCTGCATATAAAACATTAGCAAACTCAATGCCGAGCATCAGTACGACTGAACAAGAGGCCTTAGAGGCAGGTACCAGTTGGTGGGAAAAAGAATTATTTATGGGAGCACCTGATTGGTCCCAATTTGAAAAGTATCCCTATCCAACGTTGTCGGAAGAAGAACAAAGCTTTATTGACAATGAAGTTGAGCTACTTTGTAGCATGCTCAATGAGTGGGAAATTCATCATCACTTAAAAGATCTTCCACCAGAGGTTTGGCAATTTATTAAAGACAAAGGTTTTTTAGGTCTCATTATTCCAAAATCCTTTGGCGGCAAAGAATTTAGCTCATTTGCCCAAAGTCGTATTATGAGCAAAATTGCTTCCCGCTCACTCACCACAGCTGTGAGTTGTATGGTTCCAAATTCGTTGGGACCGGGTGAGCTACTCATGCACTACGGTACCGATGCACAAAAACAGCAATATTTACCGGGCCTTGCTAAAGGTGAAGAGATCCCATGCTTTGGTTTAACCAGCCCAGAAGCAGGTTCAGACGCTGGCGCCATTCCAGATTCAGGTGTTGTTTGCTACGGCGAATATGAAGGTGCTCAAGTTATTGGGCTACGCATGAATTTCTCTAAACGCTGGATTACCCTTGCGCCAATTGCTACAGTCGTAGGTCTTGCATTTAAACTGTATGATCCTGAAGGATTACTCGGCGATAAAAATAAAATAGAGTACGGTATTACCTGTGCCCTCATTCCTGCCAGTCATGCAGGCGTGAAAATAGGAGCACGTCATTTTCCAGGCTCTCCATTTATGAACGGAACCGTAGAAGGAGAAGATGTTTTCATTCCTATCGACTGGATTATCGGTGGACAAGAAAATGCCGGTAAAGGCTGGCGTATGCTCATGGAATGTTTAGGCGTTGGTCGTGGTATTTCCCTTCCAGCTTTAGCAACAGCAGCAGGTGAAATGAGCTATTTAACCGTTGGTGCTTTTGCGAAAATTCGTCAACAGTTCAATATTTCAGTAGGTAAATTTGAAGGCGTACAAGAAGCGACCAGTGAAATTGCCAGCGATGCCTACATGCTTGAAGCATTCCGTTATTTAGTGACATGTGGCTTAAACCAAGGTGGAACACCAGCCGTGATGACGGCCATGGCAAAATATTATGCCACTGAAACGATGCGTAAAGTAGTCAATCACGGAATGGACATTGCTGGAGGACGTGCAATTCAACTTGGACCACGTAACTTCCTAGCCCTTACCTATCAAGCAATTCCAATTGCGATTACGGTAGAAGGCGCAAATATTTTGACCCGTTCATTGATGATTTTTGGTCAAGGCTCAATGCGTTGTCACCCTTATCTATTTGAAGAATTACAACTCCTTCAATCTGAGGATAAAGCTAATGCGGTTCAAAAATTCGATGATTTATTATTTAAACATTTAGCCTATACCTTTAACCGTGGGGCAAAATCATTTGCTTATGGTTGGACTGGTGGCTCAAATGATGCTCCTCAATCAGTAGATCAATTTACTGCTAGTTACTATAAGACGATTAACCGTTTTAGTGCCAACTTCGCGCTTGTTTCGGATATGTCACTTGGTTTACTTGCAGGCGACTTAAAACGCAAAGAAATGTTATCAGGACGCTTGGCAGATATTCACGCGCACCTCTTTATTTCTACTGCGATTTTAAAATTTTATGAAGCTGGCCAAAAAACTGAAGCCGAACAACTTCACGCTAAATTAGCTCTACAAAAAGCGTTCTTGAATATTCAGGAAGCATTTTGGGGATTATTTGAAAACTTCCCAGCTAAACTTCCAGCGGCATTTGTAAAATGGATCTGTTTCCCTCTTGGTCGTGTCATTTCAAAACCTGACGATGAGTTAAAACAGCAAGTCGCTGAACTTATGATGCAAGAGCATCCTTTTAGAGAGCAGCTTAAGCATCACGTATTTTATTCAACCAAAGCCGATGATGTGACTGGACGTTTAGAGCATACTTTTCAAATTCTACGAACCCTTGAACCACTTTGGGATAAGTTCAAAAAAGCTGAATCTAAAGGTAAATTTACAGGATTGACTTTCGAAGAGAATATTGCACAAGCAATAAAAGAAGGTTTTATTACTGAAAGCGAAGCTCAACAATTATTGCAATACAATGCAATTCGATTTGACAGCATGCTTACAGATGTATTTGATAAAGATTTAAATAAAGACCTGCCTTTATCGAACCCTCATCAAATTTAGTGACTGATGCCTCCACTAATTCACTATTGCAATCACACTTGATTCGCATTAATTAATAAACAGCCATAAAAGCGTCAATCGACGCTTTTATTTTTAGGAGAAATTAATGTCTAAGCAAGATTACGAAAATGGATTAAAAGTTCGCACAGAAGTGATGGGAGAAGCTTTTGTAAAACGCGCCCAAGAAAACACCGTACCCTTTACTCAGCCTTTACAAGACTGGATTAACGAGCATGCATGGGGATCGACTTGGCAGCGTGAAGGCGTATTACCACGTAAATATCGTTCATTAATTACTTTGGCAATGTTAACTGCACTTAAGTCACCCACAGAACTCAAAGGCCATGTTCGTGGTGCACTTAACAATGGCTGTACAGTTGAAGAGATTCAAGAAACTTTATTGCACAGCCTTCCATATTGTGGCGCGCCTGCTACACAAGAAGCTTTTCGTGCTGCTTTAGAAGTGATTCAAGAATATCAACAAAAATAATTTCAATATGAGCCAGAACTCTACTGGCTCTTTTTAATCTAATTCAATTTAGTCGGATGTATCTGAAAATTACGGTCGTCAATCACAATAGTCTGACGACAAATTCCTTCCGCTTGACGTTGCTTTTCAAAAACTGCTGCTGACATCGGTTCAAAATTATCAAAAAAGCAGATTTCTTTTGGATCAATAGAATAGATGAGAGACTGATTTCCAACACCTTCTAAAGTATCGTAATAGACAATCACCATTTTACCATTTTGAATTTCAGCTTGAATATATTGATAGCTCAACGCAGGTCCTGTCGGTATTTTCAATACCTTTGCTTCTTTATAGCTCATTCGTTCACTTGGGCTAATATTAGGATCTTCATCTGAATGAAATGACACGTTAAACCCTAGTTTCTTTAATGCAACAGCTAAGGCAATAGTATAGGTGCCCCCTTCGTCGTGTCGGCAAACTTTAATCAACTCAGCAACATCAATTTGTACTCCATGATGTTGAAGCACCATCCAAACCGCAAAAACACCACAGTTTGCTTCGAGGTTTGCTAGAGCTTGGGGAATATTTACTGCCATAATTTGAATCTATAAGGATAATTAGGCAGATAATAAACAAAACTGGATTGGCACTAAAAGCTTTTCCAAGTACAATGTTTCGCTAGTCGAGGGATGCTGCGACAAATGATCGGCACTAAAGATCAATTTGCCAGGCTCGACAATCGGTTAAACACTCGTTTTAACCAACAACGGCATCCGCGAACAGAACGATCCATACTATTTTTTCCCTAGGAGATCCTGATGAACGCGGTTAATGCTTCATTTACAGATTATAAAGTTGCTGACATCTCTCTTGCTGACTACGGTCGTAAAGAAATCAAACTTGCTGAAGCAGAAATGCCAGCTTTAATTGGTTTACGTAAGCGTTATGCAGCGTCTAAACCACTTGCTGGTGCAAAAATCCTTGGTTGTATTCACATGACCATTCAAACAGCGGTTCTTATTGAAACGCTTGTTGAATTAGGTGCTGAAGTTCGTTGGACTTCATGTAACATTTTCTCGACTCAAGACCATGCTGCTGCTGCAATTGCTGCTCGCGGTATTCCTGTTTTTGCTTGGAAAGGCGAAACTGAAGAAGAATATGTATGGTGCCTTGAACAACAAGTGAATGTTAATGGTCAACCTTGGGATGCCAACATGATTTTGGACGATGGCGGTGACTTAACTGCTCTTGTTCATGAAAAATACCCTGCTCTTTTAGAACGCATTCACGGTATTACTGAAGAAACGACTACAGGTGTTCAACGTCTTATTGAAATGTGGAAAGACGGTTCTTTGAAAGTACCTGCAATTAACGTAAATGACTCAGTTACTAAATCTAAAAATGACAACAAATATGGTTGCCGTCACTCATTAAATGATGCAATCAAACGTGCAACTGACATGCTTTTATCTGGTCGTCGTGCGCTTGTGATCGGTTACGGTGACGTTGGTAAAGGTTCTGCTCAATCTTTACGTCAAGAAGGCATGATTGTTCGTGTAACTGAAGTTGACCCAATTTGTGCAATGCAAGCATGTATGGACGGCTACGAAGTTGTATCTCCATACAAAAACGGCGTACAAACAGGTAAAAAAGAAGATATTAACCACGACTTACTTGGCAACACTGACCTTGTTGTAACGACTACTGGTAACTACCACGTATGTGATGCTGCAATGTTAGATAGCTTAAAAGCTGGTGCAGTTGTATGTAACATCGGTCACTTCGACACAGAAATCGACACAGCTTATTTACGTGGTTACAAGTGGGTTGAAGTTAAGCCACAAGTTCACCAAGTTTATCGTTCTGAAGATGAAAATAACTACCTCATTCTTCTTTCTGAAGGTCGCCTTGTAAACCTAGGTAATGCAACTGGTCACCCATCACGTGTGATGGATGGTTCTTTTGCTAACCAAGTGTTAGGTCAAATTCACTTATTCCAAGAGAAATTTGCTGACCTTCCTGCAAACGAAAAAACTGCAAAAATTCGTGTAGAAGTTCTTCCTAAGAAACTTGACGAAGAAGTTGCTGCGGCAATGGTTGCAGGTTTTGGTGGTGTACTTACTCAATTAACTCAAGAGCAAGCTGGCTATTTAGGTGTTGCTGTTGAGGGACCATTCAAGTCTGACGCTTACAAATACTAAGAACTTAAGGGCAGACGGTTCACCGTCTGCCCTTTTTTCTAAAAATATTGTTTCGCTGTTTACAAGGATTTGACATGACTAAACGTATACCCATTTCTTTTGAGTTTTTCCCACCGAAAACTGATGCCGGTGCTGAAAAACTTCGTATTGTTCATCAAGAATTACAACTATTAAATCCAGATTTCTTCTCGATTACATATGGTGCTGGTGGTTCTACTCGCGAACGTACTCTTGCTGCTATTGACGATTTCAATGGTAAAGGTACACCAGTTGCACCTCACCTTTCATGCATTGGTGATGATAAAGCGCGTATTGCTGAGTTACTAGATTTATATAAAACCCAAGGCATTAACCGTATTGTCGCTTTACGCGGTGACTTACCTTCTGGTCAAGTCGGGCTTGGCGAACTTCCTTATGCTCAAGATTTAGTACGTTTTATTCGTGAGCACTCAGGTGATCATTTTCATATTGAAGTTGCAGCTTATCCTGAAATGCACCCTCAAGCTGAAAACCTTGATTCAGATATCCAACGTTTTATTGAAAAAGTACAAGCTGGCGCTAATGCAGGAATTACACAATTCTTCTTTAATCCAGACTCATACTTTTATTTTATTGAGCGTCTGGAAAAAGCTGGAGTTAATATTCCGGTGGCTCCTGGCATCATGCCGATTACCAATGCCAGCAATTTAATTCGCTTTGCTGATGGTACTGGTGCAGAGATTCCTCGTTGGATCCGTAAACAATTACAAGCCTATGGTGATGACAGCGAGAGTATTAAAGCTTTTGGTCATGAAGTTGTTGTGAAGCTATGTGAACGCCTGATCGCAGGTGGTGCACCAAGCTTACATTTCTATTCAATGAATCAAGTCGAACCAACTCATCAACTCGTTGTTGATCTTGGTTTAAATTAATTTTGTAAGGCGTACCCAATGAATCGTTTTTTTATCGAAACTGAACTTACAGTTGGTTCAACTATTCAACTAACTGAATCAGTATTTCATCATTGGGTGCGTGTCTTACGTGCACAATTACAAGAACAAGCGACTCTCTTTAATGGCCAAGGTGGCGAATATCTCGCGACACTGAGCGAAATTAATAAAAAAAATGCGTTTGTCACAATTGAGAATTTCAACTCTAATAACCGTAATGCCCCATTTAAAGCAGTTCTGGGTCAGGTCATGAGTAAAGGCGACCGAATGGATTATGCCATTCAGAAAGCCACTGAACTTGGTGTAAGTCAAATTCAGTTACTTACAAGCGACCGCTGTGAAATGCGCTTAAAATACGACCGAGATCAAAAAAAATTAGATCACTGGCAAGCTGTTGCAATTGCAGCATGCGAACAATGTGGCTTGAACTTAGTCCCAGAAGTATTAGCACCTATTTCTCTTAATGAATGGTTAAGTTCTTCAGAACTTCCTCAATCTAAATTCGTTTTAGCGCCAGAAAAAGAACAAAAAGATGTATTAGCAGGCATACAACCTGAACTTGCCTTGTTAATTGGACCAGAAGGCGGTTTAAGCGAGAATGAAATTACTCAAGCCAATCAAGCTGGTTTTATGAACTGGTGTATTGGTGACCGTGTTTTACGTACAGAAACTGCGCCAGTCGTCGCCTTATCTATTTTAAATTATCGGTTTTTATCCACCTAAGTTCATTGAACATTGATTAAATCGCTATTTAAAGTTAATTTACTTTTATTGTATGAATAAAATTTCAAATTCTTTATCACTGATAAATCAGATTCTTTCTGTATATATGTAAAAAAATAGGATAGAAAAATCTTATGTCTGGGCTTCAGGAAGAATATTTACAGCATCAAACAAAAATTGAGCAGCTAAAACTTTCAATTCAATATATACGCTGGTATTTGGTTAGCTTAATACTGCTATGTCTCATTTCATACGCTATTTTTTCTTATTATTTTTTATCTTCAATAACAATATTTAACTGGTCTATGGGCCTTACTGTTGCCTTTCTTACCTGCCTATTATTTGTTCCAAATATTTTAACGCACTATCGTACTATTAACTTTATTAAAAAAGCTGATCTTATCTTACAAAGCATTTGTTTTATTTCAGGAATTCTATTAGGGACAACCGTTACGGTTATTCACTTTTATCTTCCTCAAGAGCTTGTCACCCTACCAGATGCTCATATTTTAATTGCTTTGTTTATCACTTCTGCCCATATCATTGGACTGACTTTTTTAACGCAACAACCTCGATACTTTTATCTCTTATTTATTCCAAGTACATTACCCCTGCTAATCGCTCAATTTACACATACACCCATTACTCAGCTGCCTTTTTATTTCGCCTATAACATCGCTTTCATAGCTACCATACTCTGTGCATACGCAACTCAACGTAACTATCAAAAAATTTCTCAACTATTATTTAGAAATAAACAGCTCATTCAAATTTCAGAACAACATACCCAGTGGGCTGAAGAGTTATGTGTACAACTTCAACAAGAAGTGAATAAATCGAAAGATATTGAAGCCCAACTCCAATTTAATAACCATTTACTAGAACAAAAAGTACGTGAACGCACATACGATCTCACTAAAATGAATGAGCAACTCGAAAGTCACCACTACAATTTAGCTTTTGCAAATGAAACGGCAGGCATTCGACCTTGGGACTGGGATATTGAAAATCAAAAATTAGAAATTACGTTTTTTGATCAACAAAAGCAGACACAAACGACCGTTATTCATCTCAATACTATTTTAGACCGCGTACATCCAAGTGATAAAAAACTGTTTAACGAGCGCTTAAAGCAACATCTGGAAGGAATTACAGATCATTTTAATATCAATTTCAGGATTTTACGTCGAGATGGTTCATGGCGATGGATTCATGATGTAGGTCGTGTCATTACCAGAGATCCCAAAACACAAAAAGCGCTTCGTATGGTTGGAATGACCCGAGATATACACCAAGAGAAAAAAGACCAAGAACACTTAAGACTATCGGCAATTGTGCTTGAACAAGCAGCCGAAGGCATATTCATTTTAGATGAACACCTGAACTATATTGATATTAACCCTTACTACGAGAAATTAACCGGATTTTCTAAATCGGAACTTCTAAATAAAGAATTATTTAGCATTGCGATTAATCAAAAAGAATTACAACAACAATTTCACACTTCAATTACCCAACAGCTCCTCGAAACTGGGGAATATATGGGTCAATTCGATGAAAAGTTTAGTTCTGGCAAAAGCGTCTATTTGTGGCTACACATCAATGTCGTCAAAGATGAGTTCCATCAAATTACAAATTATATTGGATTTGCACGTGACCTCACTGAGCAAAAACGTCAGGAACAACACCTATCCTACTTAAAAAATTACGATAGTCTCACCCACTTGCCTAATCGTCTTTACTATTACAATCAATTACATCAATATCTTGTAAACCCTTCATATAACATTAAAAACTTAGCACTAATACGAGTAAATATTGACCGCTTTCGCGCTTTTAATGAATTTTTAAATAATGATAGTGGTGATGAACTCCTTAAACAGTTCGCACAACGATTACGCTTAATCAATATTAATGCAATTTTGGTTGCCTATTTAAATAGTGACGATTTTGCAATTATTTATGAAATTTCTCCAATTCATCCAAATATTGAGCAATATTGCCAAAACATCCTGCAAGCGCTCAATGCACCTTTTTATATTGATAATCACGAATATTTTATTACAGCATCTATCGGTGTGGCATGCTTTCCTGAGCATGGCCGACAAATTGACCATCTTAATAACCATGCAGAACAAGCACTTTCAGAAGCAAAGCGCTTAGGGGGCAATACCATTTCTTACTATCGCAATAAAGCAGAGCATCCATATAAAACTGCTGATTTAGAACAAGAGTTACGTAAAGCCATTCAAAATGATGAATTTATCATTTATTACCAACCCAAAATTAATCTACTAGACCAATCTATTATAGGTTTTGAAGCATTAATACGTTGGCAACATCCTGAAAAAGGATTAGTCATGCCAAATATGTTTATACCTTTTGCTGAGCGTAGTAGCCTGATTTCAGATATTGGCAAAGTCGTTTTAGATAAAGTTGGAAAACAATTACAAGAATGGAAAAACGCAGGCTACACAAACGTTCAAGTCTCTGTAAATATTGTCGCTCAGCAAATACATCGTGGCTTATTACTTAATGATCTAGATGAAGTTTTGCAAAAATATAATATACAGGGTTCGGATCTTGAACTTGAAATTACTGAATCAGCTCTATTAGACAATACGGATAACGTCAAAACACTATTACATGCGATAAAACAACGAGATATTTCAATTGCTTTAGATGACTTCGGTACAGGTTACTCCTCTTTAGCGTACCTGACAGAATATCCAATTGATGTACTAAAAATTGACCGTGCTTTCATTTCTAAAATTGGTGATCACAAACAAGAAGCTATTGTAAATGCCATGATTGCAATGGGTAAAAGTATGGGCCTTAAATTGGTTGCCGAAGGTGTAGAAACAGAAGAACAAGTTGCCTATCTGCAAAAACAGCAATGTGATTTTTTACAAGGCTATTTCTTTAGCCGCCCTATCCCAGCTGAGCAGATTATTCCTTATCTACAAACAGATTCACATATTTATTAATTGTTCCAACTCTCTATTTTCACATATGCTGCTTTTTCCAAAAATGAGCGTTTTTGACTGTGAGAAATAAAGAAGTAGTGTTATATTCTTTAGCATTTAGCTCACTACAGGGCTATTGGCAATTCGTCTACTATTCTCTTAATTGGTAAAAATTAAAGCATAGTAAAAGAACTGAGTTGCCTTCTCCCTGAATGAGTGATTTGACTAGTTTGCTTTTTTGTATCAAATAGAGACTCAGATGGACGATCAATCTTTAAAACAGGCCGCTTTAAATTACCATGAATATCCAAACCCAGGGAAAATCAGCGTTACCCCAAGTAAGCAACTTGTCAACCAACGAGATTTGGCTTTAGCCTACTCACCCGGAGTTGCTGCGCCATGTTTAGAGATTGAACGTGATCCTTCAACTGCTGCTAAATATACAGCTCGCGGAAACTTGGTTGCTGTAGTAACGAACGGTACCGCTGTTCTTGGTTTAGGTAATATTGGCCCATTGGCTTCTAAACCTGTAATGGAAGGTAAAGGCGTTCTCTTCAAGAAGTTTGCTGGTGTAGATGTATTTGACATCGAAATTGCAGAAAACGATCCAGATAAAATTGTAGATATCGTTGCCTCTCTTGAGCCAACTTTCGGTGGTATCAACCTCGAAGATATTAAAGCGCCTGAATGTTTCTATATTGAAAAGAAACTTCGTGAACGTATGAAGATTCCTGTATTCCATGACGATCAACATGGTACAAGTATTATTGTAGGTTCTGCTTTGCTCAATGCATTGCAACTTGTAAATAAGAAAATTGAAGAAATCAAAATTGTAGCTTCAGGTGCAGGTGCAGCAGCACTTTCATGTTTAGACTTGCTTTGTGCGCTTGGTGCTAAAAAAGAAAATATCATTGTTGCCGACTCTCGTGGTCTATTAACCACTTCACGTGAAGGCTTAGACGAATCTAAAAAACGTTATGTTCAAGATATTTCAGCATCTCAGCTTCATGAAGTAATGGCTGGCGCTGATATGTTCTTGGGTCTTTCTGCTGCTGGTATTCTCACCAAAGAAATGGTGAAACAGATGGCTGAGAACCCTATTATTTTTGCTTTGGCAAACCCAGATCCAGAAATTTTACCTGAACATGCACATGAAGTACGTTCTGACGTCATTATGGCAACTGGTCGTTCTGACTATCCAAACCAAGTAAACAACGCATTATGTTTCCCATACATTTTCCGTGGTGCACTTGACGTTGGCGCAACTACGATTAATGAAGACATGAAAATTGCATGTGTACATGCAATTGCACGTATGGCTCATGTTGAAGCTGATGCTGCAACATATGGTGAAAAATCTGCTTCATTTGGTCGTGACTATTTAATTCCACGCCCACTTGATCAACGTTTAATTTTAGAAATTGCACCAGCAGTTGCTAAAGCTGCAATGGACTCAGGTGTAGCAACTCGTCCTATCGAAGATTTCGCTGTATATCGTCAAAAATTGTCTGAGTTTGTATATAACTCTGCATTCTTGATGAAACCAATTTTTGCTCAAGCAAAAGCTGATCCAAAGCGTATTGCATATGCGGAAGGTGAAGACGAGCGCGTATTACGTGCAGTACAAATTGCAGTTGATGAAGATTTAGCTAAACCAATTTTAGTAGGTCGTACTGCTGTAATTGAAGCAAATATCAAAAAATTAGGCCTACGTTTACAACATGGCGTAAATATTGAGATTGTTGATCAAGAACAAAACCCGATGTATGAAGAGTTTTGGAAAGATTACTATCAAACAATGCAACGCAAAGGCATCACTGTTGAATATGCTCAACGTGAAGCTCGCCGCCGTTCAACGTTAATTGCATCTCTACTGGTTAAATTCGGTAAAGCAGACGGTATGTTATGTGGTACTTACAGCAGCTATAACATTCACCTTGACTTTGTACGTAATGTTATCGGTCTTAAAGAAGGCATGAACAACTTCTTCACGTTAAATGCATTAATGCTTGAAGATCGTAACTTGTTTATTGCAGATACCTATGTAAATACTAACCCGACTGCTGAACAACTTGCTGAAATGACTATTTTGGCAGCTGAAGAAGTACGTCGCTTTGGTATTACTCCACGTGTAGCCCTGCTTTCTCATTCAAGTTTTGGTAGTGACCAAACTGATTCAAGTGCTCAAAAAATGCGTGAAGTTTATCGTATTTTATCTGAGCAAGCTCCTGAGCTTGAAGTTGAAGGTGAAATGCATGGTGATGCAGCATTAGACGAAAGCATTCGTCAATTTGCATTCCCTGGTTCACGTTTTAAAGGTTCTGCAAACTTGCTCATTATGCCAAACCTAGATGCAGCAAATATTTCATTTAACTTGTTGAAAGCGACTTCTGGTAACAACGTTACTATTGGTCCAATTTTGCTTGGCGCAGCAAAACCTGTTCATATTTTGACACCGACAGCAACGACTCGTCGTCTTATCAATATGACTGCTTTAACTGTTGCGGAAATCCAACAACAAGAAAAGTAATTTAGAAAGAGCTTTTTACGAAAAGCCTGTCTAATGACTTGAGAAAACCTCTATTCTGTAGCATGATTGCTTGAAGAATAGAGGTTTTTTCATGCAAGTGTATTTAGTAGGCGGTGCCGTCCGAGATTCTCTACTTGGGCATCCCTATCAAGAAAAAGACTATGTTGTGGTCGGAGCAACACCTGAACATATGCTCGCCCAAGGTTTTCAACCTGTAGGCAAAGATTTTCCTGTGTTTCTTCATCCTGAAACGAAAGAAGAATATGCACTTGCACGTACTGAGCGAAAGTCCGGTAAGGGTTATCACGGTTTTCAGTTTTTTACCGATACCACAGTAAGTTTAGAAGAAGATTTAATTCGCCGTGATTTAACCATCAATGCCATAGCAATGGATCAAGATGGCAAATTATATGACCCGTATGGCGGTCAAACTGATTTAGAAAATAAAACCTTACGACATGTTTCAGAAGCTTTTGCTGAAGATCCTTTACGTGTTTTACGTGTCGCACGCTTTGCAGCCCGATATTCTTCATATGGTTTTCATATTGCACCTGAAACCTTACAACTCATGCAAACGATGGCCGAGTCAGGTGAACTTGATGCATTAACGCCAGAACGTGTGTGGAAAGAAACTTCACGTGCACTCTTAGAAGATCATGCAGATATTTATTTTCAGACATTACGCGATTGCGGTGCGTTAAAACATCTTTTCCCTGAAATTGATGCTCTGTTTGGTGTACCACAACGCCCTGAATATCATCCTGAAGTAGACTGCGGCATACATACTCTCATGTCTTTGCAACAAGCGTGTAAGTCAAACTACTCGCTTGATGTTCGATTTGCTGTTTTAGTACATGATTTGGGTAAAGCATTAACGCCAGTTAACGAACTTCCGCGCCATATCATGCATGAAGAGCGTGGCGTGAAACCAGTTACCGAACTATGCGAACGTTTAAAAGTTCCAACTCAAACTCGACAGTTGGCATTATCGGTGTGTAAAGAACATTTAAAATGTCATCAGATTATGTCTTTAAAACCAGGAACAGTATGGCGTTTATTACAACGCCTTGATGTATTACGCCGACCTGAGAGAGTAGAAGCTTTTGTACAGGCATGTGAGTGCGATGCTAGAGGAAGACTAGGTCTAGAAGATCGCCCCTATCCTCAAGCTCAATATATGTTAGATGCAATGCAAGTGGTTCGCTCTATTAAGGTTCAGGATTTACCAGACAACATTAAGGGTGCTGAAATTGGAGAAATGTTAATTCAATATCGCATTGATGCTTTAACTGAGTTCAAACATCAGCATCAGACACCTACACATTCTTAATTTAAGCCAATAAAAAAGCCTCATGATGAGGCTTTTTTATTTTACTGTTTAGGTAACGGTATAAATTGAGATTGACTATTTTGGTTTTTTCTTTCGCCAACTGTTACCACAAAATTTTCTTGCTTCCCAGCTCGCTCAACCACTACATTAATTTCGCTATTAGGCGCTTGTAATGCAACGTAATTAATCAAATGAGATGCCGAAGTGATTGGTTCATTATTTACTTGAACAATCTTATCGCCAACTTTTATACCTGCTGAAGCCGCTGGACCACTTTTTAATACATCAGCAACAACTACACCAATTTGCTGTTTTGGTGCCAAGACATCGTCTTGTGTAGGTGGTACTAAACTAATGCCTAACCATCCACGAACTACACGACCATCTTTCAAAATCGAGTTTAATACTTGTTGGCAAATTTTAGCTGGAATTGCGAAGCCAATACCTAAAGAACCACCTGACTGAGAGAAAATAGCTGTGTTTACTCCAATTAAATTACCAGCAACATCAATTAATGCACCACCTGAGTTACCTGGATTAATTGCGGCGTCGGTTTGAATAAAGTCTTCATAGGTATTAATGCCTAAATCAGAGCGCTCAGTGGCAGAAATAATACCTTGAGTTACCGTTTGCCCTACACCAAATGGGTTACCAATCGCCAAGACAACATCACCCACTTCATTACCACTTAACTTAAATGGCAACACAGGTAATTTATCTAAATCGATTTTAATGACTGCTAAATCTGTATCTGGATCCGTTCCAACAATCGTTGCTTCCGCACGACGTCCGTCACGTAATGCAACTACAATTTGATCAGCTTGAGCAATCACATGATTATTGGTAAGAATATAACCATCAGCACGTACAATAACCCCAGAGCCTAAACTATTTTCATTTTGCTGTTGTTGTTCAGGAACCTGATTTCCAAAAAATTCGCGGAATACTGGATCGCTTAACAATGGATGATTTTGTTTAACTTTTTGGGTCGTAAAAATATTAACAACTGCCGGCGCTGCAACTTTTACCGCAGCACTATAAGACACCACCCCGCCCGTTCGTGAAGTATCAACCAATGGCTCAACTTTCTCGGCAGGCATTTGTACCCCATCAACTGCAACAGTTGGTTTCGGTTGATGGTATTTTTGCCATGCAATAAAACTGGCAATTACAATAATAAGTAACACCCAAGGTAACCATGTAAAGGTGCGGCGCACGTTTAGATCCTCTACGAAAAGAAGTTTTTAATTAAATTAATATATTGAACAAAAAGAGTTTTCAGTTAAGCATTTTAAATTAAATATGTCGATATACACAAAAAACTCAAAAAAGATTTGTCTAGCTTTAGTTACACAACAAAATATGTTTCTATAGCTTTAGCAATTATTTACTACTCAATTCAGGAAATATCATGGCGAATTTGCATGAAATTATTCAGTGGTGCGACCAAACCTTAAAAGCAGCAGAATTTAAAGATTACGCACCAAATGGCCTGCAAATTGAAGGTTCAACTGAAGTAAAACGTATCGTTTGTGCGGTTACTGCTTCCGAAGGCGCGATTGATGCAGCAATTGCTCAAAATGCGGATCTATTACTTGTACATCATGGTTATTTTTGGAAAGGCGAACCGTACCCAATTACAGGAATGCGCGGTAACCGCATTAAAAAACTTATTCAAAATAATATTTCATTAGTCGCTTACCATCTGCCGTTAGATGCCCACCCAACTTTGGGCAACAATGTAGCCATTGCAGAGAAATTAAATTTACATAATTTAGAACCACTTGATTTAACCGAGAAACATCCGATTGGTAATATTGGGTATTTAGAGCAAGCACTTTCTGTGGACGAATTTAAAGCAAAACTACAAAACAGTTTTGATTTTAAGGTGATTCATTTACCAGCTGAAAAACAAAGCATTCAAAAAGTAGGTTTCTGTACAGGCGGCGCTCAAGATTTTATTGCTAAAGCAGCTTTGCAAAATTGTGATGCTTATATTTCAGGCGAAGTCAGTGAACGAACTTTCTATGAAGCAAAAGAATTAGGTGTTCACTATTTTGCTTGTGGTCATCATGCAACTGAACGCTATGGAGTTCAGCGATTGGCACAAGCAATTTCACAACGGTTCGCTATTGAAAGTGAATATTTTGAATTGAATAATCCGATTTAATTAAGTCTTTTTTTCAATCTGTGTTATGCGTATTAATTAGATCTTTATTGTGTATAGTTCTTTAAAACGATGCCCTATTGTGAACAGAATCATTTACAATAGAGCCACTTAATATTGTATAACCCAGCAAATGCAAGGAATAGGAACATGACAACCATTACTTTACCTGCACTTCCATATGGCTATGATGATTTAGCGCCACATATCAGTAAAGAAACTTTAGAATACCATCACGATAAACACCACAATACCTATGTTGTTAACTTAAACAACTTAATCAAAGGAACTGACCTTGAAGGTAAAACTTTAGAAGAAATCATCAAAGCAACTGCTGGTGATGCATCTAAAGCTGGTATTTTCAACAACGCTGCTCAAGTTTGGAACCATACATTCTACTGGAATTCTATGAAGCCAAATGGTGGTGGTAAGCCTACTGGCGCAATCGCTGCTAAAATTGAAGAAGCTTTTGGTAGCTACGAAAAATTTGCAGAAGAATTTGCTGCTGCGGCAACAACTCAATTCGGTTCAGGTTGGGCTTGGTTAGTTGCTGATGAAGTAAACGGTAAATTATCTATTACTAAAACTTCTAATGCAGACACTCCACTTGCACATGGTCAAATTGCTGTATTAACAATTGACGTATGGGAACATGCTTACTACATCGATTTCCGTAACTTACGTCCTAAATACATCGCAACTTTCTTAGAAAGCCTAGTGAACTGGGACTATGCAAATGCAAAACTTGCAGGCCAACCAGCAGGCGTAGAGAAATAATTTTATTTCTTTATAAAAACCACCCTATTTTGGGTGGTTTTTTTATTTTTAATACAACAAAAGCATATTAATCAAGCAAACGATTCATTTTCTTTAATATTCTTATTGACGCTTTTAGATTTCATCCATAAAATGCGCATCAGATTCTCCAATAGCTCAGTCGGTAGAGCGACGGACTGTTAATCCGCAGGTCCCTGGTTCGAGCCCAGGTTGGAGAGCCATCTACTAATCTCCCATAGCTCAGTCGGTAGAGCGACGGACTGTTAATCCGCAGGTCCCTGGTTCGAGCCCAGGTGGGAGAGCCAAGATTCTAAAAGCCCGCATCTATTGCGGGCTTTTTCTTATCTAATCATTTAATAATTTTCTATTATTTTTAATAAAATCAATGTTTCGAATATTTTTAAACCAAACGATTAGATATTCTGACTAATTCCGTTATTAAGACTTGACCCAGCCCTCTTTCCTCCCTAAAATCCTTTTCCAGATTCTCCAATAGCTCAGTCGGTAGAGCGACGGACTGTTAATCCGCAGGTCCCTGGTTCGAGCCCAGGTTGGAGAGCCAAGATTCTTAAAAACCCACTCATCATGAGTGGGTTTTTATTTGTATGATGCCTTCACATGTTCGAATCGAGTCACTTATTTTTTATTGTTTTAGGTTGCTTAAGCACCTGCATTTTTCTTGTTGTTTGTTTACGCCCCTATTTATTTCCAAAACAAAAATTCTTTGCTCGTCCTGTCATTACGAACTTTGAAACTCAGATGTTTATTCGTTTAAAACAAAGTTTTCCAAGTTATCATGTTTTAGCACAAGTGGCTTTTAGTGCTTTGATTACCAGCAATGACTATAAAATTCGTAGTCAGTTCAACCGTAAAGTTACCGATTTCGTTGTGCTTAACGACAAGATGGAAGTAATTGCCATTATTGAACTAGATGACCCTACCCATCTTGAAAAAGCAGAAGAAGACCGTATTCGTGATCAAATGCTCACAGAAGCAGGTTATCTAGTAAGACGCTATACAAACATCCCAAGTGTACGTCAGCTACAAAAGGATATTCATTAAAAGCACTGTTATTATTTCTTTTCAGAACTTGCTGCTTCTTTTTCAGCTATTCTTTTTTCCATCTCTAAACGTTGCTGTTCATATTGTTTTTTAGTCTTAGCATCACTCTTTGCAGCCAAGAAAAGTATTCCAATAATTAAAAAAGGAATAAGTAAACCTAATCCCATTAATAACCAAGGAACAGATTTTTTTTCAACAGATTGCTGGCTCATAACTACTTCAAACTCAAACGGTATTAATTCTAAGATGTGTAACAATATAACAAAAAAGAGCCGCTATAAAGTGGCTCTTTTTTTAAGCTAATTTCTAATTAAATAAATAAATCTTAGAACTTACCTGTGCAGTGAGGACTTTGGCTAGCATCCTTCTGTGCATCAGTTAAAACAATACCTGTACCAGCTGTCATATTAGTTTGAATAAAATCTACAGCATTTGCATTTTGACATATGATTGCTTGTGTATGAGTTGCATTCGGTACAATAGTTAGCTTATAGCCTTTATCGTAGGCTGCTTGTGGGAAGTACTTCACAGCATTCGCTTTCATATTTGCGAATAAGCCTTGTGTTACTACAGGCAACACAGCTTGATCTTTTTCGCCTTGAATAATAAATACAGGCGTTTTAATGACTTTCTCGACCGTGGCATTAGTCGCAGGTTGGGTTGCTGTCAAGAAGCTTTGAACAACTTGATCCGCCTTGAATTTATTCAGATCAATACCATACTGTGTAATTTGATGTGTAGGATCAGCTAAGAAAGTTAAAATTCCTGCTTTAAATTTCTCTTGCAAGCCATTTGCACTATCAGGTGCAGGATAACTTAAACATGCGCCATCATCACCTGTACGTCCATAAGCCAATTCTGCAATGTCAGCCGCTCCTGATGTAAAAATTGTCTTAAAATCATAGTTTGGTTGCTGTGCTTTAATCCCTGCACTTGCGAATGCTGCATATGCTAACAACTCAGCATAACCCTCTGCTGTTTTATCAATTGTAGGTACAGCAAGTGCTAGTGGATCATTTGGAGACATTTGACCTGCAGCAATCGCTGCATCAATCTGTCTACGTGCTGTAATTGCCTGATCTAATTTACTAAGCTTATAACCACTGTCTTGATTCATTGCAGGGTCAATATAAATTTGAATGATTGTCCCTAAGCTTGATGCAGGTGCTCCTGCTACAGCACCTTTATAACTTACATCTGTATTGGCAAATTCGGCAGTACCCAATGACGCATGCCCACCTTGTGACTGGCCAATCGACATCCAATCACCTTTTAACTGGGCACCATAATGTTCTTTTACTGCTTTTACTGCAGCTAGCGCTGATTTTGCTTCGCTAGATAAGTTTAAGTACGGATGTACCCCTGGTGTACCTAAACCCTCATAATCTGGTGCCACAATCACATAACCAGCCGCCAATAAAGTCTCAGCTAGGATTTTAAATCGTGGATTAATTGTATTCTTACTTGGCGCACAACCATCACCTACCCCAACAGTTCCATGCTCCCACACGACCACGCGATAACCATCTTTTGGTTGTGTTGCTTTGGGGAACAATACCATTGCTGTGGCAGTTGCTGTTTTTCCTTGAACATTTGCCATGTTATAAGTCATTACTTTAATCGTTGAAGCATTATCAACTTGATCTATAGCGTAGTTACTTTCAGACAGATAGGTTTTATCAGGGTTCACACCAATATAGTCATCATTATCGTCATTACATGCTGCAAGAAATAATGTTGAAACCGATAATGTTATAGCTAAAGCAATTTTTGACCGTTTCATAAAATATCCTTTTTATGTTATGTGTTATTTATTCCGCATATTTTTATGCACAAATATTAAGGCATAAAAAAAGTGCTCTGCATAGAACACTTTTCAACCTTACGGTCATTTTTACTATATGAAATTTAAAAATATTCCCAGAAAAATGATTAATCCAACCCAGCGATTGTGACGGAATGCCCAAAAACATGCTTGAGGGTTGCGGTCTTTGGTTTTAATTGTTTGATATACAAAATCGAATGCAACAACAATTAAAGCAATGATTGCCCATGGAAATAAGATATTTTCTAAATACAGTGCAGCCCCAATCAAAACAAGGCTAGTTGCCTGTAAGAGTGCAATAATCTGGATGTCATATCGGCCAAAAAGAATAGCTGTAGATTTCACACCAATTTTTAAATCATATTCACGGTCTGTAATTGCATATTGAGTGTCAAAAGCCACTGTCCAAGCCAAATTACCAAAATAAATTAGCCAACACGTTATATCTAAAGGCTTACCCATTGCAGTAAATGACATTGGAATACCCCAAGAAAATGCCATACCTAACACGACTTGCGGTAAATGGGTATAACGCTTCATAAACGGATATATAAATGCTAAAGCCAAGCCCCCTAATGCACAGTAGAATGTCGCGATAGGTAAAAAGAAAAGCGTACAAGCACTGGCAAATACTAATGCTAAAAATACGTACACCGCTTCTCTTGGACGGATTACCCCTGTTGCCAAAGGGCGTGTTTTTGTACGCTCTACATGTCCATCCACTTTTCGATCAGCGAAGTCATTAATTGCACAGCCAGCGGCACGCATAAAAATTGTACCTAATACCATCGCCAAAAGAATATGTAGAGGTGGCATTCCCTCTGCTGCAATCCAAAGTGCCCACATGGTTGGCCAAAACACCAGTTCTGTTCCAACGGGCTTATCAAATCGACAGAGATAATAATAAGCCTCTAAACGCTGACGCCATGTTGTACCTGTTGCAGTCGTCATAGTAATTCCTTGTCGTGCTGCTGATTTAAAAAAGCTTCAAAAGCCGGTAAGAATGTTTCTTGGACGATAAATTTACATCCATGCCAAGTATAGCAACTTTGTCGTGTCCAGCCCTCAGGCAAACGAATGACACGACGGTCACAAAGTGGTGTTGTTCTTTGGAATAGAAAAAAGCCAATTGGCTTAGAACCAATGTGCTGAAATATACGAGCTTTTTTTTGTAAACTTTGAATTGGAAAAATACTTTTTGCTTTCACCCATGGCTCTGCTTCACAGCCATATAAATAGGTTTCCCTTACCCACGAAGTGTGAGCATGAGACATCTTCATCCACTGACTATCTGCAAAAGTTAAACGCTGAAAATGTTCTTGAAAAGGCTTTACACTAAACTGGCCACCGCCAAGTTCAGTCAATTGTTGGGTCAGTGAACCAGACGCATACAACCATGTTTTCAATTCAGGATTTAAAGTCTTTTCCTGTTTAAGTACTGGTTGTCGTTTACGCATAATCTGCTCACATGAAAACTCGCACCTAGTTTACCCCAATTTTTTGATAAAAAACGTAGAGAATTCAATCAACATTCCAAGCAATAAAAAAGCCTGCATAAGCAGGCTTTTTTACGAAAATATGTATTACAAGCTGTAGTACATATCGAATTCAACTGGGTGAGTAGTCGTGTTAAGACGACGTACATCTTCAGTTTTAAGTTCGATGTATGCATCAAGCATTTCTTTAGTGAACACGCCACCTTTTAACAAGAATTCGTGATCTGCTTGAAGTGCTTCAAGAGCCATATCTAAGCTATGAGCAACTGTTGGGATTTTTGCTTCTTCTTCTGGAGGAAGATCGTACAAGTTCTTATCAGCAGCTTCGCCCGGATGGATCTTGTTTTGGATACCGTCGATACCAGCCATTAACAATGCAGCGAAACCTAAGTACGGGTTCATCATTGGGTCTGGGAAACGAGCTTCGATACGCTTACCTTTAGGGCTAGAAACGTATGGAATACGGATAGACGCAGAACGGTTACGTGCTGAGTAAGCAAGCATGATTGGCGCTTCGAAGTGCGGAACCAAACGCTTGTATGAGTTTGTAGATGGGTTTGTGATTGCGTTCAATGCACGAGCGTGCTTGATAACACCACCGATGAAGTACAATGCCATTTCTGAAAGGCCTGCATATTCATCACCAGCAAACAAGTTCTTGCCATCTTTAGAGATAGACATGTGAACGTGCATACCAGAACCGTTATCACCTACCATTGGTTTAGGCATAAAGGTTGCAGTTTTTGCATATTGGTGAGCAACGTTCCAAACGGCATATTTGAACTGTTGAACTTCGTCAGCTTTACGTACAAGTGTATTGAAACTCACACCAATTTCTAACTGGCAAGAAGCAACTTCGTGGTGATGTACTTCTACACGGCCTGGGCCCATGATGTCTTCGATTTTTGCACACATTTCTGCACGCATATCTTGTGAAGAATCAACTGGAGGAACTGGGAAGTAACCGCCTTTAACACGTGGACGGTGACCAGAGTTACCAGACTCGTAATCTTTACCAGTAGACCAAGCAGCTTCTTCAGCGATTAATGTATGACGAGCGCCAGACATATCGATGTCCCACTTCACTTCGTCAAATACAAAGAATTCTGGTTCTGGACCAAAGAATGCAGTATCACCGATACCTGTAGATTTTAAGTATTCTTCTGCACGGCGAGCAATCGAACGTGGGTCACGCTCATAACCTTGACCAGTTGAAGGTTCAATAACGTCACAAGTCACAACTACAGTTGGTTCAGCAAAGAACGGGTCGATGAAACCAGTTTCTGCATCTGGACGTAAGATCATGTCAGATGCTTCAATGCCTTTCCAACCAGCGATTGAAGAACCATCAAACATTTTACCGTCTTCAAAAGTATCTTCATCAATAGAATCAGCTGGGTAAGTTACGTGCTGTTCTTTACCCTTAGTATCAGTAAAGCGAAAATCGACCCATTTTGCGCCACTTTCTTGTATGAGTTGAAGGACCTTGTTCGCCATGCTCATTTTGCTCCAATGAAATTTTGTTGCACTTGTTAAGTGCGTGTTAATTGCTGGTATTTATATAGCAATTCTCATACCAACTTTATAAGACTTACCTAAAACATTGAATTGCTTATAACTATCCATGATTTAGGTCCCTTGTCTTGAACCCATTATACTGTTTGCATAGTTAAATGCACCATATTCAGACATTTTCAAATTATGGCATACAAGAATAGCTCGCAATCGCCCTAATTTAGTGCAAAATTGTTGCGCCAATATGAATCATCGCATCAATATCTAACAGTCATTCATGATCATAATACTTTCTAATATATAAAGCTGACTTTCTTATTACAATGAATGAAAATAATAAAAGATGACTTATAAAATTTTAACCTTTAGCTGCCCCTTCTATATCTATCCATGCCTTTGCCAAAAGTTCTAATGCAAATATCTCTTCAAAAAATAGTTCTCAAAAATTTAAAAACGTTAGCGATCGAATCATCCCTTACCTCAATAAATAATGAAGTTTTATAAAATTAGTTTTCTTTCGCTTATCAAGTTCTCTACCGTGAAACAGGTTTTGATCAGCTTTGGTGCAGTAAGAAACTAAAGGGATTTTTTACCATTTGTTATATACCTTTTTTATACATGACCAACTTGCTTTTCAATTTAAAAAAATCTAAAAAATAAAACATAACTTTTTTTTATAACTAAACAAACTAAAAGTTTGGCTTATTAAACTACAAATATGTTCAAAGGATTTGAAATGAAGCATGAACTCGAACAATGTGACACCGCTTTTTTCGGCCATCCAAAACCCTTAAAAACTTTATTTTTTACAGAGCTATGGGAACGCTTTTCTTACTATGGAATTCGCCCCTTACTCGTTCTTTATATGGTCGCGATGGTCAATGATGGGGGTTTAGGTCTTGATCGTCCTACTGCCGCCGCAATTGTTGGGTTATTTGCAGGCTCTATGTATTTAATGACCGTTTTAGGTGGTTGGATTGCCGACAACTGGTTAGGTCAAGCACGATCCGTCTGGTATGGCTCCCTCATTATTGCTTTAGGTCATTTATCAATTGCGTTTACCCCCATCTTTGATCAATTCTTTTTTTATTTCGGCTTAGTCCTTATTGTTCTTGGATCAGGTTTATTTAAAACCTGTATTTCAGTGATTGTGGGAACATTATATAAAGCTCAGGATAGTAGACGAGATGCCGGCTTCTCCATTTTTTATATGGGAATCAATATGGGGTCGTTTATTGCCCCGCTTATTACAGGCATATTGGCTCGCGATCATGGCTGGCATCTAGGTTTTGGGATTGGCGGCCTTGGAATGTTGATTGCATTACTCCTCTTCCGTGCATTAGCCATTCCTCAGCTACAATCATTCAACCAATTGCGTCAGCAAACTGACAATTGGAATAAACCTGTCGTAGAAAATAGAAATGCGCCAAAAATTGCTTTCTCATTTTTACTATCTGTTGCATTCGTTATTGCTCTTACTTTCTTTGGCGTTATTCATATCAATCCAGTCGCGGTAGCAACTTATTTAACAGTCGGAATCGGCGTTGGAATTATCGCTTATTTTATCTATTTATTATTTTTCCTTGGTTTAGAAAAACATGAAAAATTTAAAATTATTATCTGCTTTGTCTTATTAGCAACATCAGCTCTTTTTTGGTCTGCCTTTGAGCAAAAACCAACATCTTTTAACCTATTTGCGCAAGATTACACAGACCGTATTGTTTTCGGATTTGAGATTCCAGCAGTATGGTTTCAATCAATTAATGCTCTGTTTATTATTATTTTTGCCCCAATTGCAGCATGGCTTTGGGCTAGACTTGGTAAGTCAAATACAGACCCAAGTTATATCAGTAAATTTATTATTGCACTTTTACTGGCAGCAGGCGGTTTCTTGTTGATGTCATTTGCAAGCCGTTTTGCTATTGCAGGTGGATTAGTTTCACCATTTTGGTTAGTAGGTACTTTATTTCTACTTACTATCGGCGAACTTTGCTTAAGCCCGATTGGCCTATCTACCATGACTAAACTTGCACCTGATGTTATACGTGGTCAAATTATGGGTCTATGGTTCACAGGTTCAGCTTTAGGTAATCTTATCGCTGGTTTAATTGGCGGGCATGTATCGGCAGATGGCATTAATCATTTACCTACCTTATTTATGCGATGTGTTTTAGCGTTAGTGATTGGCGCAATCGTGTTATTTTTATTAAAGAAACCTATGAATAGATTAATGAACAAAAGTACCAGTAAAGTTCAACCTGAGTTGGAAACTATATGAGCGTTTTAACTGTTCCAGAAAAACTTGAGAAACTTCGTGAACTCATGCGCAATCAGCATGTTGATGCTTTGATTGTGATGAGTGCCGATCCGCATATGTCAGAATATTTACCAGACTACTGGAAAGCAAGGCAGTGGTTAAGCGGTTTTAGTGGTTCGGTTGGTACGCTCGTCGTGACCCAAAACTTTGCTGGCCTTTGGGCAGATGGTCGCTATTGGGTACAAGCAGAGCAACAACTTGTTGGAACTGGCTTTGATCTTCAAAAATTAACAAGTGATGAATCTTCAACACATCTCGCTTGGATTGAGAAAAATCTAAAACCAGAATCAGTCATTGTGGTAAATGGGCATACTTTATCAATTCAGCAATTTAAAGCACTCGAACATACTGCACGAGTTAATAATTATAAACTCGAAACCCAGCAAGATTTAGTCGGAGAAATTTGGTTAAACCGCCCAGAACTTCCATCAAAGAAAATTCATCTCATGCCTGAAGGGTTAAATGCCCTATCTCGTAAAGAGAAAATTCAGGCTATCCGTGAAACTTTACAAAGCAAGAATATTACGGGTCATTTCATTTCATCTTTAGATGATATTGCATGGATCTTAAATGCACGTGGGCAAGATGTAGAATATAACCCTGTGTTTCTTTCACATTTATATGTCAGTGCAAAACAAACTGTTCTTTTTATTGATGCTGAAAAAGTTGATGTAAGCATTCAGCAAGCTTTGGCAACCGATGGTATTGAAATTCGTAACTACGAAGATACAGCTAAGTTTTTAGCAAATATTTCAGATGCCTCGGTACTTTTAGATCCAGCCAAAGTCTCAATTTTTCATGAACAAGCCATCGCAAAAGATATTCGGGTTATATATGACATCAACCCGAGTACGCTTTTTAAATCGCGTAAACATGAAAGTGAAATTGCTCATATCCGTCATGCAATGGTTAAAGATGGAGTCGCGCTTTGCCACTTTTTCCATTGGTTAGAGAAAGCACTTCATCACGGTGAAAGTATTTCAGAACTCACTATTGATGAAAAGATTACAGCTTTCCGTACTCAGCAAGATGGATTTATAGGGCCAAGTTTTTCAACGATTGCTGGCTTTAATGCTAATGGTGCTCTACCCCACTACCGTGCAACTGAAGAGCACTATTCATTTATCGAAGGTGATGGTCTATTACTCATTGACTCAGGTGGGCAATATGTTGATGGAACAACCGATATTACTCGTGTTATTCCTGTAGGCACGCCAACAGGGCAACAAAAACGTGACTATACTCTGGTTTTAAAATGTCACATTGCTTTGGCAAAAACCATTTATCCAGAAGGTTTAGCTGCTCCTCTACTCGATTCAATTTGTCGTAATACTTTATGGCAACATGGTTTAGATTATCGACATGGAACAGGCCACGGCGTGGGCTTTGCACTTAACGTTCATGAAGGCCCGCAAGTTCTTTCTTATTACGCGCCTATACATGCCTACAGTAAGTTGCGTGAAGGAATGATTATTTCTAACGAGCCGGGCTTATACCATGAGGGACAATATGGTATTCGCATTGAAAATCTGGTTGCTAACAAACTTCACTCAGGGTTTGAAAAAACTTACGGTGAATTTTTAGAGTTTGAAACGCTGACCCTTTGCCCGATTCATTTAGATTGTATCGTTGTTGATATGCTAACTAATGTAGAGAAAGACTGGTTAAATCGTTACCATCAAACGGTTCAAGAAAGACTAGCTGAACACTTGTCTGGAGAAGTTTTAGACTGGCTGATTTATAACACTAGAGCGATTTAATCTTCATTTTTACTTAGGCAGAATAATTTTTATTTCCAATGAAAATCTTATTTTGCCTGAGTTGTAGTTATCTCTATTTTCTAACAAATTAAGATGTATCAAAGCTGATTGAGTTAAATAAAGTTCTAATAAGAAAGTGCCGTTTTTTTCTAAAAAATAAAGTGAAGCGAAATTTTTCATCAATAGCCCTTCAACTATTAGCCATCAAGCAATTTTTAATTTTTATTAGTGATTACGAAACATAATGGTAACTATAAAGAGGTAGTTTGAAGAAAACTTTGTAAGCACTATGCTATTTTTAACCGTATTCAATGTTTCTTTGAATTAAAGGGTTTCCCTATGCAGGTATCCAATTTCGCAGTCACCCGTGATGATCATTATACTGTTTCTACAGATCCCTCTAAACTCGACATAGAAGTGATTCATTCTTTTTTATACCATTCAAAATGGGCAAAAGGGATTGATTTAGAAACAATGCAAGTCGCCATACAAAACAGTTTATGCTTTGGGTTATATGATCCGAACAACCAACAAATTGGTCTTGCTCGTATCATTACAGACTACGCAACCTTTGCTTATGTAAAAGATGTTTTTGTGATCGATGAATTTCAAAAATTAGGCTTAGGGCTATGGTTAATGGAATGTTGCTTAGAACACTTGGGGTCTCTCAAACTTCGCAGAATTATGTTACTTACCAGTACAGCCTCAGGTTTCTATAAACAAATAGGCTTTACTCCACTGAATCAAGAAAATTTTGTGTGGCAGATTTTGCCTAATAACATAGAGACAATTTCAAATTAAATTATCGATTTCCCCGACTCTTTTTAGTTTATGAAATACATCAACTTATAATTATTAATATGCTTTTGCTAGCAATAAAGCATGAAGTTATTACAAGACAAGGAAATTCTGGTACATTAGCCGCTTAGAAAGCGGCTTTTTATTTGATCAAATAAAGGTACTTTTTAAAAAGTGAGCAATATTGTGAGTAAATCTCTAGTCACTTATTAAATATATATTAACTATCATGAGGTTAAGTTCATCATGCTTCTAATGATCGACAATTACGACTCTTTTACCTACAACATCGTCCAGTATTTTGGCGAGTTGGATCAGGAAGTAAAAGTTGTTCGCAATGATCAAGTCACATTAGAGGATATTGAACGATGGCAACCTAAATACCTCGTAATTGGTCCTGGTCCTTGTTCTCCAAGTGAAGCTGGTATTTCAATTCCTGCAATTAATCACTTTGCTGGGAAAATTCCTTTGCTTGGCGTGTGTTTAGGGCATCAAAGTATCGGGCAAGCTTTTGGCGGAAAAATTGTAAGAGCCAAAACGGTGATGCACGGACGTTTATCTGATATGTACCACAGCAATAAAGGTATTTTCAGTAATCTGCCTAGTCCATTCTCGGCAACTCGTTATCATTCATTGGTGATTGATCAGCAAACACTGCCTGATTGCCTTGAAGTAACGTGCTGGACCAATGAAGCAGATGGCTCAATGGAAGAAATCATGGGTGTTAAACATAAAACACTACCTGTTGAAGGTGTGCAGTTCCATCCCGAGTCGATCTTGAGTCAGCATGGCCATCAAATATTTAAAAACTTTTTAGATATCTATGCATAAGTCAGCCGTAAATAGATTATTTTAAAAGTAATTTGATAAGTAACCTGAATAAAAAGCCAACTACGATCAGTTGGCTTTTTTAATGCTTGAATCAATTACAACTTTAACTGTTGCACAATTGATCCATCTTGTTTTGCCACCAAAGATTCGCAGAGTTGAATACGTTCTTTGGTCTGTTTCAATCCTCTTTCTACCCCGACCAATTCTTTAGTTCGTGGTGCAAAAAAGTCATTTAACTGGACTGCTTGTTGTTGGGTACATGCTGCCCCACTAAACATTGCAGGAAAACGCCCAGCCGAAGATTTACCTAAACGATCAAATACGGCGTCATGATTTACCTTAAACCAAGACCATAAGCCACCTTGTTCATCTCCATAATTATTGATGGAGTTAACCACGGTACGAACCTCACCGACTTTAACACGCGGGTTTAAAATCAACTGTCGTGCTTGTTGGCGTGTTGCTTCTTGATTTGCTGAACCTAGGGCTGTAAGAATCGCAAGACGTTGTGTCGGTTGAGTCACGCGTTGTAACTCTCCAGATAAACGATCAAAAGCAGGTTGGCCTTTTTCTTGTACACGTACAGCTAAAATGGTTGGCAATAATTCAGGGGTTACTTGCGCAAAGTTAAGCTGCTTTTGAGCAAATAGAGCATCTGACTGTTTTAACAGTTGTGTACGGACTTCGGGAACTTGAATATCTAAAGCAAGAAACTTCACTAACTCGCTACGCCATAAACTGTCTTCGGCTGATTCACCTGTTTTGCTGACATAACCCAACTGATTTAATTTAGGTAAATATAAATTGGCCAAGACTTTTCTAAAATGTTCACGTTCAGCGTCAGTTTTCAATACATGACGATGAATGGTACTTAACTGAGAAAACAGCGCTGTACTAATTTGTCGGCTATTTGAATTGGCAAATTTCTTCGCAGCATCTACGACAGCCAATAAATTAATATCCCCATGGTTAAATGCCGCTGAAATCGCATAGGCGTAGGCCAACTGTTCACTGTTAGAAAGCTTCTCTGTAGCGGCAGTTAGACGAGTAAACTCTTTTTGAGGCAAACTAAATTGGTAATACCCTGCCGCATCTGCATTTGGAATATACCAACTGCCAAGGTTAGCACCTTTGAGTTCAATCTTAGCTTCTGCTTGGTCTACCAGCTCACACTGGACCTTACTGGCTGCATTTGGAACTTCATAACGTACACATAACGGTACGCCCCAGAGGCTTCTTGCATCACCTTTTGAGCCCACAGGTAAATAACGAGTTTGCTTCACATTTAAAAAGACTTTATTGCCTTCTTGCTGTAGTGAAGTATTGATTAAAGGTACACCTGGTTGATCAAGGAAACTTTTCATCGCTTTGGCAAAGCGCTCACTTTGCTCAGACTGCTCTGCTAAAGCACTAATTAAATCATTGGCTGTTGCATTACCATATTGGTGCTTATTAATATAATTGCGTACGCCTTGTTTGAATTTTTCTTCGCCTAAATAGCTTTCAAACATATTTAAAACAGCCGCACCTTTTTGGTAAGTGATGCCATCAAAAGCCGTTTGAATATCGGCATTGCTTAAAATAGGCTGACGTATACGACGTACACTTACCAAGCTATCACTTTTCATCGCATCGGCGGTATCCGCAATACGTTCTAGATCAGCATTAAATTCGGGATGTAGTTTTTGAGTGATTTTACTTTGCATCCATGTGGCAAAGGATTCATTGAGCCACAGATCATCCCACCACGGCATCGTGACCACATCACCGAACCATTGATGTGCCAGCTCATGTGCATTGACATTAAATGAATTCTGTACAAAAGAGACTGGTGAGTCCTTATCTAATAACATTAGATAGTCTCTAAAAGTAATTAGCCCCGGGTTCTCCATGGCTCCAGCTGCAAAGTCTGGTGCTGCAAGTAAATCTAACTTGTCAAATGGATAACCAAAGGCAAAATAATCTTCTAAAGTTTTTAAAATGGCTGGCGTTTCAGATAAGGCATGCTGCATTTTTTCAGCTTTAGCATCAGGCGCAATACCACGTAACTGGATTGGCTGCTTACGCCATGAGGTCGCCCCAATATCTGGCCCTTTTTGTAATTGCCACGGTCCAACAGCCAGTGCAAGTAAATACGTTGGTAGTGGTTTGGTTTGTGCAAAACTGAGTGTTTTCCAACCCGACTTTTCTGCTTGCTCTGACGTTTGTTGGGTATTGGCAAAACCTGAATATTTGCTTGGAATCGTCAAACGAATATTAAACGGCGTTTTAAAACGTGGCTCATCAAATGACGGAAATGACTGGCGTGCACTAATTGCTTCCATTTGAGTCATCACATAAGGTTTACCCTCAAACTCGATTTTATAAATACCGTCGAGCTGCTGGTCGTACGCCGCATTAAAATCCAGAACGAGTTGATACTGGCCTGCTGGCAAGGTCTTGGCAAATTTAATTTTACTCACCCCATCAACCTCGGAGGCTTGCTCATATTTTGCTTTGGTTTTAGCACCCTCTGTCGATGTGATATTCACATCTTTCACCGTCAAAGATTTACCATGAATCCAGATGTGATCTGTAGCTTGGGCCAGCTTTAAATGAATAGTAGTTTTACCGGTATAGCCTTTTTGTGCGGGATCAATCTTAAAATCTAAATCATAAGATTCGGGTATGACCCACTCGGGTAATTTACCAATCGGGATTTGTTCACTGTTATTCGATGCAAAAATCTGTGTTGCCGATAAAGATAATAATGTTGTAAGTAGTAATCTTTTTTTAAATGAAGGCTTGACCAACATAAGGGGTTTTATCCTCTGTAGTTTTAAATAAAAAGATGCAGCAATTGCTGTACCACTTCGCTGCATCCATACATCATTCTTAAAATTTATAGTTAAACTCCAACCAACCTTGACGGCCGAATGGCGAATATGATCCTACTGGATAATACGGCCAACCGCCTGTGTCATCTCGTTTCACTTTGTCAAACAAGTTATTAATAATGATTGAAGCAGAAGCTTTTGGAGAGATTTGATAAGTACCGCTCCAGTTCACCAAATACGTTGGGCTTAAGTAAACAGTTTGGTCGCCGTTTGGAATTTTGCCATAACGATTAACTAATACTGTTGATGCCCAATCACCAAAGCTCCAGCTGAGACTAGTATTAAAACGGTCACGCCAATCAGGAATGCTTAAATCTTTTAAGTAATCATCTTTCTCGCCATCTTTTGTTTGTTGATATTCATGTTCTAGTACACGGCTATAATTGATTGTCCAGAGAAAGTTACCAAAGCTGTCTGTTTTCCAGCGCCATCTGCTAGTGAAATCAATCCCGCGGGTATGGTCTGATGCAGCATTAATCGGAACGATATTAATATTTTTAATCACATTCGGGTCGACAACTGCATTTGCAGGGTTACGCTCCACACGTGCTAATGCATCAATACAGGCTGCAGAGTTAATATCTTGGTTGCCTAAACGACAATCTGCTTCTAAGCGTAGAATTTTGTCCTCACTTAAGTTGGTCACAAGATTATCAATTTTGATATCCCAGTAATCGACGCTAATATCAAATTTATTGGTTGGTGACCATACAAAGCCTGCACCATAAGATTTACCTTCTTCAGGTTTCAGCTCTTTGTTTCCGGTTAAAGTGTAATTCGCCCCAGGTGCATAATCTTTAAAGCTACATTTATCTAAAGGTTGTCCCGTTTGGCTACAACGTAAATAATCTGTTGTACTTGGGAAATAACCTTTTTGTTTATTTAAAAACAGATAGTTCATATCTGGTGCACGAAAGCTGGTCGCGTAGTTACCACGCACCAATAAAGTCGGATGTGGTCTAAATTCGAGGCCTGAACCGAAAGTTAGCTTATCAATGCTGTTATCTGACAAAGCGTAACGGTCATAACGTCCAGACAACGTTAAATTTAATGGCTTTGCTAAAGGTAAGAATAATTCAGCGCCGAGTGCTTGGCGGGTCCGTGTTCCTCCATATTCGCCACTAGAGCTTAAATTATAATATTCACCATTTTCGATCGCCTCATCTGGCTTAATCGAAAAGCCTTGACGCCCAATTTCAGCCACAGCCGCAAGTTTGGCAGTTCCCGCAGGTAGCTTAAATACGTCACCATTTGCGCTTAAGGTTAAACTTTGCGCCCATGACCTATCTTTTTCTTTTGTAGTCCCTGAAATACTTTCAAATTCACTTGCTGTCAGTGGTCGACTTAAACGATCTAAGCGAGGCGAATAAATAGGAATACCATCTGCATCTGTACCAAGTTGCTTACCTAAGAAGTACTCATCAACATTCGAGCGTAATAAGCCTTGGCGGCGTAGCTGACTGGTATAGATGGAACCATTATAGGCTGCTTCATAACTCCAGCTCGTCTCTCCAATATCGCCTCGAATTCCAAAATTTAAGTTAGAAGAAAGTTCTTTCCATTTTTTATTTATTCGTTCTACCCCGCCTAATTCTTCAGGTGCAAAACGGCGATTCCAAATTTCATAATTTCCCGAATCTTGATTTAGGAAATAACCACTCGTTGCAGCTAAAGAAGTCCATGTCGGACTACGCGTATTATTTTCAATTTGGTTTGCCCCAATCAAAAAATCTGCAAATAATTGAGTTTTATCATTTAACTCATAATCTAAACCGAGATAACCATTTTGACTGCGATTTTGAGTTTGAACAGTCCAATAAGTCGGTCGAGCCAAACCACTGGCACAATTGTCCGCCCCTGCTTGTCCAATATTATTGACTGATCCGTTAAATAAACCATTAAAGGCCTGACACCCACCAATTGAAAGATATTTACCAGTATCAGCATTTTTACGACCCACAATAGTGTCTGGTTTTTCTCCTAAACGAGTTCGGCTCTTCATAAAATCTCGATCGGCTGCCCATATCGGCTCACGACCACTGAGTTCAACCCCATAAATGAGATTGAGCTTGTCTAAAGTCTTACTGCCACTCAGTTGTAAACGTAAATTTTCACCGCCTTCTTTGGTTCCGCCTGCCTTAATATTAAATTGAGTACCGTCTGTTTTCTTTTTCAGAATGATATTCACCACGCCTGCAATTGCATCTGAACCATAAATTGCAGAGGCACCACCGTTTAATATTTCAATACGATCAATAATGGCAGTTGGAATATTGGCTAAATTCACGAAATTGACAGACCCATCGTACGGTACAGGATAGTCTGCAACCCGATGTCCATTAATCAAAGTTAAAGTATGATTCGGTCCTAAGCCCCGTAAGCTAATAGCATTAGCCGCAGGTGTGAAAGTATTTCCATAATCGGCACCTTGTACAAAACCCGTGTTCTGCGTCAGGTTATTGAGTGCGTCAAATGCATTACTAAAACCTTGTTTTTCAATATCGGCTGCCGTGATTACCGTCACACTGGTCGGGCCATCTTTTTGTGCTTTTGAAATCCTTGAGCCTGTTACTGCAACACGAACTACTTTATCTGGTTTAGTTTGGTTTTGTGGTTGCTCTACAGTTTCTTGTGCATAGCTTTCTAATGGATGAAAAAGTGCAACAAATACAAAAATAAATGAGCGCTTATTTTTTAACGTCCCTAGATATTTCAAGTTATTTAAATACATATTTATTAGTAGACAAAATAAAGATTGCCCTAATATATCCACTTTAATTTGATTGATTTATACACATTTCTCCTAGGTATATTTGCGTTTAAGATATACCAAATGGTTAATTATTTATCATAAAAACTCACAATAAACTAAAACCTTTTTCCATAAATAAATTCTGTTTATTAATCAAACTAAAGTAAGAAACGAGCAAAATTTTTAAAACTATGATCGAACAACAAAAATCTTTGATTATTTTCTGCTAACATAGCTCCCCGTAGCTAGTGAATCATGGGACGCAACAAGCCGAACCTTCCACTCTTGATCAACTTCACCTAAAAATTTTAATCATTAATGCTGTAAATCATGACTATGAATATCCAACAGGCGCTCAACCACATTACCAAAAACATTCATTTGACTCAGCCTCAAATGGAAGACATCATGCGCAGCATCATGCAAGGTGAGGCAACTGAAGCACAAATTGGTGCTTTAATGATGGGCTTACGCATGAAGGGTGAAAGTATTGATGAAATGACTGCAGCTGCACGTGTCATGCGTGAATTTGCGATTAAAATTGATGTCAGTGATATCAAACATTTAGTTGATATTGTGGGTACTGGCGGCGATGGGCAAAACTTATTTAATGTCTCTACTGCTTCAAGCTTTGTGATTGCGGCGGCAGGTGCAACCATTGCAAAACATGGTAACCGTGGTGTTTCAAGTAAATCAGGCTCATCAGACCTACTTGAACAAGCAGGTATTCATCTTGATTTAGATATGCAACAAACTGAACGCTGTATTCGTGAAATGGGTATAGGTTTCTTGTTTGCACCAAACCATCATAAAGCAATGAAATACGCTGCTGGGCCACGTCGCGAACTTGGTGTCCGCAGTATTTTCAATTTACTCGGGCCGCTTACGAATCCAGCGGGCGTGAAACGCTTTGTCATTGGTGTATTTTCAGATGAACTTTGCCGCCCAATTGCTGAAGTTATGAAGCAACTCGGTGCTGAACACGTGATGGTTGTCCATTCAAAAGATGGTCTTGATGAAATCAGTCTTGCTGCTCCTACTGCTGTTGCCGAACTGAAAGACGGTGAAGTTACTGAATGGACGCTTAATCCTGAAGATGTCGGAATTGAGTCACAAACCTTAAGTGGTTTGGTGGTTGCTGATGCATCAGCAAGCCTAAAACTCATTAAAGATGCTTTAAGCAAAAATAAATCCGATATTGGTGAAAAAGCAGCAAACATGATTGCGCTTAATGCAGGCGCAGGTATTTATGTAGCTGGCATTACCAAGACTTATGCTCAGGCTGTTACATTCGCGCAAGATATTATTTATGGCGGCCAAGCTTTAGAAAAAATGAGTGTTTTGGCTGAATTTACCAAAACATTAAAACAATGTCAGGCAGATTAAGGACTTCTCATGATTAATATTCAAAATACCATTTTAGGTAAAATTGTTGACCGTAAACATGAGGAACTTGCTGCGCGTTTAAAACAACGTAATTTGCAAGATATTGAAGAATTAGCAAAAGCTGCGACTCCAGTGCGTGGCTTTGCAAATGCTTTAAAACATAAACGCCCAGGTGTAATTGCTGAAATTAAAAAAGCGTCTCCATCAAAAGGGATTATTCGCGCAGATTTTAATCCTGCTGAAATTGCTCAGCAATATGAACAAGCTGGAGCAGCATGTTTATCGGTATTGACCGATGTGGATTTCTTTCAGGGTGCAGATGAGAATATTGCGATTGCCCGCAGTCATTGTGCCCTGCCTGCTTTACGTAAAGACTTTCTGATCGATCCATATAATGTAGTTGAAGCACGTGCTTTGCATGCTGACTGTATTTTATTAATTGTTGCTTGCTTATCTGACCAGCAACTCGAAGAAATGTCTAAAACTGCGTTTGAACATCAACTCGATGTACTAGTTGAAGTTCATGACGAAGAAGAAATGGAACGCGCTTTAAAGCTTTCTGAGCAATGTTTATTAGGTGTGAATAACCGTAATTTAAAAACGTTTGATGTGGATTTAAATACATCTATCCGTTTGAAAAAATTACTTCCGGCCTCACGTTTATTAATTACTGAAAGCGGTATTGCGACACCAGATGATGTGCGTATGATGCAAGAGCATGATATTCACAGTTTCTTGGTAGGCGAAAGTTTTATGAAACAACCACGTCCAGATCAAGCTTTTACTGCTCTTTTTGGACAACCTCAAACGGTTTAATGAAGATATATGAGTAATAAAGATTCATCGCTTTCTAAAGAGCAACAAAAGTTATTGAAGCAATTTAAAAAGCAAATCTCCAATCCTCATTCAAGCAAAATCGCAAGTCAGCCTGAGACCAAACAACCTCAGGCTGAGTCTGAAGAATTGGAAAATGCAAATCTGTTTCAAAGCGCTGTAGCAGGTGTTAAACCCATCAATAATAGTAATATTGCTGATGTAAGAGTTCCTCGTGCAAAAAAAGTTGATGCTCAAACATTAGCTAAACGTGCAGCTGCCGAAGGTGGTCGTGACACCGAACATGCCGAGTTATCAGATACGCAAGCTGCTTTAAATCCGGTCGCAAGCCAAGCAACGTTAAGCTATCGCATTGCGACTCTGCAACATAAGGTTTTTGAAGACTTAAAAGCAGGCAAGATGCGTTGGTTTGAAGCTGTAGATTTACACGGCTGTACCATTGAACAAGCACGTGACGCAGTTTTACAAATTATCCAGATGGCAAAAGATGAAAATCAAAATGTCATCAAAATTGTGCATGGTAAAGGCCCAGAAGCGGTCTTAAAAACCTATGTCAATGGATGGTTACGTCAACACCGCGATGTTTTGGCCTTTGTAAGTGCCCCTGAAAATCAAGGTGGTACAGGTGCCGTTCTCGTACTGCTTAAACGTGCAGAAAAAAATCCTAAGTTCGAACAAAAAAAATGATCCTTTGGGATCATTTTTTTACATCAAATACCTGTAATAATTGAGCAACTACTGCAATGGCAATCGTTGCAGGTTGTTTCGATGAAATCCCTTCTATCCCAATCGGGCAAACCAAACGTTGTAATGTTTCCTGAGTATAACCACGTATTTGCATACGTTTCTCAAAAATAGCCCTTTTACTTTTTGAGCCAATCATCCCAACATAAGCAAATGGTTTTGCCGCAGGTTTCAAGGCTGTAAAACACAGTTGCAAATCTAATTGATGATCATGAGTTAAAATTAAAATTGCACCTGAACGGTCAAAATGCTCAATCTCAGCATCTAATGTATCAGTCGTTAAACATTGCACCTGTTCCAGTAAGTCTGATGGGAAAATATCATCCCTCGGATCAATCCATTTCACCCGAACACCAATAGGCAATAAACAACGGACAATTGCTTCCCCCACATGCCCTGCTCCACAAATCAGCACTTGCATGGCATAAGGTTGAATCTGCTGCCCAAATTGCCATTCTTCATTACTGACAGACGGAAACTCGAAACTTGGTTGTTGTTCTATATCCATAGTCTGCCAAGTAGACGCATATTGGTGCGAGACCGTACGCCAGACATGCTTTCCAGCTCGCCATGCTTGCAAAATCACAGATAAATCCGATGCGATCTCAGCGGGTGATATTTTTTCAAACAATAACCACATTACTCCGCCACAACACTGTCCCAGCCGAGCACTGAGGTTAAAGCGTTCAATACGCCTCACACAAGTTTCCGTTTCTTTTAACATTGCTTTAGCAATATCAATAGCCTGAAACTCTAAATGCCCACCACCGATCGTATCGGATTGCTGCCATTGCTGTTGCAAATTAAACCGCAATAACATGGTTGCACCAACTTCTCGTGGTGTTGAACCATCAGCGCGAACTACTGTGACCAATACCATAGGCAGAGCATCGACTTGCCACGCCACAAAATCAGTCCACCATTGTAAATGTTGCATAATCTTCTACATTTTAGCTTGTGGGCGGTCAGCCAAAGCTTGTCCTCGTCCAATCGCAATTGCACGTAAAATTTCTTCGGCAGTTGCCGGAGCATTGAGTACGAGCGGTGCATTTTCTGGAATAGCTGCCTGTACCGCCTGACGAATTGCCGAGAAAACAGATAATGCCAACATAAATGGCGGTTCGCCTACTGCTTTGGAGCGGTAGATGGTGTCTGCCTGATTTTGATTATTAAACAATTTGACATTAAAAATATGAGGAATATCCACACTGGTCGGGATTTTATAAGTTGAAGGTGCATGGGTAAACAAACGGCCTGCATGTGGTCCTTGGGGCTGCCAATACAGCTCTTCTGTCGTGAGCCATCCCATCCCTTGAACAAAACCACCCTCAATTTGCCCTATATCAATTGCAGGGTTAATTGACCGTCCCACATCATGCAAAATATCGGCACGTAATACTTTCATTTCCCCAGTTAAGGTATCTAGTGCGACCTCACTGACCGCTGCGCCATAAGCATAATAGAAAAATGGACGTCCTAAATGGTTGACCTGATCGTAGTGAATTTCTGGTGTTTTATAAAAACCGCTGTCCCATAGTTGTACACGCGCCATATATGCCCGTTGAACCAAATCAGGAAAAGTCCATGAATGACCATTCGCTGTTGAAACCATACTATCTTCAAACTGGACTTGGTCAGCTTCACTTTGACTTATTTCTGCTGCAAGTTTTGCCAGACGCTCACGAATTTTAATACAGGCATTTTGAACAGCTTTACCGTTTAGATCTGCTCCACTCGATGCAGCAGTTGCCGAAGTATTTGGCACCCGAGAAGTATCGGTTGCAATTAAACGAACGCTATCGATGGGTAAACCTAACTCATGTGCAGCGACCTGCCGTACTTTGGTATATAAACCCTGTCCCATTTCTGTACCGCCATGGGTAATAGAAACAGTGCCATCCATATACACATAGACCAGTGCACCCGCCTGATTGTAATGTACGGCATTAAACGAAATACCGAACATTAATGGGGTTAACGCAATACCACGTTTAATGATGTCATTGTTCTGATTAAAGGCATGAATGCTCTGTTTGCGTTTCGCATAATCACTACTTTGCAATAATTCGGCTACTAATTTTGGCGCAACATTATCACGGACTTCTGCCCCATAGTGCATACGGTCACGTCCAGCACCGGGCTGCTCGGCAAAGAAATTACGTTGACGAATTTCAACTGGGTCACAACCTAAATAACGAGCAATGTCATCAATAATATTTTCAATGACAAACATACCTTGTGGCCCACCAAAACCACGGTATGCCGTATTAGAAACAGTATTGGTTTTACAACGCAAGTTACGTAGCTCAACTGCATTTAAATAATAGGCATTGCCAATATGGCAAATTGCTCGTTCATTTACTGGCCCAGAAAGATCAGCCGAAAAACCGCAGTTTGAAGCCAGTTGTACCTTTAAGCCTTGCAGAACACCACTGTCATCAAAGGCTACAGACCACTCATAAGCAAAACCGTGACGTTTGCCTGTAGCACTCATGTCATCATCACGATCTAAACGTAATTTACACGGACGGCCTGTTTTTTGTGCTGCCAAAGATGCAATACATGCCCACTGCGCCGACTGCGACTCTTTACCGCCAAATCCACCCCCCATACGGCGGCTTTCCACACTCACCTGATGCATGTTCATGCCCAATGCATGACAAATCAGCAGCTGCATTTCGGTTGGATGTTGTGTTGAGCAATAGACTTTTAAGCTGTGATTTTCTTGAGGAATCGCATAGGAAATCTGACCTTCTAAATAAAAATGCTCTTGGCCACCTAGCTCAATGGTTCCAGAAAGTTGATGGGCTGCGTTTTGAAATGCCTGCTCAACTTCACCATGACTAAATTCAACAGGCGGTAACACCCACGATTCTTTTTCAATCGCATCTTGAATCGTTAAAATCGGAGTTTCGGTCACATACTCAATTTTTGCTAAGCGAACTGCCTGACGGGCTTGCTGATAACTCTCAGCAACAACTACAAACAAGGCTTGGCCATAAAACTCAACCTGCTCTTCGGCAAAAATTGGGTCATCTTTTACAATTGGTCCCCAATTATTTTCAACATCAATATCCTTTGCCGAAAAAACTGCATGGACACCATCAGCCAGACGTACTGCATCCAAATCAAATTTAATAATTTTACCTTTGGCACAATTTGAAAATCCGACCGCCAGATGCAGGGTATTCTCAAGCTCTGGTAAATCATCGATATAGGTCGCCTGCCCAGTTACATGTAAATGGGCGCTCTCGTGTGGAATCGAATCGCCTGCTTTAGCGGATTTTTTAGAAACTCTTAAGTCAATGGTTTGGTTCATGTTAGATCTCCACCATAGCAATCAAGTCATTCACACGAGTAATCGTTTTAGACAGGACTTTTTCTACATAAAAACGCTGTAAACAGTTTTTCGCGACGTGTAACCGATATGCCGAGCTAGCACGTCCATCATCTAAAGGTTGATAGTCTTGCGATAATGCCTCTTGAGCCTGAACGATCAATTCTGCTGTAAGTTGCTGACCTTCCAATATGGCTTCTGCATATTTTGCACGTTTGGGAATAGCAGCCATGCCACCAAAAGCAATTCTGATATTGTGAGCGACATGATAAGTATCTAACTCACATGAAATGGCCGCACATACCGCAGAAATATCTTGCTCAAAACGTTTAGCAATTTTATAGCTAGCAAATTTAAAACGCGTCTGTCCTTCGCGAAGCGGAATAACAATCGCCTCAACAAACTCACCAAGCTGTAATGCTGATTTTTGATAATCTAAATAAAAGTCTTCCAGTCCAATTTCACGAGTCTGTTCACCTACGCGCAAAATTAAGTGTGTACCTAGCGTAATTAATGCTGGCATGGAGTCACCAATAGGCGAACCATTGGCAATATTTCCACCTAGAGTTCCTGCGTTTTTAATCGGCATGGAAGCAAAACGGCGCTGTAACTCTTGAAAGTCGGGATAAAACTCTGAAATTTTGATGAGTGCATCACTCAAATTGACATTTGCCCCAATCGTTAAAGCATGGTCTGTGACTACGATCTTTTTGAGTTCTTCAACCTGGCCAATATAAAGCATATCGCCTAAATCACGCCCCTGCTTTGTTACCCACAAACCGACATCTGTACTACCCGCAACAATACGCGCTTGCGGCAACTGTAAGCGTAATGCGGCAAAATCTAGCAAAGTCTTTGGTGCAAAGAATTGTTGACCATGATCATTTAAATGTAATGCAGGTAATGTTCTGATCTCTTTTAATACATCAATTATTTTTTGACGGTTTAATAAAACACGCGGATAGTCATATGCTTTTTGTGCTGCATCTAAAATAGGGCGATAGCCTGTACAGCGACACAAGTTTCCAGAAATATAATCGCTGATTTGATCTTTGCTTGGAGGTTGTTTTTCATTTTCATACATTGACCATAAGGACATGATAAAACCGGGCGTACAAAAACCACATTGTGAACCATGCATATCTACCATTGCCTGTTGTACTGGGTGAAGTGTTCCATCTTGTGCAGGCAATAAATTATGAAGATCTTCTACTGTAAATAGTGCTTTACCATCTAAAGTCGGTAAAAACTGAATACACGCATTCACACTGCGCAATTGCAGGTTGTCATTGACCAACTCACCAATCACTACTGTACATGCACCACAATCGCCCTCAGCACAGCCCTCTTTTGTACCAGTCTGCCGAGTCTTACCCGATTGAGTATATTCTCGTAAAAATTGTAAGACTGTCATGGTGGGTAATACATTTTCTACTTGTTGCTGACTACCACGAAAAAAAAAGGTGATTGGACGTTCTGACATGTTTTATCCTTATGCTCTATAGTACGGCATATTTGCAAATATGATGCCATCAGGCGATCATTTATAACTTACCCATATTAGTTGCACATTTCATGCTCAAATAATTGACTATTAACGATAAAAAACATGAAATTTATTCACCATTTATCTAATGCGTGCCGAACAGGATAAATATAGTGCGACGAGTTATGAACATCAGGGCATGTTTCTGATACAATGCCGAGCTTGTCTAATAGAGTAAATTTATACGCCTTATGTCAATGCAGCAATCGTACGCAAACATTCTGACTGCCGTCGGTGAAGACCTTAATCGTCCCGGCCTTAAAGATACGCCTGTGCGTGCGGCTAAAGCTTTTTCATATTTAACTTCTGGCTATAGTAAAACTTTAGAAGAAGTCACCAATAATGCGGTTTTCCCATCAGATAACCATGAAATGGTATTGGTGAAGAATATTGAATTCTATTCGCTTTGCGAACATCATCTCCTCCCATTCTATGGCCGTGTTCATGTTGCCTACTTACCAGAAGGCAAAGTTCTTGGCTTATCTAAATTTGCGCGTATTACCGAGATGTTTGCTCGTCGTTTGCAAATTCAAGAAAATTTAACTCAGCAAATCGCCGAAGCGGTAGCTGAAGTGACTGGCGCACGTGGTGTGGCTGTCGTTATCGATTCAGCACATATGTGTATGATGATGCGTGGTGTAGGTAAACAGGAATCTACAACTCGTACAGTTTCATTTGTCGGAGATTTTAAAACTGACAAAGAAGCACGCCGTGAATTTTTAAGTGCAGTACCAGAAAGCTACTAATCTGGTGACTACTGCAAAAAAGCCCGACTTAGTTGGGCTTTTTTTTATATTTAGATAAAGCACTTACTCTATAAAACATAACAATCAAATTATGTGATTTTTGTTATAAAAGTACACATCTTTAATTTTAAATAATTTATGAGTTAATCATGCAATTTAACAAAATTTCTTGCTTACTTTTATCCCCTCTTTTTATTTTTAATACCTCAATTTATGCAGGGAATACACCAAAAGAGCAAGAAATTAAGAAACTGGTTGATCAAAATTTTAAACCGTTATTAGAAAAATATGATGTGCCTGGGATGGCTGTTGGCATCATCCAAAATAATAAAAAGTATGAAACGTATTATGGTCTACAATCCGTTCAAGATAAAAAAGCCGTAAATAGCAGTACCATTTTTGAGCTCGGTTCAGTTAGTAAATTATTTACTGCTACAGCTGGTGGATATGCCAAAACAAAAGGAACAATTTCTTTTAAAGACACACCCGGAAAATATTGGAAAGAATTAAAAAACACACCGATTGACCAAGTTAACTTACTTCAACTTGCTACTTATACAAGTGGCAACCTTGGCTTACAGTTTCCAGATGAAGTCCAAACAGATCAGCAAGTTTTAACTTTTTTCAAAGACTGGAAGCCTAAAAACTCAATCGGTGAATATCGACAATATTCAAATCCAAGCATTGGTTTATTTGGAAAAGTTGTTGCTTTGTCTATGAATAAACCTTTTGACCAAGTCTTAGAAAAAACCATTTTTCCAGATCTTGGCTTAAAACATAGCTATGTAAATGTGCCTAAAACTCAAATGCAAAACTATGCATTTGGCTATAACCAAGAAAATCAGCCGATTCGAGTTAACCCCGGCCCGCTAGATGCACCTGCGTACGGCGTTAAATCGACCTTACCTGATATGCTGAGTTTCGTTAATGCCAACCTCAACCCACAAAAATATCCGGCAGATATTCAACACGCAATTAATGAAACACATAAAGGTTTCTACCAAGTAGGTACGATGTATCAAGCATTAGGTTGGGAAGAGTTCTCTTATCCAGCACCGTTACAGACTTTATTAGACAGTAATTCAGAACAAATCGTGATGAAGCCTAATAAAGTGACAGCTATTTCAAAAGAACCTTCAGTTAAGATATTCCACAAAACTGGTTCGACCAACGGTTTTGGAACCTATGTCGTGTTTATTCCTAAAGAAAATATTGGTTTAGTCATGTTAACCAATAAACGTATTCCCAATGAAGAACGCATTAAAGCAGCGTATGCGGTGTTGAATGCAATAAAGAAATAATCTTTTGCTAAAACAAAAAAGGGAGAAATGATTTCATTCATTTTTCCCTTTTTTATTCGTAATGCTATTTAAAAGAACCAAACATATCCTAGACTTGATTTCATCCAGTCTCGATGATTTTGTTGTTCATAATCCCAGTTTAATCGAACGGTATTATTACTATTAATCACATATTGCCACTGAGTATTTACTCTCAAATTCCATTGGTTTTGGTCTTCCCAATAGGGCAATTCAATTTGCACCACAGAGTTGAAGTGTTCAAACCACTGATTCATACAACCTAAAGTTGGGCCCATTCCCACACGCCACCCTTTATCAAGATTTGAACCGCCTTGTAGATAGGTTTGTAGTTGCCCATAGCAAACATGTTTACGCTCATAGTCAGCAAAGCTATATCCAACCTGAGCATTAAAATTCGCTACGCCATGCTGTTTTTCTTCACTAAAAGCACCATCATCAATCGCTTCCTGACGCCAACCTAAATTAAATCCCCAACTCAGCGGTGTTTTAAAAGGTTGAATCGGGTTATAAGAATTTACTTCTAGCAGATCAAGATGTTCTAGCTTTAAATGATCATTTCGCCACTGTGCATTACCATTTAAAAAGAGTAATTGAGTTCCCGCACGATATCCGCCTTGAGGATCTATCAAGTCATGATAGGCTTGGCGATGACCAAGTTCGATAAACTTATCACCTTGTACTTCACCAGCTTTGACTGAAATATTACGTGCATTGTGACCTTGAGTTGGCTCTTTTGTTGGTCTTTTAGGTTCTTGACGCTGTTTGTCTAAATCAATCTGGCTTCTGAGTGCTAAAAGCTGGCGCAACTGTGACTGAGCAACGCTTTCTTCTATTTTACGGCTCGTAAATTGAAGATATAAATCATCATAAGCCATCTCTAAAATTTTAGCCTGATCTTGCTCACTAAATGATTTTAAAATCTGAGAAGACTGCTGAGTGGGCATCATCGCAATTTGATGGGCCACTTTTGCTAATGAGGCACCATGCTGATGAGCTTGGGCCAATAATTGGGTTTCCAAAGCTGGTCGATATACAGGAGCTTTGGTGAGCCCTTGCTGCTGCATCGATTTAATGGTTTCCATCGGGATGGAAGCATGAGTGAATTTCTCTTGCAGGTGAGACTCAGGTTTTACTAAATCAACCAACCCTAACAATCGATAGGCGCAGTTATCACTCACAAAGTAATAAGGAAAGCTCACATGTTGCATTTCCCAAATATGGCTTACTAAAAACCGTGTTTCTTCAGGTGTTAAATTTAGCTCATATTCCCATAAATCACGGCTTTCAAAATCGCCGTACTCTTTTACTTTACGGTAATAAGGCATCAGTGAATATTCACCCGGATATTGCCCTGTTAAGCCTTTCCATGCATATGACCAGTTGTCGTTTCCAGCCACAGTTGCTGCATAATTTACAGCGTAGGAAACTAAATTTAATTGTTGCTGATCTTTCGGGTCTAAACGCAATAAAGTATGCCCAAACATGGAGCTCGGATTGCCCATAAAATCTGTCGCATAAATTAATGTCGCTTTATGAGGCTTAATCTGCCCAATCCAGTTTTCAAATTCTGAACACTTCACTTTAGGCAATTCACTTTCTTGAATGCCTACTTTTTGTATGAGCCATTGACTGCGTGCTGGAAATTTACAGCGAATCGACTGATTATCTTGAGCAGGCATGAATAATGCCGAGATGTCAGCTTTCAGTTCTTCTTTTAAATTATTTTTCCCATTTTCTGCCATGAAATAGCCAGAATAAGTGACATCACTTTTATGGTCTTTATTGGCATACATGAGCCTTTGCCATGTAATGTCTTGATCTAAGTTTTTCTGTTCTGCAATTGACCAATATTTTTGAATAGATGGATTTATATCTGCTGAATATGCAGTATTCACTGCCAAAGAGGCAAAAACTAAAACAACTGACTTCATTAAGTTCATCAATTTTTATCATTAAATATAAGAAAAACCCTGCCAGACGACAGGGTTTTCAGTTTCAAACTTATACGTAAGCTTTTAAAACGTCGTCTTTAGCCATTACAGTTTGCAGTGATGCTAAAACTTGAAGGGTATTTTGGTTATTTGCAGAATAGATTTCACCAAAGTTTGCTTTTGAAACTTTAAAGAAACGGTCTTTGTCTTGAGGTTTGATTTGCATTAACTCAGCAAGTACGTTTAGGCTTTCACCTTGGCCTACAGCCATATCACGTGCTAAAGCTTCTGCATTTTCATTTGTGAATGTTACAACTTGCGCTGTTACTGTCCCGCCTTGACGGCAACCTAAAGTACCGAAAGTGATCCCTAATAATTGGTTAGTAAAAATACCGTTTGTTGTTGCAGCAAGAATTTTAGGCGCTACTCCTTTTTTACCAGCCCATATTTGTGTACCTGCACCACAACCCACATCGTTGTCAGCCATTGCAACACTTGAACCAGCTGCTAATAACGCAGCTAAAGCTAATTTTTTTAACATAGATGTAAATCTCCAAAAATCATTATTGATTGTTTCTTATGTGTTGTATTGTTATGTGTAATTCTTATTACACGATATTAAAGATAACGAGAAGGCTGTGATTTAGCAATTAAAAAATAAACAATATGATAAAAAGTGCAAAAGAAAAATTATCTTAAATTCCAGTTACCTTGATTATCCCTGTTGCCTAGTATTTTAAGCACCAGTACTAAACTTAAAAGTAATAATAAATACCATGACCCCAGTTTGCCCCAACCGACCATATGCCAAGCATCGACCTGACTTGGATAAAGCCAGATTTTATAAAATGTACTTATATTTTCAGCAATCCAGATCAGAAACGCGAGTGTAAACAAAACAGGTAACATCGGGATTTTAAATTTATGTTCATTTAACTGGAAATAAAGTTTTGTTTTCCAAAAAATAAAAATACTAATCGCGAATAAAATATAGCGAATGTCTGGAACAAAAAATTTACTCATAAAATTTATATATGAGAAAAATGCCAGTAAGAGCATAGCTCCAAAACTTGGAAGTTTTTCAAAAGACACTTGAAACAGTCGTATTGAGCGTGCAAAAAAACTACCTACAGCCGAATACATAAAACCTGCAAATAAAGGCACAGTTAAAATTTTAAATACGGCGGGCTGTGGATATTGCCACGATGCAATCGCAGGATGCGTTAGGAATATTTCCATGAACATTGCCATGACGTGAAATAAAGCAATGACCTTAGCTTCTGCCCATGACTCCAGTTTTAAATAGAGTAAGCAGATCTGAATTAAAAGTGCATAAGTCAGTAAATAATCATAACGATAGAACCCCATGTATTCATGGCTTCCCATCGGTGCTGTTAAAGCAAAAGCAATTAAAAGCAAAATACCAAACAAGGCTGCCGAAACAGCCTTGCCGATAAATTGAAACGGTAAAGTTAGATATTGCACAAAAACTATCCTAGATATTTAGCACTATACTCATGCACTGTATCTACAAAGATTTTTGGTTGTGCAGGATCTACCCACTGAGTAATCCCATGGCCCAAGTTAGCAATGTAACCGGTCTTTTCACCATTTGCGTAGGCATCGTCTATCATCAATTTCACTGCTCTCTCAATTGAAGCAGCCGAACCGTATAAAACAGCCGGATCAAGATTCCCTTGCAGAGCGACACGTCCAGCCACAGTAGTTCGAGCCGTATTTAATGGTGTCGTCCAATCTAAACCTAAAGCATCTGCACCTGTGGTAATCATTGGCTCTAACCATTGACCACCACCTTTCGTGAACACGATGATCGGAATACGGCGGCCATCTTTCTCACGTTGTAAACCTGCAATGATTTTATTCATGTAGTTTAAAGAGAATTCGACATATTCACGGTGTGCTAATGCCCCGCCCCAGCTATCAAAGATCTGGATGGCCTGAGCACCTGCATCAATTTGAGCATTTAAATAGTCAATGACTGAGTCTGCTAAATGATCAAGCAAAGCATGTAAAACTTCTGGTTGAGCGTACATCATCTGCTTGGTAAAACGGAATTCTTTACTTGAACCACCTTCAACCATATAAGTTGCAAGTGTCCAAGGGCTTCCAGAGAAACCAATCAGTGGAACTTGACCACCTAAAGCAGAACGAATTGTACTTACCGCATTCATCACATAATCAAGGTCTGATTTTGCATTTAACTTTGGTAAATTTGCGACATCTTGTTCAGTACGTAAGGTCTTTTGAAACTTAGGGCCTTCGCCAGTTTCAAAATAAAGTCCTAAACCGAGTGCATCTGGAATAGTTAAAATATCTGAAAATAAAATTGCTGCATCTAAATCATAGCGACGCAAAGGTTGTAAAGTCACTTCACAGGCAAAATCTGTATTTTTACATAAAGATAGGAAGTCACCTGCTTTTGAACGTGTTTCGCGATATTCAGGCAAATAACGCCCTGCTTGACGCATCATCCACACTGGTGTGGTATCTACAGGTTCGCGTAACAAAGCACGGAGGAAACGATCATTTTTCAAAGTCGTCATTACCAATCTCTATCTTCTTTATGTGGCAGCATCATATCAAAAACAGAGACATTTTTATAATTTCAATTTCACACAAAAAACTCGTCAATCTACTAAAAAATGCATATTTACACAAAACTCTACTGCAAGCTGTGGGGTTTTCTGCAATACTTGCAACATGTTACATTGGGGTCATTGATATTCTTTTAATCACTAAATTGCCAATCTTGGGCTCATAGAAATGAGTTATTGGTAGTTTTATGCACTTTGAGATTAGATCAATCCCCTATTGCTTATATGAAAATTCTTAAGGTTGAATTACATGTTTGTTCGCTCATTACTCGCTATGAGTTTAAGTTGTATTATTGCTAATGTTGCTTTTGCTGCTTCAACAACTGAGCAACCCCTGAACCCTAAAAAGGTATCAGCTCCTGTAGAAGATCCGATTGATCCTTTAGCAGTGGATGCAGCTTCAACTGTAAAAGCTCAAGCTTCGACACAAATTACCGCTCAAGAACAAAACGACTTAAATCGAGCGTCAACAACATTACAAAATTTACAGAAAACTGAAGATCCAAATGCTGAATCAGGCATCGCGGCGTCTACTCCAGCTGTTGCTAAAAGCAGCACTGCGTCTACGGCTCCTGCGACAACCGCTGCATCATGGACTTTAGATAGCTTAAATTCGGCAGAATGGTCTGAAAATATTGGTAAAGGCCAACTTCCAGTTTATGCGCGTGCACATGTAATGCTCAATAATGCACATGCTTCGCCAGGTGCAATTGACGGCATGAGCGGTAAAAATACATTAAAAGCAATTTCTTCATTCCAACAAATGAATGGTTTATCACCTACTGGTGACCTGACCAAAGAAACTTGGGATGCATTGGTTGCTAAACAGACCAAGCCAGCATTTATTGAATACACAATTTCTGATGCTGATCTAAAAGGCCCATATGCTGAGTCGATTCCTTCTGACTACGCATTACAAGCTAAAATGAAAGGTTTGTACTACACGCGTGTAACCGAAATGTTGGGCGAGAAGTTTCATATTGATGAAGCTTTCTTAAAGAAAATTAACCCAACTGCGACATTCAAAAAAGCGGGTGAAAAAATCATTGTTCCAAACGTACGCAATGATTTGCCAGAAGATATTCATTTGATTATTGCGCATAAAGGTGCAAAACAATTGTATCTCTTCAATAGCCGGAACCAAATGATTGCCTCATTTCCTGCAACAATTGGCAGTACTGATACGCCTTCTCCGGCCGGTACTTACAAGGTAGTTGGTGTGGCTCGTAACCCTTGGTATAGCTATTCACCTTCGAACTTCGTACAAGGTAAAAACTTAAAACCTCTTTCTTTACCACCTGGCCCGAATGCTCCAGTAGGTAATATCTGGATTGGTTTAAGTAAAAAATCTTTCGGTATTCACGGAACACCAAACCCATCTTTAATTTCTAAAACAGCATCACACGGTTGTATCCGTTTAACAAACTGGGATGCAAACGATTTAGGAAATAAAGTACGTTCTGGCGTAACTGTTAAATTCCTTGAGTAATCCATATATTCTTTAAAAGACCTGCCTTCATGGCAGGTTTTTTTTATTCTTAAAAAATTGATCAATAAAAAACTTTACAACCATATCAATTATGCAACGACATGTTGCAGTTAGCCTATTTTTCTAGTCTCCATAGAACATTAATATATTTCTCAAGAGATAAATAAAAAATTTGGGAGATTAAATCATGAATACTTATCTACATCGTGGTGAAGATCGAGGACATGTAAAAGCGGGTTGGTTAGAGTCTTATCACAGCTTTTCATTTGGTAGCTGGTACGATCCTAAATATATGGGTGTTAGTGCATTACGTGTGATTAATGATGACAGAATTGATGCACATAATGGTTTTGGTACACACTCGCATGACAATATGGAGATCTTAACCTGTGTGCTAGATGGTGCAATTTCACACCGTGATACGATGGGAAATGAAGGCCAAATTAAGGCTGGTGAATGGCAACTCATGAGCGCTGGTACAGGTGTGGCTCATAGTGAAATCAACAACACTGATACGCCTGTACATTTATTACAGATCTGGATTATTCCAGACGTAAAAGAAGCTGAGCCAAACTACCAGCAAATTAGCCTTGACCCACGTAATGATCCAAACAAATGGCATTTAATTGCAGGGCCTGATGCAAATGCACCGATGCATATTCGCCAAAATACAGAGATAAAGTCAGCTGTATTGGAAAAAGGACATGAGTTAAACGTTGAGCCAGTTAAAAAAGTGAACTATGTTCACGTGATTTCAGGCGTGATCCGTATTGGCGATCAAGAAGTCAAAGCTGGCGATGCTTTCGTGTTTGAAGGTAAAGCGACGATTCAGGCAACTGAAGATAGTCAATTTATCTGGTTCGATTTACCTTAAATCATTAAAAGCCCTTTGCATAAAAGGGCTTTTTTAATCTCCACCGCCGCCGCTATCACAGCTACCTGAATCTGAAGATGATGAACAATCATTTGAATAGCTTGAGCTATGATGACTAGAACTATTATCGTGAAAATGATGTGTTGAAGAAGATGAATGATCGTGTTCGCCAGATGACGAATTGTTTTTTATATTTTTGAGTAGAGCAATTAAGCAGATCAGTCCAATACTAGAAAAAATTGCAATAAATATAATTATAAATAACTTCAAATAACGACCTCCTACTAAAGCAACATAGATGTGTGTTGTGTTCCTATTTCATTATTTAAATGAGTCATGCTGAAGAAACAAGTTATTTTTTGATAAGTTAAAATATTAGTTATCAAAAACTTTGGCAAAAGACGCGATATATAGCTCAGCCTTAGCCTCATAATTTTGAAAACCCGCATCAAAAACCCATCTTTCAATTTCAGATTTTTTGACTAAATTTTGCAAATAAAGCTCATGATGTTTGTCTAATTCTTCTTTTAAACTTCTTAGCATGAGTTCATTTAAACCAGCGGGAGGATTCAGACCTGTATCTAAAAGACTCGGGGCAAATGCCACACTTTTGAGTTCTAGTTGATGCGCTGTTTTTACAACAGTTTTTATCGCAGTCTCGATTCGATCTACCGTGAAATCTTCTGGCGCTCCCATCCCGATAAGTAAAACTTTAGAGGCTTGTATGGTCGATGGCGTTTGATTTATTAAAAGAACATCATTCAATTTCGCACTGAACCAGTTATTTTTTCGTATCAGATCTAATCTGCCATTTAGAGCCTCATCTAAATGTGCCAAACCGCCCGAAAAAGAACGATTATTCATTTCATGTTCAAAAATACAAGCACAGGAAAGTTCAACCTCGGCCGAAGCACAGTCCCAAGTCACGAGTTCGATGTTTAGATTTTGATAGTGACCAATTTTAGTTTGCTTTAAATCTGTGCTCATATTTTTCTCTTTTAGTTTTACCATGCATATTTAAGCTCAAGGCCTAAATAATTTGCGTCTTTACCACCTGCTTTCTTAATCGTATCACCAACTTCAAAGTGCACTCCTTCGGCAGCAACAGACAAGTTAGCATTTATTTTTTGGTCTGCTCTCAGTTGAATATATGCCCCTGTCCAGCTTGAACCTTGTCCTGCTGTGTTTGCCATGCTGTTATTACCTTGGAAATAAACTGCATCATTGGTGGTTTCACGCCACTGAAAACCTAAAGCACTTAACAGAGTAAGTTTATCGGAAGGCTTAAGTGTCAGAGATGGTTTTATGTGAATAATATTGCTGTAGCCACTGTAACCCGCCAAAGTAAAGTATGAGCCGTTTGCAAAGAGCTGGTTAAAAGTATTGAGCTCATTATCGTTGGCGTTTTTATCACCTGTGGCAATATCAAACTGGACACCTAAACGCGGCGACCAAGCTTGGTCAGCAAACGTATATCCTGTAATGCTACTGAGTCCCCATGCTTGAATAGTTTGTCCACCAATCCTTCCATGTTGCAGCATGCCTTCAACATCCCAATCGATATTATTCTTTTTACCCATATGGCGAACGTCATATAAGTCGCGAATTTCATTGCCCTTAACACTCGTAAAAGATGCATTATCCCGTTCATAACGTGAGTAATAACCAGATAACTCACCTCCCCACACATTTTGTTTATCTACGCGAAAGCCACTAAAACTTAAATTACGTTTCGAGTGATCGTTAAAAGTTGAATCTTTTTCAATTTGAACAGGTCTGGTGAGATAACCTAAAACTCTCCAATCGCCATATTCATAATTCGACCAAATTCCATCAAAAGCTTGTCTAACGTTTGGGCCTTCACGATTTGAAATAAAGCGTTGTAAGTCAAAAGCCATCTCTTGGCGACCTACTCTAAATTTAAAAGTTCCATTATTTAAAGGACTCACCCACGCAATAAAGGCTTGCTCTACATCGAGTCTATTCTGATCGGTACTACTAATATTCTTTTTATCAAACGCTCGTGCATCACTGAGCTGAGTAAATAATTGTAAATGATCGCCAATACGTGCATCGGCATGAACTTGTAATCTTTGAATTAAATAGCGATCGGCTTGATTATTTCCGCTGCCAAATCTCGCATTATTATTGACTTCAAAACGCTCACGAATATTCGCACCCAATGACAAATAATTATTATCGCCAAAGGGTATATATTTGAAATCATCGCCTATTTTCTTTGGGACACACGAGTTTTTTAAAACATCCCAATTTTCTTGCCACCGATTGGTTGAGATTTTTGGGCGAGCTGGACATGCATTTGTATTTGCTACCTCATTTTCCGCATGAGCAAATTCATAAAGAAATAAACTCCCCGTAAGCAAGACGCTCATTTTTATAATTTTAAGGTAGGTTTCTGAGCACTTAATTCGATATTTTCTATCATTAGAAATAGGCTGAGCCATATGGTTATCCACGGTAATAAACAGGTCATTGCAGAGACTTAGTCTTTTGCACTCACACCACCCTTAGGCGATATGAGCGTTGATTTCTAACAATCATTAAGACAATAAATTACTTTGTAGCGGCATGAATTTCGGCAATATAACCACCTGGAAACTGCACCATTGCGGCTTCACGACCATCCGATTTATAGGTATTCACCAATACAGATACACCAGCTTTTGTGGCTTTATCTAAAGTCTCAGATAAATTTTTGACTTCATAACCCGTCATATCGTGTCCATATGGATATGGAAGATGACCATCGGTGACTAACACTGTCATTTTGCCGAAATCAGATTCAACGCGAATACGTCTATACGTTTCATTTGGACGTCCAATCTCTACACCAGCCGCTTTAGGATTGTCTGAAACCACTTTGCCATGTGAGAAATTAACGAACTTTTTAACGAAAGAATCGGCACTTTGTTTTGAAACATAAATACGATTTTCTGGAACGGTTTCTAGTTTGCTATAGCTCGGTTTAGTCGTGTGCCAATAAAGCTGCATATTTACGCCACCCGGCCACTGGATGACTGCATCACGACCGATTGGGTCAGGAAATGCATCAACAATCACATCTGCCCCATTTGCTTTGGCAGACTGAACGGCTGCATCCATATCTTTGACTAAATAGCCCGTTCTTTCTAAACCAAACGGATATGGAATTGGAGTTTTAAAACCAAATACAGACAGTGTTCCTACTGGAGTCAATACAAGCTGGGAAATGGTTTGGCTTGGTGTTGGCGTCACCTGAAAAACGCCCTGTTTAGATTTGGTCCCGCCAAAAGTCGCGACTAAGCTGTCGGTAAATTTATCGAAGTCTTCGGGGTTAACATACACATGCGTTGTATCGTATTGAGGAGCTACACCGGGCGCTTCACTTTTTACACTGGTTGTTGTTTTGGCAAAAACTTGAGGAACAATGGCAACATTTGTGCCCACTAGCATTGTGCTTAAAAGCAAGGCTGATAATGATTTACGCATAAAAGACTCCGTAAGAATTAAGTGCTACAACTTATTGTGACTTTGTTTGTTGATTAGAAAGAATAGTGACCATCACTAGAGCAGCAATGAGACCAAGGTGTTCAAAGAAACTATTAAACGTGCTAAAAAATGCTGGACCTGTGTGATTCCAAAAATCGTTGGCAACCAGCATCGCTATTGCGGTTAAACAACCTAAAGCCCCGGCTCCTAACCAAACAAAACGATTAAAAATAACCAAGAGCGAACCCACAATTTCAATCATGATCGCTGTAGATGCCCAGAGCCAAGCAGGCTGTAAACCAAAACTTGCCTGCTCCTCAATAGCCATATGAAATCCGATTAATTTATTAATTCCACCGACTAAATAGGCTGAAACTAATGCAAGTCGAAGAAGTGGGAGCAATCCATGAATTGATAAGATCTTTTTTATCCACACAGGATTATTATTAATTAAGTCACTCATCTATTTACCTCATTGGTATTTCGATTTTTTAACACCCCTATAAAGTTATAAAAATATTAATATTTGCAAGAACCATGATTTTAATTTAGATATTTAAAATGATTATTTATATGATCCACCAAAAAAATTAATAAGCAGACTATATAAAATCAAAAATAAGCGTAAACTACTAGACATCTATTTAAATACAAACTGTATCCTTAAAAGATACAATGATTGATAAGTAAAAATTCATAATATAGTTTAGCTACACGCCAATTTAGCCTTTCAAAATTTAATGGATAAACTAGACTGTATTCATACTTTTATTAGTGTTGTAGAAAGTGGAAATTTTAGTAATGCCTCCAGAAACTTAGGTATTACTCGAGATCAAGTTTCTAAAAGAATTTTTTATTTAGAAAGTTTATTCAGTACATCATTGTTTATTCGTAACACTAGAAAGATGGACCTCACCCGTTCAGGGGAAAAGTTTTATCAACGGTGTAAAGTTATTGTTAAAGAGCTAGATTTAGCTGCTATTGACTTCATCTATGATCAAAAATATCCTGAAGGTATATTAAAAATCAACGTTCCAGATGCTTTTATTCAGACATGCTTTTCAGAAATTATTTCCAATTTTCTAAACCAATATCCTAACATCGAAATTGATCTACTATTTTCAGAAAATTCAATAGACATTAATGAAAATAAATTCGATATTGTTTTAAAAATTGAAGAAGATATTAAAGAGGAAAATAGTTTTATTCTAAATAGCTATAAAAGAAACTTCTATGCAACAACTACATTTTTAAATAAAAATGAAAAACCTGAAAGTATAGAAGAACTAAGAAAACATAATATATCGTTATATTCAAGATCAGATTTAAAAGATAAGATTATTAACTCAAGCCCTCAACTGATCTGCAATAATATAGAAATTCTTTTAGATTTTTGCCAAAAGAACCAGAGTATTTTGTTTATTCCCGATTTCTTAGCAAAAAAATATGAAGATGATGGCGTTATTATTAATTGCTCAGAAGACATCTTTTCATCAACGGTTCATTTTTATGCAACCACCCCCTATGGCTCAAAAATTCCAAAAAAGGTTGAACTTTTCTTAGAGTCGTTGAGGCAACATTTTTCAAACTTAGAGCATTTTCAGTCTTATAAGGCTATCTCTCAGTAGATCGCTTTTTTCTTATAAGTATATAAAAAAAGCTCTAATCACGATTAATACTATTTAAATATTTTTGTTATATACTAAACAAAATATGTTGAGTATATAACATGAATATATCATTACTCATATCTTCACTTCCAACTCAGAACTCAACCGCTCGTATGAGAGTCTGGCGCTCACTCAAAGCAAGCGGAGCCGCAACTATTCGTGATGGAGTGTATCTATTACCCATTACGCATTCTGAAAAATTTGAAGCTATTGCGCAGGATGTAATCTCAGAGCAAGGTTCAGCTTATATCTTTCAAGCAGAAGCGCCATTAAACCTTGAAATTGTTTCACTTTTTAATCGTAATGAAGAATATGAAGCTATACGTAAACAGCTTGTTGATTTAAATCAGAATCAAAATGAAAGTGAAAAAAAAGAATTACTTAAACAAGTCCGCAAATTAAGAAAGAGCTTTGATGCTCTTGTAGAAATTGATTATTACCCTAGCGAAATCCAAGGGCAGACGCTTAATGAACTGGTTTCACTCGAACATTCTATTGCTCGACTTGGTGAAACCAATGAACCCGTTTTTACTCAAGCAAAGATAAAGAGACTTCTAAAGAAAGATTATCAAAATCGAGTCTGGGCTACCCGCAAGCATCCATGGATAGACAGATTAGCGTCAGCTTGGCTCATCAAAAATTTTATTGATGAATCCCCTCAGCTTATATGGTTAGAGTCTCCTTCTGAGTGCCCCGCACATGCGCTTGGTTATGATTTTGATGGGGCCGCTTTCACGCATATTGATAACTTCGTTACGTTTGAAGTTCTCTTGCATAGTTTTGAACTTGAAACACCTGCATTAAAAAAGATTGCGGAAATTGTGCACTATCTTGATGTAGGCGGTTTTGAACCACCAGAAGCAATAGGCATAGAAAAAGTAATTCAAGGTTTACGTAGTCAGATCAGCAACGACGACCAATTATTCGAATTGGCCAATTATATCTTTGATGGCTTATATGCCGACTTAAAAAGAGAATGCTCATGATACAAGAAAAAGAAAATTCACTGCACTCGCCCGTTGAACCCGTCAGCTTCTGGCGCGCATTTCTGTTTTGGCTCAAATTAGGATTTATCAGCTTTGGCGGGCCAGCAGGACAAATCGCAGTTATGCATCAGGAGCTTGTTGAACAAAAGCGCTGGATTTCAGAAAAACGTTTTTTACATGCGCTTAATTATTGCATGCTGTTGCCCGGCCCAGAAGCACAGCAGTTAGCGACCTATATTGGTTGGCTTATGTACCGTACCGTTGGAGGTATAGTTGCGGGTGTTTTATTTGTACTCCCCTCGCTGTTTATTTTGATCGGACTATCATGGATCTACATTAAATTCGGTGATGTTCCCGTCATTGCTGGCCTGTTTTATGGAATTAAACCCGCTGTAGTCGCTATTGTTTTTCATGCGACTTATCGAATTGGTAGTAAATCACTCAAAAATAAATTTTTGTGGTTAATTGCTGCTCTCGCTTTCCTTGCCATCTTTGTTTTAAATCTACCCTTTCCACTTATTGTTTTGGCAGCAGGACTCACGGGTTATTTTACAAGTAAGAAGTATCCTGAACTATTTTCAAACAATGCTGGACATAAAAATAGCCAAAAAGATTATGGTATTGCTTTAATTGATGACGACACTCCAACACCAGATCATGCAAAGTTCAGATGGTCGCATCTGACTAAAATTCTGATTATTGCAGCGCTTCTTTGGTTTATTCCCGTGCTTGGGCTTGGTCTTTGTTTCGGTTGGGATCATGCATATACCCAAATGGCATGGTTCTTTACTAAAGCAGCTTTACTTACTTTTGGCGGTGCGTATGCGGTACTGCCCTATGTCTATCAAGGTGCTGTAAACTATTATGGATGGTTAAGCCCAACACAAATGATTGATGGTTTAGCACTGGGTGAAAGTACACCAGGCCCATTAATTATGGTGGTTGCTTTTGTCGGTTTTCTTGGTGGCTTTAACCATGCCTTATTAGGTTCAGAACACTTATTTTTAGCAGGCGCAATCGGCGCGACTATTGTTACTTGGTTTACCTTTCTATTTTCATTTGTTTTTATTTTGGCAGGTGCGCCTGTTATCGAATCAACGCACAACGAGCTTAAGTTTACTGCGCCATTAACTGCAATTACTGCTGCCGTAGTTGGCGTGATTTTAAATTTGGCACTGTTCTTTAGTTACCATGTTTTATGGCCTCATGGATTTGGTCAAGCTTTCAATTATGAAGCTGCTTTAATTGCAATTGCTGCATTCATTGCCCTATTCCACTTTGAAGTAAAAGTAATGTATGTCATTTTAGCGGCAGCTATTTGCGGCCTATTTTTATACATTGGAATATAAAAACTTTGTGATATAAAAAGAGTAATCATTAGGCTTACTCTTTTTATGTTGTTGCTTAAACACATGGTGAAAGTATCTGAATGCCTTGTTTAATCTGAGCAGTTTCATATTAAAAACCACTCCAACACCATATCTCTTTCATCCAAACTGTTTGAACTTAAAGTCTGTAGCATCAAACCATCTATCAAGTTTAAAACCATATTTGCATCGGGTTTGAGTGCTCTGCTTTCCAGACTAAAGACCAGATCAAAAAGTTCTATAAGCAGCCATTTTCGATATTCAACTGCCATGCCGTAGGCTCTTGGATAAAGCTGTTTTATTTCAAAAATGGCTTTAAATAAAAGAAGGTAAAAGCTATTCACATCGACATGTAAGCAGACAATTTCTTTGATTTTATCGACAGTCTTTGGGTAACGGTGTGAATAGACAATTGCCAGCACTTCTTCTTTCAGTCGGCTTTTTTGAAGGGTTAAGCATGTTTCAACAAGGCGTTCTTTTGAGTGAAAGTAGTTATAAAAGGTGGCTTTGGGAATTTCGGATTTTTTGACAATTAGGTCTACGCCTGTATTGTGAAATCCATAGATATTAAATAGATCTACTGCTGTATGTAGCACTTTTAATTTTTTTGAAGATGTTTCTAAATTTGGCATATTTTTACCGTTATAAATTCTTGTTGTTTCTAAATGAGATACTTTTTTGGGAGAAAAAAAGGCATAGCAAAGCCCGTAAAGACTGTGCTTGGCACATCTCAAGTTTTATTGTTGATTAAGTTTTTGAGCCGTAATGACTTAAAGCCCGAAGACCCTAAAGGTAATCAAGCTGATAAATATGATTTAAGTTGTGTCGTTATAGCTTTTGGCAAAGGCTGCCAAGAAATTAAGAATGTACAAAGCCAACTCCTTTTTATTGGGAGTTCTGCCAGACATTTATAGAATTATGGTGGCAGAACGAAAGGGGGTTCGCAGACTGGCCGAAAAAACCCAGCACACCCGAAGGTGTCCCCCTCCCGTTCCACCGTAGAGGGGGCACGAGGGTTCGTCACTAAAAGAATTAACTTTTAATGCTTTTTCGGAACGGTCTGCGACAACCGACTGGCAATGTGGCCAGCAGGCAAAGGATAGTGCTCTGCCCTTTAGCAGTCAAGCACACAAAATGACATTTGTTTTAAATTAGATCATTAAAAAGTAAGGATAAATAATGAGATAGTTATTGTTAAATGGGGGTTTATAAAGGTGGGAATTTTGAGATATAGCGGTTTAGGAAACTAGAAATGCGCTAGTGCGGCTTCCGCCACCTGCGCTTTATTATTAAAGTTATTGTTTAATTGAGTATTTGCAATATGCCCTAAAGCTATGAGGTTTTTCTATTTTTAAAAGAACGCTATCCTGCAACGTTAAATGTACTGCGTGGATAGATTAATTTATTTTATCAATTTTAAAAATTTTACCACTTAGAGTACTTTGAAAAAACATTTCAAAACCCGGTCGTATATCTTCACCTTCAACTGTAATGTATTTTAAATTAGAAAAACATTGAGTATTAGCGAAGTAACTATCTACTGTTGCCTGAATGACGTATTTAATTCCAAACTGGTCTTTAACACTGATATTTTGTTTAAGCATGACGATATCCTAATAAAATTATGGCAGAAATAATGGACCCGCCTAAATATCCAATAGCAAACTGAGTTTTAACTAACTCTATAATCTAATTTAAATAGTTGATTTATAGACGCATAAAAGGTACGCCCATCTAAATTTAAATCAACTTCAATTCCAGAGGAAAGAAGAACTCTTTTACCAACTTCAACAGTTTTAAAACCTTGACGTGTATTTTGTATTCTATTTAGAGGAATTAAAGACACTAAAATTTCTGTACCATTTTTAGATTTTGCAATTAAATCATTTATTTTTAACAATTTATATCCTAAATTAAAATTTACTTATAATCTTAAAATAACTTTAAAATTAATTTAAAGTGAAAAGCACTCATTAGTGCTTTTCACTTATGACTGCTTATAATTATTTATAGAGCAACAATATTTACAGCATTTGGGCCTTTTTGGCCTTGTGCAACACTGAATTCAACACGTTGGCCTTCAGCAAGAGTTCTGAAACCTGAGTTAGCGATTTCGCTAAAATGAGCAAAAACGTCTGGTCCTGATTCTGGTTGGATAAAACCGAAACCTTTAGCTTCGTTAAACCACTTAACAGTACCTTTCATGATATTTGAATTAGACATAATACATCCTAGTTTTTTTAAAAATTTAAACCATTTTATTGGTTATGAGTAACATCGAAATAATAAAGAATGGAGCTGAAAATCTGAAAAAAACGAAGGATTATGACTAATACTGCGGTACTTAGAGAAGATTTACCAAACATGACTTTTTCTAGTTATGTTCATTGTATACGAAAAATAAAATTAATCAAGTTTTCTAATATATATATTTATTTTATTTATAAAATAAGGTGATGTTCTGGATTCTAGGTGTTTATAAATCTTGGTGGAACCCAATACAAAAAAATCCATAAGATACTGATAAGCATATATTTAATAAAAACATACTAATGATACAAAAAATATTGCTACTGTCTTTGCTTGGGAAATACACTAATAGCTATAACACTTAGCTCATTCTTCTTGTCCCTTCTCACTTCACCTAATGCAGCTTAAGAAATCACTAATTTTTAGAGGTTACTTACTCCTCATCATTCGTGCACATTGAACATCGCAACCGAATTAGGTAAGTCAATAATTTTTTCTTTTATCTATAATACTATTTCCCACAAGATAACTTTTTTATCCGCCCATCTCCCTTGATCGAAACTCTCCCCAAAAACTCTTTTATTTAATCTTTTAAAGTAATGGAGTTAATGTACCTGAGTAAAATAAGGTCTTTTCGCTTAGTTCTTTTAATGAAATATCATCTTCTTCATACAAGGCAAGAAGAACTATAAATTGAGGATAAGTGAAAGTAAAATTTTTAAGTAGACATTGATATTATCATGTTGGCAAATTGGCAAAATAGAGTGAAAAAAATAGTTGAAAGAAATACTTTTAACTATTTTTTCAATAAAAAGTATTACTTAATTATTAATGGTATCTAAATTTTTTATCTCATTTAAAATATTAGCATGTTTTAAATTTAAAGAGTTGATAGGAATAGTATTAGTTACCAAACCACTATTTGCCCCTAATCCAACGAAGCAGGTAGTAATAATATTTCTATAAGAGTTCATAGGATCTTTATCTTTTGAAAGATAACCTGCAAGTTCCAACATTAAACGACCATGCATAGTTGACCAAATAAATTGAGTTGCATGATGAGCTGTCTGCTGCGTGAAGACCTTTTCTTTAACGGCTTGTGAACAAAGATTATGAAGAAATTTAAGTGTTTCTATACCTTGTTCCAACTCTTCTCCTGAACGCTGGTATCCACCGATACTTTCTGCTGCAAACATTACAGCATAGAGATGTCTATGTGCTAAAGCGAACTCACGAACATTGCATGTTACATTCCATATATTTAATAGAATGTTATTTGTATTTGGGGTCTGTTGGAATATTTGTAATAACTGTAAAAAACCATAATCAACGACAGAAGCAACTAATTTTTCCATAGAACCAAATTCAGTATAAACAGCAATACTAGACATACCAATTTTGGCTGTAATTTTTCTGGCAGTCATTGCATTTGGGCCATCTTGTTCAAGTAGTTCAACACCTGCTCGAGTCATTAATTCGCGACGGTCTTTTTGTTTGATTACAGTTCCCATGCAACTGGCACCCTAAAATTGTGTATTTACTCTTCCAGTATACACGTGATATAACACCGTTATAGAAAAATAACGGTGTTATATTTATGGCTAATCTAAATTTTTCCACACTTGAACAGAATCCAGAACTTGAAGCCCGTGTTGAGAAGCTAAAACTATTAGCTTCTCAACCATGTTCTGAACAATATCTTGATGTAAAGGATATTGATCTTGAAGCTTGGAACCATGTCGGCGATCCACTTTGTGAAGCAGTTATGGCTGAACTCAAAGCAAATAAGATGCTGGCGGGTGACAAATATACCAATGCCCGCAAATTACAGGCCCAAGGAAATCCTGCTGCTATTGCTTTTTTTGCTGATGTTGAAACTATTCCATCATGGCTAGATTTTGAGGCCATGCAGTTAGGTGCAAAGATGGCAGCTCGCAATCCAATTGGCATGCTATTCGGTATGCATGGTGGTTTACCATTTACTTATCTTGATCCAGCAACGGCTCTAGTCATGAGGAATACCGGACGATTAGCGAAAGGTGGAGATTACCGCCGTCGTTATTGGGAAACAGCCACTGGTTTTGTTGGCGCATTGGATGTTGAAGGAATGAAACCAGGTGGCGCTCGATGGGAAGTGTGGATTCGAGTCCGTTTTCTGCATACCATGATTCGTATGGGGATTTTACATGCAGATCAATGGAAACTACCTACAGCAATGCCAATTAGCCAAGTTGCTTCAGCTGGAACGGCTCAAATGTTTGGACCTTATCGTGCCAACATTATTCGTTTCTTTGGCGGTGAAATAAGCAAAGAGGAAGAAGACAGCTTTGCATTGATGTGGCGCTGGATTGCTCGTCTTGAGGGTGCAAATAACCAACTATTGGGTCATACCCATGAACAACAGTTCCAAATTCAAACTAGAATACATCAATTTTTGTACAGCAAAACAAAAGAAGCAGTAGAAGTTACGCAAGGAGTAATTGAAGGAACATCAGCTATGAAAATTTTTCCTTTGTCCAAACGAATGCATACCGCGATCATTCGTCGTTTGTTATCGGAAGAAATGCTGCAAACTTTACCTGGCTATAACTTTCCTGATGATTTAGAACTTCCTAAGGATCGCCCTGCTGCTCTTGCCTTAGAAGTGGTGTCAGGTTCATTAAAGCTATTAAATAAAATTACTCATATTCCACCAGTTAAAAAATTAGCTGAGCGTCATGGACTACGATTCCTAGATCATGTGGTAGAGAAAGGTCTGGATGGAATTAGAGCTGAATATCAGGCAACCGCAATTAAATGTCCAGCTGGCCATGGTTAAAACACAAAAGTTATAAACAGTTCCAAAAGTAAGTTTTCAGGATTGAAACTTACTTTCCTTTATTTAATTAAGGAAAAATAATGACTACCGCCATAAAAGAAATTCGATTTGCAACCGAAGTACAATTAGATATTGCAATTAAAAATCTCACAAATGGAATTGCTAATTGGGCAAAACTCGATTTACCAGAACGTATCGCCTTACTCAAAAAAACACATACCAGTATTGCTAATGTAAGTGAAAATTGGGCAAAGGCCGCGATTTCAGCGAAAGGTACACCTCAAGGTTCACCTGAGGGGGAAGAATGGATGGCTGGACCTTATGCCACGCTTTCAGGCTTCGCAGCTGTTATTGATAGTTTAGAAAAACTTGCTCAAGGTAAATCACCATTAGACGGAATTAAAGCCAGTAAAGCACCCAATAACCGTATTAAGTTCAAAATGTTACCAAGTAACTTCTATGAGTTTAATTTATTTCATGGATTTCGAGCAGATCTTTGGTTAGAACCAAATATATCTGAGGCAGAAGCAAGAGCTAATGCAGGTTTAGGTGCAAAGCGTTTACGTGAGAACGGCGGTGTTGGACTGGTGCTAGGTGCAGGAAATATCAGTTCAATTGGACCTTTAGATATGCTGTATGAATTGGTAGCTCATAATCGTGCAACCATTCTGAAGTTGAATCCAACATTTGGTTCACTGTTAGATGTGTACAAACAAGCTTTTGCACCTCTGATTGAAGCAAATTTATTACGTGTTGTGAATGGTGGTCCTGAAACGGGTGCTTATTTAACAAATCACCTGGACATTAGTCATGTACATATTACTGGGAGTGCTTTAACACACGATAAAATTGTTTGGGGGTCAACAACCACAAAAATTGGTCGCCCCATACTTAAGAAGCCAATCACGAGTGAACTTGGCGGAGTATCTCCCATTATTATCGTACCAGGGAAATGGTCAAAAGCAGATCTTCGCTATCAAGCTGAAAATGTCGTCACCCAGAGGACCCATAATGCAGGTCATAACTGTATTGCAGGACAAGCCATTATTCTGAGTAAAGAATGGGAACAAAAAGACGAGTTTTTGGCAATTGTTTTAGAAGAACTTGAGAAAGCATCACAAAGACCTACGTGGTATCCAGGCTCAGAAGTAAAACTGGCAGCAGCTCAAATAGCTTATCCAAACGCTAAGCGACACAATGATACGATGTTAATCGAGATAAATGAAAAATCCTCCAAAGAACTCTTCACCACTGAATACTTTGCTCCTGTGTTAGGACATATTGCTATTGATGGTACTGGCATTAATTTTTTCCGTAACGCTGTTGATTTTGCCAATAATGAGCTAGATGGAACTTTAGGCGCTAGCATTATTATTGCTCCACATGACCGTAAAATAATGGGGATAGCATTTGAAAATACTTTAGCAGACTTACGCTATGGGACAATCGGCATTAATGTCTGGAGTGGAATCGGTTTTCTCATACCATCACTTTCTTGGGGAGCTTTTTCAGGAAACACATTAGAAAATGTTGGTAGTGGGATTGGTATTGTTCATAACTCCCATTTAGTCGAGAGAACTGAAAGAAGTGTTATCTGGGGACCATTCCGCCCTTTCCCTCGCTCATTCATTAATGGTGAAATTGCATTTTCTCCAAAACCTGCATGGTTTGTGACTGCTCGCTCTGCTAAGGAAACAGCTCAGAAACTTACCCAATTCAGTATAAAACCAAGTGTCACCAAAATGCTTAAAATTTTTGTCGATGCTTTTCGAGCTTAGTTTCGGCTTCTTATTTAGGATTACCGCATTATGATTTATTACAGTACCTATCCAGAAGTCGAAATTCCGACTGGTTCAATATATGACTATATTTTTAACTCCCTTAAAGAAGAGGAACTTGATCGTATTGCCGTAATTGATGGTATGCAGAAAATCTCTTATGGTCAGTTACGCCAAAGAATCGATGCCTTGGCAGGAGGCTTCAGAGCAAGAGGAATCAAGCAGGGTGATGTGATTGCTCTACATGCTCCCAATAGTGCAGATTTTGTAATTACTTTTCATGCTATTTTGCGTGCTGGGGCAACAGTCACGACACTAAATGTTTTATATAGCCCAGCAGAGATTAGCAACCAGATCAAAGATTCAGAGGCAAAGCTCTGTATCACCACTTCAATGTTTTTAGAAAATGCTGTTGCTGGAGTTATTGATGCTGGTCTTAGCCATGAACAAGTCATAGTAATTGGACATACAGAAAACTACTTATCCATTTCAGAGCTTATTTCTCAAAATTATAAACCACCTGAAGATTTTGTGGAGGCAGCTCTTCAACTTGCTGCCTTACCCTATTCCTCCGGAACGACTGGTAAAGCGAAGGGTGTCATGCTCACACACCGTAACTTAGTTGCAAATATTGCCCAATGCTTATCAGTATTACCAATACGTCAAGATGATACAGTACTCGCTGTACTGCCCTTTTTTCATATCTATGGCATGAACGTCATTATGAATCTGACATTACGACAGCGAGGTAAACTAGTTATTTTACCAAAGTTTGACTTAAAGCCTTTTCTTGAACTCATCCAGAATGAAAAATGCTCCAGCATATATATTGCACCACCGATTGCAGTTGCTTTAACTAAACATCCATTAGTGAAAGAATATGATTTATCAAGTATCCGTACGATTATTTGTGGTGCTGCACCAATGGATGAAGCACTTGGTGCAGCGTTAACAGCGCAAATTCCTGCTGTTTTGTTACAAGGTTTTGGAATGACTGAATTAAGTCCTGTATCGCATGTAACGCCACTAAACAATCCTGATATTCCAGTCGGTTCAATTGGGTTCGCCATTCCCAATATTAGCTTCAAGGTCATCGATCCCCAAACTGGTAATTTAATTGAAAAAGTCCAAAATGGGCGAACACAAGCTGGTGAAATGCTAATCAAGGGTCCGAATGTCATGGTGGGCTATTTAAACAATAAAGAAGCCACTGGCTCAACAATCACACTCGATGGTTATCTACACACGGGTGATATTGTTGAAGTTGGCCCGCAAGGTGAAGTCTATGTAGTAGACCGTTTAAAAGAACTGATTAAATATAAGGGTTATCAGGTTCCACCTGCTGAACTCGAAGCATTATTATTAACTCATCCAGCAATTGCTGATGTCGCAGTTGTTGCACATCCTGATGAAAATGCTGGCGAAATTCCACGTGCTTTTATTGTCCTTCAACCCAATTCAAATGTTAATAAAAATGAAATCATGGCATTTGTCGCAACCAAAGTTGCTCCTCATAAACGTATTCGAATTGTAGATTTTATTGAAGCTATTCCCAAATCACAGTCAGGAAAAATTCTACGCAAAGAGTTGAGAGGCCTTCCTTTATCAGCGGATTGAAGATGACGTTAGTGTGTTTATTTTCATATTAATACACCAACACTTTGCTAGTTATAAATTTAAAGGAATATTTATGAGTTTCGAAATTTCATGTTCATGTCAACACAATGAATTGGTACTGAATGGACCAGTAATCATGCGTTTCATTTGCCATTGTTTAATCTGTCAAAATGTCTATCAAGCACCTTATGCAGACGTCGTTGTGGCATGGAAAAATGATGTTATTACCACAAAATTTCAGTCTATTGACTTTAAAAAATTCCGTATGCCTCCAGCAGTTAATCGGGGAATCTGTATTCAATGCAAAAAGCCAGTTTACGGTTATTTAAAATCTTATGTTAAGCACGACCTTGCTTTTATTCCAGCTCAAAATTTCAAAGACTCATCATTATTACCAGAACCCTGCTTACATGAGTTTTATCATCGTGCTGTATCACCTGTAGAGGATGATTTACCCAAATATTATGGTTACATGCATAGTATGTTTGGTTTAAGTAAAGCTCTACTCAAAAATATCTATACAGCAGATAACGCTTAGCTAGTTAAAAACTCACTTATATTAAAAAGTTTTCTAAGAATGTGCGCCCATTCCTGAATTAAAACTTGTTTTCATCTCTAATAGTTTTTGCTTTACGAGATGAAAATTAGAAAAGAGCCGTAACTATTGCACTGCTTAGCATAAAGACTATTCCATAGAAATTAGTTTATACAAACCAATAAAAAAAGCCCTAAACTATTACAGTTTAGGGCTTTTTAAGTCATGTAAAGCTATTCGAGCTTATATGACTTAAATGTCTTGGTAGGTATATCCAGACTCGAACTGGAGACCTCTACGATGTCAACGTAGCGCTCTAACCAACTGAGCTATACACCTAGAATGGAAAGCATCATATTCATTTTTCAGAAGCAAAACAAGTGATTTTCAATTGAAAAAAATACAAATGAGCAGACTTTAAGCAACCTTTTTTCATTTCCAAAAAAAGAAAAACGGTACATGATTTAACCACATACCGTTTTGTTTAGCTGAATTTCAAGCTCAGCTTAACAAGGGCATTTCTTTAAAGTACCACCTGCCGATGGATAACGCGCATCGACACAATGACGGTAGAAAGTCTTTGCATCCATTGGGGTTAAATCAGGATGATGAGCTTTCATGTGCTCCACATAAGTCTGATAATCTGGCACGCCAACCATCAGTCGGAAGCTTTGCTGCAAACGTTGCCACAAGGTTGCAATACGCGACCAGTTCTTTGGAGAAAGCAACAGCTCTTTCTGCGAGAGCACCGTCATTTTGATGATTTTCGCAATAATGACAGTTCCATTTTTTGCAAATTTAAAATTCATCATTACTCTCCTCGTGGGGTGACCACTTCCGGATCAGCGTATACAGCAGGCGCTTCATTTACAGTTGGTTTCGGGCTTGCTAAAGCACGGCGCACAATACCAATTGAAGCAATAATCATGACAATCGAAACAATCATAAAGAAGCCACAAAGCGCAGCATTAATCTGATTCGACATCACAATGTTTTGCATCTCAGCAATACTTTTAGCTGGTTTTAATATTTCACCACGAGCAATCGCATCAGAGAACTTATGCGCTTGCGCTAAGAAACCAATCTTAGGATTTTCATGGAAAATCTTTTGCCAGCCCGCAGTCATACAGGTTATGAATAAGAAAATTGTTGGGATGATCGTTACCCAAACATATTTTTCTTTTTTCATTTTAAACAAAATGACTGTACCCAAGATGAGTGCCATTGAAGCCAACATTTGGTTACCAACACCAAATAAAGGCCATAAGGAGTTAACGCCACCGAGTGGATCAATCACACCTTGATAGACGAAGAAGCCCCATCCACCGACTGCAACCGCCGTACCGACCAAGTTACCAAAGAATGAACCTGATGCTTTAACCGCAGGAATCACAATACCAACCGTGTCTTGCACCATGAAACGGCAAGCACGAGTACCCGCATCTACAGCAGTTAAAATGAATAACGCTTCAAATAAAATCGCAAAGTGGTACCAGAACGCCATCATTGAACGGCTGTTAAAAATTTCCGAAATGATATGTGCCATACCAATCGCAAAGGTAGGTGCACCACCCGTACGCGATAAAATAGAAGACTCTCCGACTTCCTGTGCCAACACCGTTAACATTTCAGGCGTAACGACAAAGCCTAAATTACGCACAGCTTCTGCCGCAGTTTCTACAGTTGTACCCAGTACAGCCGCAGGTGCATTAATTGCAAAGTACACGCCTGGGTCTAAGACAGTTGCACAGATCATCGCCATGATACCGACGAATGATTCCATGAGCATACCGCCATAACCAATCACACGAATATCCGCTTCGTTATCGACGAGTTTTGGTGTTGTACCACTTGATACAAGCGCATGGAAACCAGAAATCGCACCACAGGCAATGGTAATAAATAGGAATGGGAATAAGCTACCCGAGAAAACAGGGCCAGTGCCATCAATAAAATGAGTCACTGCTGGCATTTTCAGTTCAGGTAATGCAATGATAATACCGACTGCTAAACCGAGAATGACACCAATTTTAAGGAATGTTGATAGATAATCACGTGGCGCTAACAATAACCAGACAGGTAAAACTGATGCAATAAATCCATAAATGATTAAGCACCATGTCAGCTGTGTTCCTGTTAAGGTGAAAAACTCACCCCAGTAAGGATCTGCTGCAACATGTCCACCGTAAACAATTGCAAGCATCATTAAGACGAAGCCAATAATCGAAACTTCAGCAATACGTCCCGGGCGAATAAAACGCATGTAAACGCCCATAAATAATGCAATTGGGATAGTCGCTGCAATCGTAAAAACACCCCATGGACTATGGGCAAGTGCTTTAACCACAACTAAAGCCAATACCGCAAGGATAATAATCATTACCCCAAGCGCACCAAGCATTACAATGATACCAGCAAAAGAACCCAGTTCCTGTTTTGCCATTTCACCTAGCGAACGACCGTCTCGACGCGTTGAAATAAATAAAACTAAAAAGTCTTGGACTGCACCTGCGACAACCACACCGACCAATAGCCAGATTGTCCCTGGTAAAAAACCCATTTGTGCAGCCAAAATTGGCCCGACTAATGGCCCCGCTCCTGCAATCGCAGCGAAGTGGTGACCAAAAAGTACATATTTATTGGTGGGAACATAATCCAGACCATCGGCTAAACGGTGGGCTGGGGTTAAACGTCTTGGGTTTAATTCAAATACTTTAGTTGCAATAAATAGACTATAAAATCGATATGCGATGCTATATACACATGCTGCAGCCAGTACAAGCCAAACCGCATTGACATGTTCACCACGACTGAGTGCCAGCATCCCAAAAGAAATTGCACCTATAATTGCCACTAGGCTCCAGACCAGCTTGGAGGGAAGCGTAGATTTCGCTTGCATTGTGTCCATTCTTAACCTCTCAATAAATAACTACAGCATTTTTATATTGTTATGTACTGTTCTATCAAATCCTTGTGACTGTACTCCTCCTTTAATTTTTTTCCTCTTATACTTTCGCATAAAAAAAGGGATGATTTACATCATCCCTTCGATAATAGTGTATTTTTTAACTATTATGCACGCTCTAAATAATCGCCAGTACGAGTATCTACACGAACGCTTTCCTCTTGCTGAACAAATAACGGAACACGAACAACCGCACCTGTTTCAAGCTTAGCTGGTTTACCGCCACCACCAGATGTATCACCGCGTACGCCTGGATCAGTTTCAACAATTTTTAATACAACGAAGTTCGGTGGGTTTACTGTTAAAGGTACGCCGTTGAACAACATAATCGTACATTTTTCATTTGAATCGTCTTTTAACCATTTTGCAGCATCGCCCATTGCAGTTTTGTCTGCAGCGATTTGCTCAAAAGATACAGGATCCATGAAATTCCACATTTCACCATCGTTGTATAGGTATTCCATTTCAACTTCAACAATATCAGCTGCTTCTAAAGAGTCACCTGATTTGAAAGTTTTTTCTAATACTTTACCAGTTTTAAGGTTACGTAATTTTACACGGTTGAACGCTTGACCTTTACCTGGTTTTACATATTCGTTTTCCATGATTGAACATGGGTTACCATCAAGCATAACCTTAAGGCCTGCTTTAAAATCATTTGTAGAATAATAGGCCATGAAAGGCACACTCCAAACTTAACAAGTCAACTATGCGATATAATGCGTTGTTGCATTATCTTAATCGTGTCAAATGATAAACTATTTATACCAAGAGCAAAACTGGCAATCACAACTGAGTGACCTTATTACTGATCCTTCAGAGTTGCTAAGCCTACTCGAGTTATCCTCTGATCAGCTATTATCAGGTGCGATTCTGGCTTCTGAACAGTTTAAATTGCGTGTTCCTCGCGCGTTCGTCGGAAAAATGAACGCTAAAAACCCTTTTGACCCGCTTTTGCTACAGGTTTTACCTCATCATTTAGAACTTGAAGAACATCCTGAATTTGTAACAGACCCTTTGGGTGAAGAAGCAGCAAATCAATTACCCGGTGTATTACATAAATATAAATCACGTTTTTTACTGACTTTGACGGGTGCTTGTGCCGTACATTGCCGTTATTGTTTCCGTCGTCATTTTCCCTATCAAGAAAATTTACCGAAAAATGATGATTGGTTAAATATTAAAAATTACATTGAAGCGAATCCGCACATTAATGAAATCATTTTAAGTGGTGGAGACCCTCTTACGCTTTCTAACCGTAAATTCGCACTTTGGCTAGAACGTTTATCATCTCTCAAACAAATTAAGATTCTGAGAATTCATTCACGAGTTCCAATTGTGATTCCAAACCGGATCGACGAAGAGCTGATTTCTTTATTAAAAAACAGTAGGCTGCGTATAGTTCTGGTGGTACACTCAAACCACGCTTCTGAACTCGATGACTTTACCTGTTCAAAATTGTTGCAGTTATCTGCCGAGCACATTACTGTACTTAATCAGGCAGTATTGCTTAAAGGTGTTAATGATTCTGCACAGACATTAATTGATTTAAGTTATCGTTTATTTGAAGCTCGCGTTATGCCTTATTACTTACATGTTTTAGATAAAGTAAAAGGTGCACAACATTTTGATTTAATACCATCTGAGATAGATGATATATATCGTGATGTGTTAGCGAACCTACCGGGGTATTTGGTTCCTAAACTCGTCAGGGAAATTGCGGGCGAAAAGAATAAAACACCGCTTTTTGGGGCAACAACATTTTGAGTTATATAATAAGTGATGATGAATAATGCACTATCGGACATTTTTCACAATCAAACCGAACTCACTCGTGAACGGTTAAGCTTTTGTGAAGCCAATATTAAAGATCTTAATGAATGGGTCACTACCCTTTCTATTATGCAACTCGGCGATACGTCAAAAGCATTATTCACCGCCATTTTAGAGCTCAATGAATTAAAATGTAGTGAAACCTTACGTTTTGATCTTATACAAACGCTTCATCCCACCATTAATAACGTTCTTGCGAGTCTAGAAAAAAACTTTTTTAACCAAGGTGTGATTAGTACAGACCGTAACGAACATATTATTGAGTTAGCGATGTTGCTGCGTTGCTATTTCGCCAGTATTTATTTAAATATTGCACAAAATAGTCATGGGCAATTACAGCATCAAAAGTTTTCTCTATTTGCCTATAAGCAAAAAAAGAATTTGCAAACGGCACGTACCTTATCAACTTTTCATGCACTACAACAATTAACGAGTCTCTTATATCAGCAGCATATGCTCTATAGTGAGCCTCTTAAAGGACAATGGTTAGTTGCACATCAGCTCTACGAAACCGCTGTTCAACACAAATATCATCTCATCAATATTAATCATATTCAGGGTATCCACCACCCTCTAGCAAATATTACCCAAGCTTATGCTCAGCTAATTTTGCTCGATATTTTAAATACGAACCAGATTCGCCAATCAGAAATTCAGGCCTTATTTCAATGTAGTTTTGACTGGGCAAGAATGATTCAAATTTTGCCGAAAGATACAGCATTAACCAAATATGTGGTTGACCCAAGTAAAGACCATCCGCCAGTCTATAACACAAAACGCAGCTCTAATTTTAGTCCAAGCATTTTTATAGGCACACAAGCTTTACTTGAGCATGTCACTGCAACCATGCATAAAAATGCGCAATATATTTCTAAAAATGAAAAGTTTTATTTAAGCCCAGCTTTAAAATTTCATGTTCAAACAATTTTGGGTACGACGGCTCAACGTCGTCACGAACGTTATGAATACAATGCAGAACTACAAATTTGTTTCGGTTTAAGTACGGCTCATTTCTATCTAGCGAAAGCAAAAAACTTTGAAGAAACGCTACAACTTAACAATAATTACAACTTACAAAGTGAGTCTAAAGTTTTATCCAATTTAGAGAAAAAAGAACAACAAACGACATCTTATCAACGCTTAAGTCGTGAAAGCAAAACCATTTATCAAACCACTGTTCTCGATATTAGTGTCAATGGATATCGTATTAAATGGTCTGGGGAAGCACCGAAAAATCTAAGAACCGGTGAATATATTTTAGTTAAAGAAACTTTGCATGGACAATGGCGCGGTGGCGTAATCCGCTGGATTAAACAGTCGACAGAAAAATCCCTAGAGTTAGGTCTAGAGATTTTGTCACAGGCGATGTTCCCTTGTGCAGTGCATATTCAAGCTGAGCGTCATACACGCAATTATCATCCTGCACTATTACTACAAACACAAAATCTAGAAGAAATACAAAATACGTTGATTTTACCGGGGTCACAAATTTTTAGAGAGCAACAAACAATTCATTTACGATTGGGGACAGAAGAAATCAAAGTGTATCTACTCAAAGCACAACTCATTACTCAAAGTTTTATTCAATTTCATTTCGAACTTCTGAATGAGCAGCAACAAAATCTGCTTGATCAGTTCATGATGAAAAAGAATAGCAACTCTAGCAGTCAAGATTTATGGGAAGCACTAAAGTGAGAAACTCTTTATTATCTAAAAAGTTAAAACGTACTGAAACACGTTTACTCATTATTGATGACAACCAGCTACGTTATAACCAGATTTTAAATTTATTATTGGGGAATAATTATCAAGTTCATGCTTTATTACTTGATGATCTAAAAAGTTTCGAAAAGCAGTTAAATACGCCTTGGGATGCTATTATTTTTGGTCGTGCTTATGACTTAAAAATTGAACAAACACTCTCCCTTATTCAAGCATCTGAGCAGCCACATTTACCTGTTTTGTTATTGCAACCTGAAGATTATCAACCTCAGCAATATCAAGCCTATATTCATAAAGGTATTTATGACGTAGTTCCATTAGAGCCATTAGATTATTTTTATATCACGCTTATTCGGACCTTGTCGTATAGCCACTTATTGCAGACTGAACAACGTTTGACCAATGAATTGGAAACTATTCATTCTCATACACAAACACTGGTTAATAACAGTCATAAAGCAGTTGCACTGTTTCAAGAAGGGATGCACGTTAAGGCAAATACAGAATACCTCAACCTTTTTGGCTTTAAGCAAGAAGAAGAGATTATCGGCCTGCCCATCTTAGATGTTTTGCAACCCAATGATTTAAATATTTTTAAACAAAGATTTAAGAAGATTTCATTAGGTCAATTTGATCAGGCTCGTTTTGAAATCCAGAGTCAACATGCAGCAATTTCAGGTAATAATGCTTTAAAACTTGAATTTATTCCAAGTCAGGAAGAAGACGCCGTACAGTTAACGATTGACTATCAACTGGATTTACAATCACCTGCAAATACAGCATTTTCTGAAAAAAGTTACGGGTCCACTGCGCCTTGGCAACAAATTAATCGACAACTATCGACACACCCTGCTCAAGCAAATGCATTGGTTTTATTCAGACTAAATCAGTGCCCAGAACGAGTGTTTCAACTAGATTGGCAAACACCTGGGCAATATTTTAATCAGCTGCAAAGTTTCCTGAAAGAACAGGCTCAAATGCCGATTTTCAATCTTGAACTTGGAGCCTATCTTGGCGTTTTGCAAGCCGAAAACAGTACAGTCCTTAACTCCCAATTGGCAAGTCTGCAAAGTTTGCAAAAAGAGCATTTATTAACGGTTAATGAACTTAATTACTCAGTACAATTCAAACTGAGTTATGCGCAAATTACAGAGCCATTAAATGAAGCTAGCTTTGCAAAGCTTCTTGATCAAACAAATCAGCAAGCCTTACCTAAAGCCAAGCCAGAAATTGAGCTAACGCCAACAATCGATATGATCCCTTCTGAACCTATCAGCTCGTCTCTGTCACTTGATTTAAGCCTTCAAGATGTTGATGCTCCAATGCCTTCACCGTTATTACAGCAGTTAAAGCAACAGCTAGCACGGGGTGAAATTCATTTAAAATATCAGCAGATTTATGATAAGCATGATCAAGAAACCCATAACTACGAAGTGACGAGTGGTTTTATTGCAGATGAACAGTGGCATGATTTAAATGATTTAGCCGCATTGCGAGATGATAGTGAACTTTCGATTCAATTAGACCGTTGGATTTTGGTCGAGGCTTGCAAGCAGCTACATAATTTCATCACGCAGTACCCGAAAGCCAAGCTAATTATTAACTTGAATATTGATATCTTACTCAAAGATAAATCAGCCCCTGAACTCATTTCGAAATTACTCACCATTATTGGTAGTAAGCAAGAAAGTCCGTTGATTTTACAATTTTCAGAGCAAGCGATTCAGCCACATCTTGCAATTGCACAGCAACTTATAGCCCGCCTACGCCAACATGGCGCAGAAATTTCAATTCGGGATTTCACATCTTCTATGTATAGTGAATCAATATTGCAACAACTTGATGTTCAATATTTAAAATTGCAATCGAAGAAGACAGAGCTATTAAACTCAGATGCTGGTTTAGCGCAATTACAAGAAAAGATTCTAAATTATTTGACTGTAAAACCTGTTGGGATTTTACTTGCCGATCTTAATGATATGAACTTATTTGCTAACGCTTGGAATGTGGAAGCACGTTTCTTACAAGGTCGTTATTTCCAGAAACGACTTGATCGATTAACAGACGTACAAGACCAATAATGCTCTTGTCGTTCATAAACAAAAAACGGGCATAAAGCCCGTTTTTTGTTTCGTTTTTCAGTATTAACGCTTGATAGAGCGAGACATACCAGAGAAACGTTGTTTGAATTTGTCGATACGACCACCAGTGTCTACATTCTTTTGCTTACCAGTGTAGAAAGGGTGGCAAGCTGAACATACGTCAAGGTAGATAGTTTCTTTACCTAAAGCAGAACGAGTTTCGATTACGTTACCGCAAGAACAAGTTGCAACTAATTTTTCATATTTTGGGTGAATATCGGCGCGCATCGTCGATTACTCCTAATTGTAGAAAGGCTTAAGCTGCCATCGCAATTGATCACTCTCAATATAAATCGAGGAAAGCTCAAAATGAGCAGATCAACACCACAACAGACCATTCTTTTGGCCCACCGAAACCTCTAGGGTTAGAGCTAAGCACAACAAGTGGACAAGATTATACGCCAAATATTTTTTATTTGCGAATTAATCTTTAGATTTAGCCCAGTAATTTGCAATTACCCCACAAACCATTAATTGGATTTGGTGAAAGATCATAATAGGCAACACAATCATGCCTAAAGGCTGACCAATAAATAAGATTTGCGCCATCGGCACACCACTTGCCAACGTCTTTTTTGAGCTACAAAAGAAAACCGTGACTTGATCTGCTCGGTTAAATCCAAAAGCACGAGGTAGATACAGTGCTAATAACATAATAACCGTTAAAAGAACTGAACAAGCAACCACTAAAATAAGCAAAGTTTTCCAGTTTACCTGATGCCAAAGACCTGCAACCACTGCCCCACTGAACGCGCCATACACCACCATCAAAATCGAGCCTTGATCGAATGCTTTAACAATACTTGGAACTTTTGCCATATAAGGAAAAATATAAGGACGTAATATTTGCCCTAAAATAAACGGCACTAACAGCAACAATGTAATTTGTATAATTGAAGCAGTCGGATCGAACCCATGTTGACTTTGGCCTAAAATAAAAAAGCTCACCAACACTGGTGTAATAAACATACCAATCAAATTGGAAAAAGATGCGCTACAGACCGCTCCAGCCACATTCCCTTTTGCAACTGATGTAAATGCAATAGAAGATTGAACTGTAGAGGGTAAAAAACACATAAACAGAAAACCCCAGTACAGCTGCTGGCCGAGTAGAGGTAACAGAATCGGTTTAGCTAACAAACCAAGCACGGGGAAAATAAAAAAAGTAAATGCGAAGACAAGTAAATGCATTTTCCAATGCAAAACGCCTTCAATTACAGCCTCACGAGACAGCTTCGCCCCATGCAAAAAGAATAAAATTGCAATCGCGACTGTAGTCAGTGTATTGAAATATTGCGCAGCTTGACCACTGACTGGAAAAAATGTTGCTAGCAGTACCATTCCAACTAACAAAATTGTAAATCGATCAAGTGCCAATAACTTCAACATAGCCACATCCTATGATTATTTTAGATAATAAAAAACCCAGTTGATAAATTGACCATCTGGTCAAGCGTTCATCATACTGGGCTAAAAAAATAAAGCTAGACTTTTAAGACCTAAATCTTAAAGTGTCATAGTCAATTTTTAGTTATTTGTCGCATTAGCATCTTGTTGAATCAACTCGATTTTATAACCATCTGGATCTTCAACAAATGCGATGACGGTAACACCACCTTTCATTGGGCCCGCTTCACGCACAACTTTGCCACCACGTGCTTTAATTTCTTCACACGCTTTATAGGCATCGTCAACACCAATCGCAATATGACCATAGGCATTGCCTAACTCATAACTTGATGTATCCCAGTTATGGGTAAGCTCAAGCACAGTATTGGTTTCTTCATCACCATAACCAACAAATGCCAGTGTAAAGCGCCCTTCTTCATAATCACGCTTACGAAGTAACTTCATTCCTAATACTTCGGTATAGAACTTTAAAGATTGTTCTAAATTGCCTACTCGCAACATTGTATGAAGCATTCGCATATATTTATCTCCTAGGAAACCTTTATTTTGATGATTGATTAGCCAACAACTTACCTACCCATATCACGAGTAATAAAATTGGTAATCCCATCAAAAATGTAGCCGTAAAAAAGCCTGAATAACCGATATGATTCACTATTGTACCTGAGTAACCACCAATCGTTTTTGGTAACAACAGCATTAGCGAGCTAAAAATAGCATATTGCATGGCAGTAAATGACACACTCGTTAAACTAGAAAGAAATGCAATAAAAACTGCCCCAGCTAATCCAGAGGCTAAGTTATCAAATATGATGCCCATTACTAACCAAACTTTGCTATAAGGAACAACCACTTTTCCTTTCAATTCAATATCAATATTTTTATCAATCGGAATCGCAGGAATATCGGATAAACTCATACGATAACGAGGCTGATTCTCTTCTAGTTGCTTTTGATAAGAATGATTTAAAGTTAAAGTATGCGATTGCTTATTAGCTTCATAATTTGCTTCTACTTGTATTGAATTAAGTTTAGCAAGATCATTTCCAGGAACAATAACACTCCAATCATTATCTTTAATCTTGCCTTCTATTTTATCTTTTGAATTCAATAAAATGCTAACTGATTTTAGTTCACTATTTTTAGGCAGATTCAATAAACTACCATGAAGAATTACATCTTTTTTCAGCTCATCTTTATATAAAAGATTATCTCCACCAATTGCTTGAATATAAATATCTGGTTGTGATTCTGAGCTAAATAATTTTAATGGAAGGTTTATCTTTAAGGGTTCAGTATATCCCACAGGCTGAGAATCAATTGAGACTTTATTCTGAGCTGTTGTTAATGTATTACTTGGGAATTTTAATGACCAATTTCCTACTTCATCAGGGCTTGTTGTATAAGTCTTATCCCCAATATGAACCTGAACATTTTGCATAGTGGCGCCAGACTTAACTAATCCAACAAAAATCAAGTTAGTAGTGCTTGCTAGAATTGCTCCTAAGAACATCATTTTCATCACATTATAGCGTTGTGCTAACATTCCTCCGAGGAAACCACCCAATATGACAAAGAAAATTGCAAAAAACTTATTAAACCAAGCAATTTCTTCTTTATCAAAGTTTAAGTCTAAATAGAATAAATTAGCCATTACACCAGCAACGACATCTGAAATACGATAAAACCCTATTAACAATAAAATTGCTAAAGCAACTTTTAATCCATATCGTTTAAAGAAATCTAATAAAGGTGATAACCATGTTTCTACAACAATTTTTTTATTAATTAGACCAAATTTAATTAAACCTAGAATTACAACAACAGCAATTGATATACTAATTAAAAATTTAATAACTAAAAGTAAAAAACTTAAAAAAGCATCTTCAATAGAAAATGAATCAAAAATTAAACCGATTTGATAAAAACTAATTCCAAAAACGATGGTTGAAATAACAAAAACCGCAAATAACTGAAAATAATCTTTAGCTTGATAATGATGCTGAATACGCTTAACTTGAGGCTCATGGATAAATAATGTTGTAATTATTCCTATACCCATTAGGCAGGCCATTAATAAATATGTAGTTCTCCATGCTTCATATATATAGTTACCAACTGCGGTACCTAGAGAAGCCGCAAATAATAATGCACCTAATTGCGTGATGATTGTAGCAGTACGATATCCAGCATTATAAGTTGAGGCTAAAACAGTTTGTACATTAGGATCTTCAGTTAATTCAATACGGTAAGCATCCACAATAATATCTTGTGTAGCTGAAGAGAAGCCGAGAAAAATAGCTGCTCCTGCCATAATAGTTAGATTTGAAAATGAACCAAAGCCAGAAGTGTTAGGTAATGGATTTGTAAATGCCATTAAACAAATTGCGCAGATAACTAAAATCTGTGCAATTAACAACCAACTACGCCTTAATCCCATTTTTTTTGTTAAATAAGGAAGTGGTAATTTATCTATTAATGGAGCCCAAATAAATTTGAATGAGTAAGCTAACGCTGCCCAAGAGAACATCGTAATAGTACTTCTGTTAATTCCAGCTTCAGTCAACCAGAATGATAAGGTTGAAAAAATTAGAAATATGGGAATTCCTGAGGAAAAGCCTAAAAACAACATAATAATTGCTCGGCGATCCAAGAAGGCCATAAAAGAACTTTTCCACCCTTTTGATTCAGCACTCATTCGATTTTTATTTTCCATAAATTATAAATGTGCCTATTCAAACCCTTCTTACAATTGCTTTCAAGATTCTTTATGCAAACATTTTTGTTTTGGCGATAAAAACCGCAAGTTTGCTTGATATTTTATGCTAAACCTGTATACCTTAAGGCTTCAACCTTCGTTTTCTTTTGCTGGATATCAACAGTGACACAAAAACTTGATCAAGTGACTATTTCAACTTTATCACTCGCTAAAACAACCACCACAAACGTCACAGTAAATGCATTTCCTTCAGCTTTTGAGCAACCTGATATAAAAATGACCTTAGATAAAACCGTTTTAAAACCTGAACAACTTACACATATCCCCGATTTTGAAAAAATTCCAGCTTCAACTAAACGCATCAAACCTCTTAATAATTTTTTAGGTCAAGATCGTGCCAAAGCATCTGTAGAGGCGGGAATTTCTTTACCCTACTCAGGCTATAACATTTTTGCAGTAGGAACTGCTGGTTTAGGCAAACGTACCATGATTAAACGTTTGTTACAGCAGCACGCCAAAACAATGCCAACACCTGATGACTGGGTGTATGTCTATAATTTCAAGCAAGCACGTCAACCTATTGCCCTACGCTTTCCAGCAGGTCAAGGAACTAAGTTTCAACAGGCACATGATCAAACTTGGCAAATTATTTTAAAGCAACTTGAACGCCGTTTTAGTGCAGAGACTTATCACAATCGTATTGAACGTATTCGTCAGGAAACAGGTGATGTACAACAACAAGCGCTTGTTGAACTAACCAAAGAAGGTGAAGAACTCGATTTAAAACTCATTTCTCGTAATGAGAAACACGGTTTTGTTCCTGTACAAGTCAAAGATGATCAGGTTCAAGAACTTACCCAAACAGATATTGATGCATTAAATAGTAAGCAACGCGCTGAAATTGCGGCCAATATTCGCTATATGGATAAAAAGCTGGATCGCCTTGGTCTACATTTAGGTGATTTAGAAGATGATGCACGCGACAAAGTGTCTGTGTTAAATCGGGATATTGCAACGCAAGTTGTTATGCCAAGAATGGAGCTTATTTTAAATAAATATGGCCAAGTGAAAGGACTCGAAGATTACTTAAAACAATATGCCCAAGATATTATTGATAATGTTGAACTGATCTTAGAACAAGATGAAGATGATTTTACTCCATCAATGTTCAATCGTGTTCCAGCACGTTATCAAGCCAATGTGATTGTTTCAAATAAACCAAATAGTGGCGCTCCTGTTATTTTTGAAGACTTCCCAACGCACTATAATTTACTCGGCCATGTTGAACAGCTCACCCATAACGGCACAATTACTACAGATTTCACGCTCATTCGTCCAGGTGCTCTACATCAAGCGAATGGTGGTTTTTTAATGCTTGAGGCCGAGCAATTACTTGAACAGCCTTATGCATGGCAAGGTTTAAAGCGTGCCTTAAAATCAGGCCAACTCAAGTTATCTTCTCTTGAACATATGCTGACGTTAACAGGCTCTATCTCGATAGAACCTGCCGCGGTTCCGCTTGATATTAAAGTGGTTCTTATGGCAGAACCTGAAATTTATTATGAAATTTTAGAAGTAGAACCAGAGCTTGGTAGTGTATTTAAAATTCGTGCAGATTTTACTGATACATTACAACGTAATGACGAAAATGAACAAGCCTACATGCAGCTCATTGCTGACTATGTACAAGCGGATAAATTGCTTCCGTTTGATCGTAGTGCTTTAGCAGCGTTACTTACTGACTCAAGTCGCCAGGCTGAAGACCAAAGTTCACTGTCGTTACATGCTTCAACCCTAGGTGACCTAATTCGCGAAGCACATCATCATGCATTTAAAGCGAATGAGAAGCTGGTAACCGACCAGCACATTAACCTCGCTCTACAACATCGCCAATATCGCTTAGGCTATTTAAGAGAGCTTTACTGGCAAGATCTTTCACGTGGTACACAATTAATCGAAACGTCGGGATACCGTTTAGGGCAGATCAATGCCCTCTCCGTCATTCATTATGCAGATGTTGAGTTTGGTTTACCTTCACGTTTAACGGCATCTGTTTATCAAGGTGGCGGTGATATTCTTGATATTGAACGTAGTGTAGAACTTGGTGGCTCACTTCATGCGAAAGGCGTGCTGCTGATGTCTAGCTTCTTAAAAGCTCACTTTGGCCGTGAACAGATTTTACACTTCTCCGCTGCGCTTGCATTCGAACAGAGCTATGGTCAAGTTGATGGCGATAGTGCAACTGTTGCTGAGCTTTCAGCGTTGATTTCTGCGATTAGCCAAATACCAATTGATCAATCATGGGCAATTACCGGCTCTATGAACCAATTAGGACAAGTTCAACCTATTGGCGGCGTAAATGCAAAAATTGAAGGATTTTATGATGCATGTAAACTACAAGGTCTGACAGGTAAGCAAGGTGTCATTATTCCTCGTCAAAACATGCAGCATTTGATGTTACGTCAAGATGTTATTGATGCTGTTCGCAGTGGTCAATTCCATATCCATGCAATTGATACGATTGATCAGGCACTTGAAATTTTGATGGCTCGTCCGGTCGGTACGCTCGATAAGAAGGGTAAATACAGCAAAAATTCAATTTATGCAGCAGTAATGGAACAACTTGAATATTGGCAAGCCATTGAAGATGGTGCTGAAATTGAAGAAGAGCCAAAAAAGAAAAAGAAAAATAAGAAAAAAATTAAGAAGCATGAAGAACTTACAGCTGACGATCTGCCACAAGAAAATGCAGAAGAGGTTGCTACCTTAAAACAGAAGTAATAAAAAAGGGCCTGTAAAATACAGGCCCTTTTTTATTTTAGACTTGCAAAATTAACGAACGATTTGAATCGCTCGCCCTCCTGCTAACTGGCTAAAATATTGTTTAAGTGCTTCAACACAACGTTGAATTTTCATTGGTTGTTGGTCATGCTTGGCAACCTCTGCATACAATGTAAACGTTGGTAATTTCCAATCTGGCATGAGTTCAATCAAAGAACCATTTTTTAATTCTTTCTGAGCATCCAAATATAAAATTCGTGCAATACCATGCCCTTGCTGGCATAACGCTTTTGCAACTTGTAAATTATTGCTCTGCAAACGGCTTTGCATTTCAATATTGAGCGTTTCACCTGTTTTTACATGTTGAAAATTGAAATGGCGTGAGTCATTCATGACATTAATCGACAACAATTCATGATCTCTTAAATCATTAGGATGCACAATTGGACTAGATTGATTGAGATAACTAGGAGAAGCAATCAAAATCTGATCTACAAAAGCCAACGGAATGATCGAGCTGCTCTCTTCTACAGGAGTAGAACTCATGCGGACTGCAATATCAATTCGCTCTTCAATTAAATCGATATAGCGATGCCCAACTTCGAAATGCACAGATAAACCGCGATGAGCCGACATCCAGTGAGATAATGCAGGAATGAGGTGTTGAACTGCTAAATCAGGAGTTGTTGCAATACGCAAATCCCCGATTAAGTCATCCCTCAATTCATTAATTCGGATTTTTCCCCTTTCAGCAGCCGCCAACATCTCTTGACAGCTTGAAAAAAAAGCCTGTCCGGCTTCTGTCAAACTAAGTTTACGAGTGGAGCGATGTAATAGAGTTACATCCATTTCATGCTCAAGCGAGCGTATCTGCTGACTCACTGCACTTGTTGTAATTCCTAATTCACGTGCCGCACCACTAAATGAACTTTTTTCTACCACACAAGCGAAAACACCCATCGCACGAAGCTGATCTAACATAGGTTTCCTCAAATCTAATTTTAAATTTATAAAAAATGCTTATTGTTGTAATGAAAGCAACCAATTACATTATACGAGGAAACCTAAGTTTTTTGCATTAGCTATTTTGGTAAAAGATTTACAGGATTAATCGGTTTACCATCCAAACGAATCTGGAACTCGAGCATGACTTGAGATGCACCAGTAGATCCCATTTCGGCAATTTTTTGTCCAGCAGTTATATTGTCACCGCTTTTTACAAACATCTTGCTATTGTGGGCATACGCACTGATATATCCGTCAATATGCTTAATTAAAACCAGATTTCCGTATTCTTTTAAGCCATCAGCTGCATAGACAACTTGACCATCGGCTGCGGCATAAATAGGGTCACCCTGATTTCCACCATAACGGATTCCCTTGACATTATTTGCCAAATTAAACCCTTGAATCACCGGTCCATTCGTCGGTTTTATCCAACGTAAGCTCGAATTTGGTGCAACTGATGCCACTGTCGTATTTGTTGACGGTACAGTAGACGGCTGAGTTACTGGAGTAACAGGCTGTGTAGTTGGCAAAGCAATCGTTTGACGCTTGATTTGCTCAGGCTGTGCCATGACTTGTGTAGATACCGTTCTTGGTGAAGAACCTTTCTTCAAACGTAATGATTGATTGACATAAATACGATATGGCGCAGGAATATCATTCATTTCGGCAATACTGATATAGTCCAGACCATAACGCATTGCGATACCACTCAAAGTATCACCTGAACGAACTGTGTAATAGTTAGGAGCCATTGCATAGCGAGAACTATTATTAATTTGTGGTTTAGAAGCACAACCTGCCATAGCTACGGTAAAACCTACAGCCACAGACAACAACATAATTTTCATTATTTTGTCTTTTTGGATATGCACTCTGTTTTGTTGCCCAATTAAATGCATTGATCTCCCTCACTAAATGCTACAAATCATTTCGGCTAAGAGTACCAAAAAAGTAAGAGGAAACACGTTCCTCTTTTTCTTTATTCACAAAGTTATAACATTCGAGCTCAATTATTGACTCAAACTGCCCTGAAGGTCTTCTAAAACGGCGTAATTTGTAGCATCCATTTGAATAGGTGTAACACTGACATAACCGTTTGCTACCGCAAAGAAATCCGATTGAATCTGGCTTGAAACACGCTCCGGATCTGTAACCGCCTCGCCTGCTAATCCAATCCAGTAAACTTGGCGTCCTCTTGGGTCGACATGGCTGGTAATAGGTTTAGATTGAGCACGACGTCCCTGATACGTAATTTGTGCTCCTTTTAACTTCGGCACATCAGGAATATTGATATTAAAGATGTGTCGTGGAGGCAAAGCTGGTAATCCGCTTGCAATAAAATCATGTACCCACTGCGCAGCCTGAGCATAATCTTCTTTAACATTATAAGCGCGTACATCAGGACCAGCTAAAGAAACAGCAATTGCAGGTTGCTTCATTAAACGCCCTTCAAATGCAGCACCGACTGTTCCAGAATATAAAACATCATCACCTAAGTTCGCGCCACTATTGATTCCACTTACGACTAAGTCAAATTCGAAATCAAACAAACCATTCATAGACAAATAAACACAATCTGCTGGCGTACCATTCACAGCCCATACATCTTCGGCAATTTGAATTGGGCGCAATGGTCGATCTAGTGTTAATGCACTTGAAAAACCACTTCTTTCACTTTCTGGTGCAACCACAACCACACGTCCAAGCGGTTTTAATGCTTCAGCTAAAGCCTGTATACCTGGCGCAAAAACACCGTCATCATTCGCTATCAAAATATTCACTAAAATCTTTCTCTAAAAATAAACCTAAAGGTTTTCACAATTGAATTATTTGTTGAATTATATATATTTATGCCTCCATAGCATTATAAAATTGTGAAAAAATGAAAACTTTTGCTCCTTTTTTTCAGGTATTGGGGATCAGTATCACATTGTGTACGCAAGCGGTTTTTGCAGATGAGGATATCTCAACACAAGAAGCTGATAGCTTAATTAAAGATGATATTGCGGCAACGCAAGTCTTACAGGAAATTTGTCCAGCTTTCGTAGGGACAAATAAAAAACTTGAGTCAAATACTCAAAAAATTATCACAACGTATCTTCAAGGGCATTCGAATAAATCAATTACCCTCTCTGCTCTACAAAATGATGCAGAGTTTAAAACCTTGTTGAATGAAGCACGTCAAGCTTCAAAACAAATGGATCATCATGAGCAACACGAACTTTGTGAAGAGATCGTAAACTATAAAGGATAGGTTTTTGCTCGTTTAGGGTAGAAGTTTATTTACTGAGGTTTTCTGCTTGGTATTAAGCAGAAAACCAACATAACAATACATTTTTTCCATTTTTTTAACCTGTAAATTGGTTAAGCTATCGACATATTTAAAAATTTTATTTTGGGTTATCGATGTTTATGAAGAAAAGCTTAGTTCAATCGCTCTCTTTGGTTTTACTTATGAGCATGGCAACAGTTGGTTTTGCTGCTGATAAGAAGAAAACAGCTGAAAAGAAAACCGAAAATGAAAATGTTGTTGAAGTAACTCCACAGCAAACTATAACTCCTGAAGAATTAGCTGCAATTCAAGTACTTTCTGAAATTTGCCCAAGCCTTATTGGCAAAAAAGATGCTGATTTTGCTCAAGGTTATGAACGTTTAGTAAAAGACTATTTACCAAATGAAGCCGATCCAGTTGCAGCTTTAGAGAAACGTGCTAAAGACAAAAGTTTCAAGAAAGTCCTAAAAGAAGCGCGTAATGATGCAAAAGCTGCTGGTAACGAGCAAAACACATTAGTTTGTCAAGACGTGAAAGCTTATCAATCGCAAAACTAAATTAGTAAAAAACTCTTGAGTTACAATACTGTTTGAAAAAGCCGACTTCCCCCATAGAAGTCGGCTTTGCTTTATCCTAAAATGCTAGGTTCTTCTGCTTCATACAAGATATTGGAATTACCTAGAATGACTCGAAAAAGCGCTATTGCTGCACTCCTCCTCTTACCAAGTTTTTCTTATGCAGCAACTGTCTTATCAGCTCCGCCAGAATTAAATAATAAGTCTTATGTATTAATGGATTATGAGACAGGACAAATTCTCGCTTCTAAAAATGAAAACGAAAAGCTTGCACCTGCTTCAATGACAAAAATGATGACAAGCTACATCATTGAACAAAAATTATTAAAAGGTGAACTGACTGAAAATGAGCAGGTTCGTATGAACGAGTCTGCATGGTGTAAAGGAAGCAGCTCTGAATCATGTATGTATGTTCCTTTAAATGGTACAGCGACTGTTCTAGAAATGCTTCGCGGTATCATTATCCAGTCAGGTAATGATGCATCAAAAGCAATGGCTGAACATATTGCTGGAAATGAAGGCACGTTTGCTCACATGATGAATCAGGAAGCAAAACGTATCGGTATGACAAATACCCAGTTCATTAACTCAACTGGTTTACCGGCAGAAGGTCATTATTCAACAGCTAAAGATATGGCTGTTTTAGCGCAACATATTATTAAAGACAGCTCAAGATATTACCCAATCTACTCTGAAAAAGAATTTACGTTTAACGGTATTAAACAAGGTAACCGTAATGCCTTGCTTTACACAGACCCAAGCGTAGATGGTTTAAAAACAGGTCATACAGATGAAGCGGGTTACTGCTTAACAACTTCAAGCAAACGTGGTCCGATGCGTCTCATTTCCGTTATTTTCGGAACGGATAGCGTAAATGAACGTGCTAACCAAACACGTACATTATTGTCTTGGGGCTTTGCAAACTTTGAAACTGCAAATATTCAACCAGCCAATCAAGTTCTTGCAAAAGCAAAAGTATGGTTTGGTAAAGAAGATGAAGTTCAAATTGGTCTGGCTGAAAACTTTAGTGTGACTATGCCTAAAGGCAAAGCTAACGGTATTAAAACACAGTTAGTTGTTCAACCTAACTTAAATGCACCGCTTCAAAAAGGCCAAGTTGTGGGCAAACTTGTTGCTAGCCTTGACGGCAAAGTAATTGCTGAAAAGCCATTAGTTGCATTAAAACCAGTTGAAGAAGCAGGATTCTTTGCACGCTTAATCGACCATGTTAAACAATTCTTCAGCAACTTATTCTAATTTTTGAATAGTTGAATTAAGCACTCATGCTATTTAGCCTGAGTGCTTTTTTATTTTATAATTCTTCTAAATTTTATTTTGATACTACTCATGGCAAAGAACATACGTCCTTATCTTGAACACCGTCCTCAAGTTGATACAACATGTTATGTTGATGACATGGCTGTTGTAGTCGGTGAAGTTAGCTTAGCTGAAAATGTTTCTGTCTGGCCTTTTGCCGTCATTCGTGGTGACGTAAATAGTATTCAAATTGGTAAAAACAGTAATGTACAAGACCATTGTATGTTGCACGTTAGCCATAAAAATGATGCAAAACCTAATGGCTCACCTCTTATTATTGGTGAAGATGTGACAGTTGGACATCATGTGACTTTGCATGGCTGTACCATTGGCAACCGAGTTTTAATCGGAATCAATACTGTTATTTTAGATGATGTGATTATTGAAGATGATGTAATGATTGGTGCAGGAAGTTTAGTTCCACCACGTAAAGTCTTAAAAAGTGGTTATCTATATGTAGGAAGCCCTGTACAACAAGTGCGACCACTAACCGAAAAAGAATTAGCGTTTCTTCCTTATTCGGCAAGACATTATGTAAAAGTACAAAATAATCATAAAGCGGCTCAAACAGAGCAAGATTAATTAGCTCTATGAAATATCAGCAATAAAATTCTGATTTTTTAAACAATATGGTTTTGTAGTATTGCTCATATCGTTTAGCAGATCACCATAGCCAAAAACCCCTAAATTTCGTATCATACGTCTTTTAAATCATGGTGCTTTTTTATGGCCGCATGGACTCCTCATGTCACTGTTGCTACAGTCGTAGAAAAAGACGGACGCTATCTTTTTGTTGAAGAACATAGCGAGGGTTTTGTACACACAGTATTTAACCAACCTGCTGGTCATGTGGAATGCGGTGAGTCATTAACTCAAGCAGCCATTCGAGAAACACTTGAAGAAACAGGTCATCATGTTGAAATTGATGCCTTGCTTGGTATTTATACATATACCCCGCCCATGTTTCCGGATCGCACCTATTACCGCTTTTGTTTTCTAGCACATGTGACTCAAGTTGAAAATAATCCTCAACTCGATACTGGTATTGTAGCTGCTGTATGGATGACACCAGATGAGCTCAAAGAATCTGCTCGTGCTCGTAGTCCACTCGTACTCAAAGCAGTTGAAGATGCCATGAAAGGTCACCATTATCCTTTATCGCTTATTTATGAGCACCCTTTCTCTCCCTCATTAACTTCTCATTTGGATGCCTAGTCCTATGCAACAACGTGTCATCGTCGGTATGTCTGGTGGTGTAGACTCTTCTGTTTCTGCAGCACTTTTACTTCAACAAGGATATCAAGTTGAAGGTCTTTTCATGAAGAACTGGGAGGAAGACGACGGCACGGAATACTGTACGGCAATGGAAGATTTAGCCGATGCTCAAGCAGTAGCAGATAAAATCGGTATTAAACTCCACACAGCAAACTTTGCTATGGAATATTGGGACCGCGTATTTGAACTTTTCTTAGCTGAATATGCAGCTGGACGCACCCCAAACCCCGACATTTTATGTAATAAAGAAATTAAGTTCCGTGCATTTTTAGATCATGCCATGACTTTAGGTGCAGACTTTATCGCGACTGGTCATTATGCCCGCCGTGGTGAAACTGCTTACAACTCGAAAGGCGAAGCATACGCACCATTATTACGTGGTGTAGACAATAACAAAGACCAAACTTATTTCTTGCATGCTGTTCATGGTAAAGAAATTAACAAGACCCTATTTCCAGTAGGTGAGATTGAAAAACCTGAAGTTCGCAGAATTGCTGAAGAACTTGATCTTGCTACAGCCAAGAAAAAAGACTCTACAGGAATCTGTTTTATTGGCGAACGTCGATTTAATGACTTCCTTAAACAATATTTGCCCGCTCAACCTGGAAAAATTGTACTTGATACAGGTAAAGAAGTTGGTGAACATCACGGTCTGATGTACTATACGCTCGGTCAACGTGGCGGAATAGGTCTAGGTGGTTTGAAAGGTGCAGCTGAAGGCGCATGGTTCGTACTACATAAAGATATTGCCAATAACCGCCTCGTTATTGGTCAGGGGCATGAACACCCACTCATGCAAAGCACGCAGCTTTGGAGTGAGTCAATTGACTGGGTGGCTGGTGAACAGAATATTCCTGTTGAAGGTTTACGCTGTACAGCTAAAACACGTTATCGCCAACCTGATCAGGCATGTACAGTTTTTATTGATGAAAATAGTGAACACGGTGTACGAGTTGAGTTTGATGAACCTCAGCGCGCTGTTACACCGGGTCAAAGCGTTGTATTTTATTCAGATGAAGTTTGCTTAGGCGGGGGTGTCATTCACCATACAAATGCCCCTACACCAAATTTTATTTAAGGGAATGAATGACATGGTGGAGTTACCATTTCAACAATCACAAGCCTTGAATGTTCGCCAAAACCGTGCCCTTGCCTTGGCTGGGGTATTTCAGGCTACCCAGCTCACGCACATGACAGCTTTAACTGGTCAGCAGAGTATTGGTGAAAGTGGTAACTTCTATTTTGAGCTGTTAATCAAAGCGAGTTTAAATATTCGCCCTACAGTCAACAATGGTGTTCAGACATTAGATTTTTTCAATCAGTTGGCAGATATTTCTTTGGGGCTTAAAACCCTCGAAAATTGTATTACTCAACCTTTTACAAATATGCCCAAATCTCGCCTTCCGAAAATGGGCACTGCCAAGCTTCCAATGTCATATGCGATGTCCCTTTTGCAATTAGAAAAGAAGGTCTATAGCAACCCTGAATACGTCGCAATCATTGAAAAAGCTCAGCAAAAGATTTTAAAACAGCTTTCTTTTTTTGATAATAACTACTTACACCCAAGCATTTTAGCCAATTTGGCCCAAACTTATGTTGATACTGCTGGGCAGATTAACCCTCGCATTCTCGTTCGTGGTAATGCAGAAGCATTTAAAGATACCAACCATACTAACCGCATCCGTGCTTGTCTGTTTACTGGCTTGCAAATGGCCCATTTATGGCGACAACTCGGTGGTAGTTCGTGGAACATGATTTTTAGCAAACGTAAATTGCTACAGGATATTCAGGCACTTGCTCGTTTACAGTACCAAGTCATCTAAGGCTGTAAAGAGATTATTTTTGTTTTATGTTTATTCCAACATTAAGGAATCGTTATGAACGCTTTAACCGCACTATCACCATTAGATGGACGTTATGCCAGCAAATGTGATGCGCTACGCCCTTTTCTTTCTGAGTTTGGTTTAATTCATGCTCGTGTCACTGTAGAAGTGCGTTGGTTACAAGCGCTTTCTAACCGTCCAGAAATTGTTGAAGTTGCTCCTTTTTCAAATGAAACAAATGCAGCTTTAGATGCAATTGTTAGCAACTTTTCTGAAGAAGATGCTAACCGCATTAAAGAAATTGAGCGCACAACTAATCATGATGTAAAAGCTGTTGAATATTTCTTAAAAGAGAAAATCGCAGGTATCGCTGAATTACAAAATGCAGGTGAATTCATTCACTTTGCATGTACTTCAGAAGACATCAATAACTTGTCTCATGCACTTATGCTTAAAAACGGCCGCGAAGTTTTAGTATCAAGCATGAAGCAAATTTTAAATGCGATCTCTACTTTAGCAACCGCTCACGCTGAACAACCAATGTTGTCTCGTACACACGGTCAAACTGCAAGCCCAACAACTTTGGGTAAAGAAATGGCGAACGTTGCATACCGTTTAGCTCGCCAAATTAAACAATTTGAAAATGTTGAGCTACTCGGCAAAATCAATGGTGCTGTAGGTAACTACAATGCTCACCTTTCTGCTTACCCAGATGTTGACTGGGCTGCACATGCTCAAGCATTTGTTGAATCGTTAGGTTTAGCATTCAACCCGTACACGACACAAATCGAACCACATGACTACATGGCAGAGTTGTTTGATGCGTTACGTCGCTTTAATACGATTTTAATCGACTTTAACCGTGACGTATGGGGTTACATTTCTTTAGGTTACTTCAAACAAAGATTGAAAGATGGTGAAGTTGGTTCTTCAACTATGCCACACAAAGTTAACCCAATTGACTTTGAAAACTCTGAAGGTAACTTAGGTATTGCGAATGCTGTATTAGCGCACTTAGGCGAAAAATTACCAATTTCTCGCTGGCAGCGTGACTTAACTGACTCTACTGTACTTCGTAATATGGGTGTTGGTTTTGCGCAAAGTTTAATTGCTTTTGATGCGTGTTTAAAAGGTGTTGGTAAACTTGAGTTAAATGCAAACCGCTTACTTGAAGATCTTGATCAAGCTCAAGAAGTTTTAGCAGAACCAATTCAAACTGTTATGCGTCGTTATAACGTTGAAAAGCCATATGAAAAGTTAAAAGCATTAACTCGTGGTCAAGCAATGACTCGCGACATGATGGTTAACTTCGTAAATGGTGATGAACTTTCTCAAGTACCAAGCGAAGAGCGCGCACGTTTAGCTGAACTCACTCCTGCAACTTACACAGGTAATGCAGCTGAACAAGCTAAACAAATTAACGATTTAATTAGCAAAATCTAATTAAAAAGTTCATAAAAAGCGGAGCTTCGGCTTCGCTTTTTTATTACACTGATATAAAGCACAATAAAGTTATATTTCTAAAATGATCGAAAAACAATTCAAACTTAGACACTATATTGCTCTTGGCCTTATTTTTATTGCCATCATATTGTCTGGCATTCAGCCCCTTGAATTTGAAGCTTATTTACTTCATCAGGTGGGTACAATTTTTATGTTAGTCCTCTTATTTATTATTTTTAAAAAGATTGGTCTCGATTATTTAAGTTTTACTTTCTATTTAGGTTTTTTGCTCATCCATATTATCGGTGCACACTACCTGTACTCATATGTTCCGTACAATGACTGGATTCAACACATATTTCATTTTGATCTAGATCAATACATGGGATGGTCCCGTAACATGTATGATCGTTTAGTTCATCTTGCCTATGGAGTTTTACTCTACCCTCTTATTTATCGAGTTTTTCAAGTTTGGTTACCGACAGCTCGACCTTTTACTCTGTTTTTACTTGTGATCCAATTCGTCATGGCATCTAGTGTCTTTTATGAACTCATTGAATGGGTAATTGCGATTGGCTTATCGCCAGAGCAAGCCGAAAATTATAATGGCCAACAAGGCGACATGTGGGATGCCCATAAAGATATGCTATTAGCAACGATCGGTGCAATTCTCTATGGACTGGCAGCTCTTATAAAAAGACCTAAAATAAATAATTCATAAATAAAAAAAGCGCTCAATGAGCGCTTTTTTTTAATAGTTCTTTAGACGACTGAATAAGTTTGATCTAACAGATTTGATAAAGCTGAAGAAGTCGTATTTGGTAGAAGCTGTTCTAGATTCGTTGTGACATCACTCGCTGTATTATTTACTTCGCTCTGCTCATTCACTACAGGTTTAGAATCTGTTGCAGATAAAATTTTTGCGATTGGGTCAGAAGCATCCGTTGAAGAACTTTTTAATAAATCATCTAATGACACAGATTTTTGCTGCTGACTAGTCGTTTCATTGGTTGTAGTTTGCGCTAACTTTAATGTATTTAACCCGACACTATCGGCCACAGAAGGGACAACTTCATTTACATCACTACTGACCACTTCACTCGTACTCGCCACTTTTGGTGCGACGACATAAAAGGTAAATGGTGAACTCACTTCACTCGTCAGCCCAGCTACATCTGTTTGCACGAAAGTAATCGTATGTTTACCAACGGCTAAATCTTTATCAAGCATAAATGACCAATATTTATTTGCATCTACTTGACCAACTTTAAGAATGGAAATTGCGACTCCATTATCATAAATAGTTAAGGTTGCGTTAGCTTCAACTTGAACAGTAAATTTTGGTTTAGCATCATCGGTTTCAGAACCAGCTGTAATTGCTCCTTTTAGAGGCCCTACATCATCATCTAAACCTCTTAACACAGGCTTAGCAGGCGGAATCGTATCTTTATCACTCCCAACAATTTCCAGCGCAGTAGATTTATTTCCAGAACTATCGGTTGCTATTACTGAACCTTTTAAGCTATCGGTTAAAGCAGGAGAAATCGCGATTGTAAATTTTCCATTCGCATCTGCTGTTCCAGTACCAATAACCTTATCTGCTGAGTTTTTGATTTCTATTTTTGCATTGGGTTCAGCTGTACCAGTAACTGAAGTTCCGTCTGCATTCACTTGAGCAGTAGGTTTATCTGGCGCTATGGTGTCATAGCCAGAGGTGACTTCTAAAGGCTTAGATTTATTCCCTGCTGCATCTTCAACAATGATTGTCGCCTTTTGTGATTCTTTTAAGGCAGAAGAAAGCGTAATTTGAAACTCACCTTGCGCATTTGCCGTACCAGTTCCAATGACTTTACCATCAGCATCTTTTATCTGAACTTTTGCATTAGCTTCTGTTTTTCCTTCAACCACTGTTCCTTCTTTATTTACTTCAATTAAAGGAGCTGCTGGCGGAATAGTATCTTTACCTGCAAAAATGGGTGTTGCTTCAGATTTATTTCCGGCAGCATCCTGAGCAATGACTTTACCACCAGCTTCACTCGTCAAAGGTGGAGTTAGCTTTAAAGAAAAGATTCCTTCTGAGTTTGCTTTTACAGTTCCTAATAATGTTCCGCTAGCATCATAGACATTTACAGTAGCATTCGCTTCAGTTTTACCATCTAAGATCGAACCATCTTCATTTAATTGAGCCTGAGGAGCATCTGGCGCAATTGTGTCTTTAGTACCAGTTACAAGACCTGGTTTAGAAATATTACCCGCAGCATCCTCAGCTAAAATATTTAATTTATTTCCATTTGCTAAAGGCTTATCGAGTTTAATTGTAAAATTACCACTTGCATCTGCAACACCCGTTGCGACCGTATTACCAGCAGCATCTTTAATATAAATTTTTGCATTTGCTTCTGCTTTACCAGTAACCGTAAGGGTATCATCGGCAACAGTAGCAGTCGGTGCAGCAGGTGCCAAGATATCTACAGGTCCTGAAGAATCATCTTTGTCATCTTTATCAAAAGCCCACAAATATAAACCTTCAGCAGCTAAAACTGCTAAGCCAGCTTTTAATACATTGCCCATCGAAAAAGTTGGGGAATCATCAACCGCCATTGTTGAGGCTGGTTGACTAGTGCTTGTATAGGCTAAATCTGTGACATGGTTTAAACCTGTATAGTCGATTACCTTACCTTGTGCGTCGAATTGGGCTTCAACAAATTTTCCGTGTTCAGTCGGAAAAACAAGTGAATGGTCTGTTGTATTTGTTGCTTCATTAAAGAAATTTTCTAAAACAAGGGTTTCACCATTTTTTAAATGGATGATAAGACTTCCACCTTGCTTTTCCATCGATGCTATATCTTTTTGACTTACACCAATTTGAATGATTGCTGGTTGGTTTAAAACCACTTTATTGAGCTGACCATCTTGTAGAACGTCCAAACCCTCTTTGGATGCCACAATTATTCTTGTCATTATTTCCTATCCTGAATTTCAGTTATATTTTTAAATGTCTAACTTTTTAAATGATTCATCTAAAAGCTATTTTATTGCTGTTTAAAATATCAAAACCATGTGTTTATCACAATTCAAAAAGCATGTTTATCAATAATTATTTTTGACTTTTAATTAAAATATCTTTTTCTCATAAAACTCATATCAACCTTAAATATCGCCCTGTTCGGGTATTTACTAAAATTCTCATATATTAATTCCATCATTTACATTCGTAAGTAAAAGAAGCTAAAAGTACCTATCAGAATCAAAAGAAATAAAGCAGCAAATTTAGTTATTTTCGCATCTGACAAGGTTATTTTTAACATACTCCAGCCCTGAAAACGTTTTGCAAAAATGCTGTTTAGAATAAGAGTTGAAACATGCAACAACACCAAAACTAAAAACAAATTTGCAAAAAATTCGTGGAGGTCTCTCAAGGAAAAATTAACATGCTCAGTCGCATACCCTAGCCCCACCACAATTGGAATCACGAGAAATATTAGTACAATTGAAGTTTGAAAAAGTGCAACACTGATTGAATGAATTGAATTTTTAGAAAAAATACTCTTAAAGTTTAAATGACTTAAAGATTTTTTAATCGCATTTATCGCTATGTTACTTCGCTTTTTAATACCGAACGGTGTTGTACTTGAAATATGTGGACTCAAAAAATGCCAGATCACTCGCGCAGTAATACTAATAAGAAGTACGTAACCAAACATCATATGGACTTGGTGCAGATCTTCATTATCTCCTGTGAAATAAGCACCAATAAAGCCAAGCATAATAATGATATGTAAAATACGTATGAGAATATCAATGTGTGGCCATGTTTTTGACATCACAAAAACTCAGAAGTGAAAAGTTAACTATAACTTTTACAATTGAAACTTAAACAAATATTAATCAAATTTCTTTCATCACTCACATAAAAAAAGAGCACCTATGTAGGCACTCTCTATTTCAAAATTTAGCTTAATTAAAATCTAGTATCACGCATTTGCACTAAGGTTGAATTGGCTTTGGCCAACGTGTCTGCAACTTTATTCATTACAGCCGGAATCAAGCTATCTGCCATTTGAGCCGCTTGCAAACCTAACTTTTCACCTAAGGTCGCTTTCTTACGTGTATTAATCACATAAACATCATGTTGTGGTAATAACGCTAATAGATACTCATCAGATGTTTGTAATTTATCAACAAGGTTTAGCTCTAGCGCATCTTCACCATACCAATGCTCACCTGTTGCCACTTTATCAACATTAAGTTGTGGACGGTACTTTTCTACAAAGTGTTTAAATAACACATGAGTTTGTTGAAGCTCTTCTTCGAACTTCGCTTTACCTTCAGGGGTATTTTCACCAAACATCGTGACAGTACGTTTATATTGCCCTGCTGTGTAAAGCTCGAAATCCACATTGTGTTGTTTTAAAAGACGGTTAAAGTTTGGAACTTGAGCAACCACACCAATTGAACCAACAATAGCAAACGGCGCTGCAATAATTTCATTTGCAATACATGCCATCATATAGCCGCCACTTGCTGCTACTTTGTCTACACAAATCGTCAGATGGAAACCTGCATCGCGTAAGCGTACCAATTGAGCTGCTGCTAGACCATAACCATGTACCATGCCTCCTGGGCTTTCAAGACGAACCACAACACGGTCACGGCCTGCTTTAGCAGTTGCTAAAATGAGGGTAATTTCTTCTCGTAAGTTTTCAACTGCTGAGGCTTGGATATCACCCTTAAAATCTAAAACAAAGATTTTCTGATTGTTTTTACGGCGAATTTTAGCTTCTTTAGCAAGTTGTTGAGCCAATTGTAAAAGTTCTAAACGGCTTGCAGTTGTTTGTGCAATTTTTTTTCTCTGTTCATTTACACGTGCATTTAAATGACTCACACGTATTTCTGCAGGGAGTTTAGGCAAATGGAATAACATAAAATTCTAAGCTCATAAGTTATCTTTTATAGCCTTAAGATGTGGTCGTTTTGATTAAAATTCAATAGCGTTTTTGCAAAATAGAGTCATTTTCATTTATAAAATAAAAAAAGAGCACATGGCTCTTTTTTTATATGGATGACTAACTAACCGAATCGTCCAGTAATATAAGCTTCCGTCAACTGGTGGTCAGGTTGAGTAAAGACTTTTTCAGTTGAGTTAACTTCAATCAAATCACCTAAATGGAAATAAGCAGTACGATCAGATACACGTGCCGCTTGTTGCATTGAGTGAGTCACAATAACGATTGTATATTGCGTGGATAATTCAGAAATTAATTCTTCGATTTTTGCTGTTGCGATTGGGTCAAGCGCAGAACATGGCTCATCCATCAAAATCACTTCAGGACTTACTGCAATCGTACGAGCAATACATAAACGTTGTTGCTGACCACCTGATAAACCAGTACCCGGTTGATTCAAACGGTCTTTCACTTCGTCCCATAGACCCGCTTTACGCAAGCTATTTTCAACAATTTCTTCAAGATCATATTTATCGCGTGCTAGACCATGAAGTTTAGGACCGTAAGCCACGTTATCAAAAATAGTTTTAGGGAACGGGTTTGGCTTTTGGAATACCATACCAACCTGAGCACGTAATAATACGACATCAAGGTTTGGATCATAAATATTGTGGTTATCGAGTGTAATTTTACCTGTCACACGGCAACCATCAATGGTGTCATTCATACGATTTATCGTACGAAGAAAGGTAGATTTACCACAACCTGACGGTCCAATAAAAGCAATAACTTCGTTCTTGTAAATATCGAGGTCAATACCTTTAATCGCTTCAAAATCACCATAATAAACATGGGCATCTTGTGCACTAATTTTGATTTCGGTTGAGTTCTGCTTTTTTGAAGTTTGTGGTTCAAAATGCGAAACATACGAAGTGCCATGATTCTGCGATTTATCTGTAAATTGAGATTGTTCAGTGTTCACTAACTTATCCTTTTCTAAGGAATTCGTAATATCAATAGTATTCATTATTTATCCTCTATTACCAACGCACTTCGAACTTTTTACGTAACCAAATTGCAAGACTGTTTAAACCAATCATTAATGCAAGTAGTACGATAATCGCAGCGGCAGTACGGCCTTCGAAGAAGTTACGCAACTCATTACCTTGCCATAAGTAAACTTGGACAGGTAATGCAGTTGATTGATCAAATGGTGTTGCTGGAATACTTGCAACGAATGCACTCATTCCAATTAAAAGTAAAGGTGCCGTTTCACCAAGCGCATGAGCAACACCAATAATTGAGCCGGTCATAATGCCTGGTAAAGCTAATGGTAAAACGTGGTGGAAAATGGTCTGAAACTTAGAAGCTCCCAAACCAAGTGCAGCTTGTCGAATAGAAGGTGGCACTGCTTTTAAGGAAGCACGTGTCGTAATAATGACTGTTGGTAATGTCATCAAACTTAAAACTAAACCACCGACTAACGGAGCTGATAAAGGTAAATGCATCCAGCCAATAAAAATTGCTGCACCGAGTAAACCAAACACAATTGAAGGAACAGCAGCAAGGTTATTGATGTTAACTTCAATAATGTCTGTAACAATATTCTTTGGAGCAAATTCTTCAAGATAGATTGCGCTGGCAACACCAATTGGAATCGCAATAATGATCACAATCAGCATCATGAATAATGAACCCATAAATGCGCCAGCAAGACCACTAATTGCTGGTGAACTACGAGAGTCCGGATTCTTAAACAAGTTCAAATTGAACGTATTTTCAAGAACACCTTTTGCTTTTAGTTCATCCGCAAGTTTACGTACTTCTGGTTCAAGTTGTTGCTGATCATCTGGCAATGAACGGTCAATATTACCTTTTAACCAGACATCAACATTGGCATCGCCCAAGAAATTAATATTTTCTTTTTTACCAATGAGTGATGGGTCTGCAAAAACCATGTCACGTAAACGATAAGCCTCTGAACTTGCATAAAGACTACTTAAGTAATCACGTTCACTAGCAAGTGCAGGATCTTTGGCGATCATTCCATTTACAATAATGCCATCCCAATCCACCATACCCATTTTAGTTTGCCAATCAACATAACGCTCTTGGTAATGAGCAGGTGTTTCACCTTGAGTACGTACAGGTACTGGACCTGCATCAATTACTTTCGGATCGAAGTAAATTGGAACATTCATGCTCGTTTGCCAAAAAGCAGGTAAACCTTTTGCCAAAATACTGCTAAACAATAGCGCTACGAATGCAAGACCAATAACAACTGCCGATAAACCAGCAAAACGGAAAGCTTTTTCTTTACGGTGACGTTTAGCCAATGACTTTTCAATCACTTTTTTACGGCGATCACGTGCTTGAGCAGCAGCTTGTGGATCAAATACGTTCTGATCCATAGGAGACGATGTATTTGATGTACTCATTCGTATTGCTCACGGTATTTACGCACAATGTACAGTGCAACAATGTTTAAACATAAGGTAATCACAAAGAGTGTCAGACCTAACGCGAATGCAACCAAAGCTTGTGGGCTGGCGAAGTCAGTATCACCAGTTAACTGTTTTACGATCGTAACGGTCACTGTCGAAACAGCTTCAAATGGATTTGCATGTAAAAGTGGACTGTTCCCTGCTGCCAAAACCACAATCATGGTTTCCCCTACGGCACGAGAAACAGCTAATAAAAAGGCACCAGTAATACCCGGTAACGCAGCAGGTAAAACGACTTGGCGAATTGTTTCTGACTTAGTTGCTCCAAGTCCTAAAGAACCGTCACGTAGGGCACGAGGTACTTGAGTAATAATGTCGTCTGATAAAGAAGAAACAAACGGAATAATCATAATCCCCATCACGAAACCAGCAGTTAAAGCACTGGTCGCGTTAATTTCAAGACCAACGTAAGCACCAGCTGTCTTGAAAAATGGTCCAATAATCATCATGGCAAACACACCATAAACAATTGTTGGAATACCCGCTAAAACTTCAATTGTTGGTTTTGCCCACGAGCGTAACCAAGGAGAAGCATATTCAGCTAAATAAATGGCAATCATTAATCCAATGGGTACGGCAACTAATAAAGCAATGCCGCTGACCATGAGTGTGCCCCAGAGTAATGGCAATAAACCATAACTACCTTCAGCATTGCCTGAAGTACTAAAGCCTGGGTTCCACTCTGTCCCGAAGAAGAAATCAAGCGGGCTTACAAAACGGAAGAAGTGCATTGCTTCGCCAAACATCGACATCACAATCCCGATGGTTGTTAAAATCGCAACACCAGAACATAAAATCAAAGCAACATTAATCGCACGTTCAACTTGGTTACGTGCACGATATTGTTGATTAATCTTTTTCTTTGCCCACACTAAACCCAATAAAGCTGCACAAACTACAACAGCAAATTTGGCAAAAGAGCCAATGGTTTGAAATTTTGCGAACTGTTGTGCAGCAGCTAATTCATAGGCTGCGGGCTTATCACTTACCCCAAAACCTGAAGCAATCGCTTGAACACGATCAATCAAGACACTTCTGCCAGCTTCATCAAGTGATGCACTTACAGATGCAGGAATATTATTAAAGATAATGTGATTTAAAATACTTGGTTCAACCAAGCTCCAAATGATCAAAATTAAAAAAGCAGGGATACCGCACCAAAGACCAACCAGTGCACCATAATAACCAGGACGAGAATGTAATGTCGCCGAGTTGCTTCCCTTACCTGCTAGGCTACGGCTCTTTCTCAGCCCAAGTTGATATGCGATTGCCACAAGGGCTAACAACACACCGATAAGTAGCAGATTCATGTACTCTCCACTGTTTTCTCAATTGTCATAATTTGGAAAAACAAGTTAGACAAAAAGGCTGATGAACTCTCAAGATCACCAGCCCCTATTCAAACTAACTTATTTAACAGTTTTACCTGCTTTAAAGTCAGCCAATACTTTTGCACGTTCAGCATCAGACATTGCGATTAAGCCATCACGTTCAGCTTTAGAGCCTTTACCTGTTGCTTTTTTGCTTACGAAATATTCTACATATTGCGGTAAGCCTTTAACTGATTTTAAATGTTCGCCTTTCACATAGAAGAATAATGGACGAGACACAGGATATGTACCGTTCAATACAGTTTTCTCAGATGGAACAACATTATTTACAGTTGCTACACGTAACTTGTCACGGTTCATATCATAGAAACTTAAACCAAACACGCCTACTGCACTTGGAGAAGTCTTTAAGCGAGCTAGAGTTTCTGTATAGTCACCAGCAATTTCAATTACACGGCCATCTTTACGGAAAGTAGAACATGCTTTCTTCTGAGCATCTTTATCTAAGTTCTTGAAGTATTCATACGCTTCACAACCAGCATCAACCATTTTCTCTTGGAAAACTTCACGAGTACCGTGGTTAGATGCAGGAATTACAAGAGTAATTGGTTCATTTGGAAGTGATTTATCAATCTGGTTCCAGTTTGTATATGGGTTTGGAACCAATTTACCATTTGAAGGTAATTGTGCAGCTAAAGCAGCAAACACATGGTAAGGTTTTAATTTATAAGCTGCTTTGTGTGAGTTAGACGCAAATACGATACCGTCGTAACCAATTTTGATTTCTTGAATTTGTTTTACGCCAGCTTTGTTACAAGCTTCAATTTCAGTGCTTTTAATTTTACGAGAAGCATTAGCAACGTCGATTGTGTTATCGCCAACGCCTTGACAGAATTGTTTCAAACCAGCAGAAGAACCGCCAGAACCAACTACAGGAGTTTTAAATTGAGGAAATGTATTACCAAACTCTTCAGCTACAACGCTGGCAAATGGTAGTACAGTTGAAGAACCAGCAATTTGAATCGTATCACGAGCTGCATTTGCAGTCGTTGTTACAGCTGCCCCAGTTACTGCTAACGCAATTGCGATTTGACGTGGATTTAAGCGCATTCTGTTCTCTCTCATTAATGCAATAGGTTGTACGTCACTTTTTGTTGAGTGCTTGTACGCTCTTCGATAGCTGCATTGTGAATAGAAAATATGACAATTAAGTTACAGTATGATGACGCTTTAATGATTTCGATATTGTTAATTGTCACATTATTATTTTTTATCTTTTATCAAATATTTAATTCAATCTGAGTGGATATTTTACTCTGTATATTAGTCTCTATTATGACACTGATTAAAAATATAGATTTTAAGGATTCATAAAATATAAAACCAAAAGATATTATAATTATTTTAAAAATCGATAATTTAACTGTATTTTTACTTTTACTACTAAAAATAATTTTATTACTAAAATTCTGATCAAAAATTGCGATAGATAATAATTTCTTTGTAACATGAAAATAATATGACAAAAGATAAAGGGTTACCTACCGTATGTAAGGTAACCGCAATATCGTTGTAAATTTAGCTTATTAGTTTGATTGCACTTCTGGCATTGCGACCATTTTTCTGCGGTATTTGAAGAAATACATCAGCGCTAAAACAGCAAGCCAGATCGGACCTAAAATAACGGCCAATCTCATATCTGGCGTCATTGCCATAATAATAAGAATAAAGCACACAAAGCTAATGGTTAAGTAATTACTCCATGGACTCATAATGCTTTGGAACTTAGTTTGGCGGCGTTGCAATTTCATTGCTTTAGTAAATTTCAAATGTGTGACTGAAATCATGAGCCAGTTAATCACAAGTGCAGCCACAACAAGCATCATAAAGAGCTGAAAGGCTTGTCCAGGAATTAGGTAATTTACGACCACACATATTGCTGTGATTGATGCAGAAACAACCGCTGCTGGAACTGGAATACCACGGCTATTTACTTTTTTCAAAATTGCCGGAGCATTGCCCTGCTCTGCTAAACCATGCAACATACGGCTATTACAATAGATACAGCTGTTATAAACCGAAATAGCAGCAATTAAGACTACAAAGTTCAGAACATTCGCAACACCATTACTGTTTAATGACTGGAAAATCATGACAAATGGGCTACCGCCTTCTGCCACCATATTCCAAGGGTAAAGACACAGTAAGATCCCAATAGCACCGATGTAAAAAATTAAAATACGATAAACAATTTGGTTCACTGCTTTTGGAATAGTGGTTTCAGGTTTCTTCGTTTCAGCAGCAGCAATACCAATAAGTTCTAGACCACCAAATGCAAACATAATAACGGCTAAAGCCATGACAAAACCGTGAATCCCGTGTGGGAAGAAACCACCGTGTTGCCATAAATTTGCAATACCTGCTTGCGGACCAGCAGAACCTGTAAATAAGAGATAAGTACCAAAACCAATCATGCTTAAAATTGCAACAATCTTAATGCAGGAAAATAAGAATTCGGACTCCCCAAAAAAGCGGACATTCACTAAGTTAATGCCGTTAATTAAAATAAAGAAAAATAAAGCAGTCAGCCAAGTCGGAATTTCAGGCCACCAGAACTGAATGAAGGTTCCAATTGCACTGAGTTCAGCCATGCTTACCAGCACATACAACACCCAGTAGTTCCAGCCAGACATAAAACCAGCCATTTTGCCCCAATACTTGTTCGCAAAATAACTAAAAGAACCACTTACTGGTTCCTCAACAACCATTTCACCTAAATGACGCATAATTAAGAAAGCGATAATTCCGGCAATTGCATATCCTAATAAAATTGAAGGACCTGCCAGTTTAATCGTTTGAGAAAGACCTAAGAATAACCCTGTTCCGATCGCACCTCCTAGTGCGATGAGTTGAATATGCCGATTGGATAAGCCTTGTTTTAACTCGTGCTTATTGTTTGCATCCATAACATTATCTCCAATGTTGGTGTCACTTCCTGTACACCTTTATTCAGCACCATATCCGAAGGCCAGAAACCGACCTTCGGAAATACGTTTGCTTTAATATGAGTCCATTTAATTTTAAGAAGACTTGTCCTATCTTCTATTTAAAACGAGCTTGCATCCTTACATTTAATAGGCTGGGAACGCTCCTTTAAAATTTCGTAGCCACGATCGCCGTAATCAAAACGCGCGATGACTGAAGCAAATTTTTTCAAACTTACTGGCGCATCCATTGCTGGTAGTTTTAATTCAATAAAAGTTAACTGATCATTTAAATGAACATTCTCTAAAACACTTCTAAGCTGTCCGGCAGTTTCAACCACATAGGTGGTATGGCCTTTTTTACCGTTAAATACCGCAGGAATTTCGGTGTATTTCCAGTTTTGCACGTCGTTATAGGCTGCGTTTTCACCCATAATTAAGCGCTCAATGGTGTAGCCGCCATTGTTCAGTAAGAAAATAATAGGTTTTAAACCGTGACGAATAATTGTAGAAAGCTCTTGTACCGTAAGCTGGAAAGAACCATCACCAATAAACAAAATTTGACGGCGTTCAGGAGCTGCCAACAAACTACCAAGTAAAGCTGGCAAGGTATAACCAATAGAACCCCAAAGCGGCTGAGCAATATATTTAGCTGTAGCAGGAAGTTTTAAACCAGACAAAGCTGAGTTTGAAGTTCCTACCTCACCAATAATCACATCATCTTCTTTTAAGAAACCTGCAATATAGTTCCAAAGCACATCTTGGCTTAGTTTTTGTTGAGCTGGGGCTTCAATTACTTTCTGTGGCTGTTTTTCAAGAAGAGGCATTGACGATTTACGTGGTGCAACTTTTTTATTTAGCTCAACAAGTAACTGTCCAATTTCAATACCCGGAAAATCCTGACCAAAGATATTTAAGCCATAAGATTTAATTTCAATATAGTTCTTGGTCTCAATTTGATGAGTAAATACAGCTGAGCCTACATCTGTAAATCGTGCACCAATACCAATTAGGCAGTCAGATTGCTCAATAATATTTTTCACATGCGGTTGGCTTGCCCCACCCACATACGTTCCGATATAACGAGGTGAGCCTTCATCCATAATATTTTTTGCAGTATTCATACCCGCAAATGGAATTGAGCATTTTTGAGATAAATCATTTAAAAGTGAAGTTACGCCAAAAACTGAAGCTTCATTATCAATAAGCAGTGCTGGACTTTTTGCATTGTTCAAAATGTCACAAAGTTTGCTTACCACACTTTGCAATAAGTCTGGTTCAACAGATGGATAACTTAAATCAAGTGGGCGGTCAGTAACTTCAATTTTAACGTGAGTAATATCTCCAGCTAACTGGATGTGCACAGGACGGCGTTCAAGGAAACACTGACGTAATACACGATCAATTTCAAAAGCTGCATTTGCAGGAGTTAAACGTGTTTGAGCAACTGTGAACTCTTTCATACAGTTCATAATATTGTCGTAGTTACCATCGACAAGCGTATGGTGAATTAAAGTGCCCTTTTGAACTGCATGTAAAGGTGGAATACCTGAGATATGAATAAGAGGTACATTTTCTGCATATGCACCTGCAATGCCATTAATCGCGCTTAAATCACCGACACCATAAGTAGTTGCCAAGGCAGAAAAACCGTTAATTCGTGCATAACCATCAGCTGCATAGGCAGCATTTAATTCATTACAATTTCCGATAAATTCGAGTTCTGGATCTGCTTCAACTTGTTCGAGATATGAGAGGTTAAAATCACCAGGTACACCAAAAAGATGTTGGATACCCATTTGTTTTAAACGAAGATTTAAAAAGTCACCGATTTCTATGAACATTGCTCTATATCCTTTGAGACCAATTTTTATTCCATAGAAAAATAATATTTCATCTACCTTTTAGATTTCGTGCATAATGAAAACGCATTTTAATAAAAATACATGATTTGTGTATCATAAAAGGATTTTATGCAATGGATAAGTTCGACTGGCAAATCATTCAGGCACTACAAAAGAATGGACGGCTCACCAATCAGGAAGTTGGAGATTTAATCGGTTTATCTGCTTCTCAATGTTCTAGAAGAAGACAGCTACTTGAGCAAAAAGGTATAATTTTAGGTTACACGGCCCGCATCCAGCAACAAGCGCTAGGACTGGAAGTCACAGCGATGATCCACATTAATTTAAGAACACACGAGGCAAAATCTCAGCAGGCATTTCAAGAGTTAATTGAAGCGGAAGATAACATTCAAGATGCATTTTCAATTAGTGGCGATGCGGATTTTATTTTAAAAGTCGTTGCTGAAAACTTAGAGCAGCTTTCTCAATTTGTAACTGAAAGATTGCTTTCTTATAATTTTATTGGCCACATAAAGTCTTACATTGTTCTGAAAAAAATTAAAGAACAGAATCATTTTTTAATCAAACCTAAAGGTCACGGTTATCATCACACGACTTAAGCAGGTTAGTATTTAATAAGATAATTTAAAATAAAAAGGCGGATCTATGATCCGCCTTAAAATTAATATTTAGATTTTACTGATATGGACTGTTTGCCCGATCGTATTTTCAAGTAAACCTTCTAAACCAAACTCAGCACCTAAGCCTGACATTTTCCAGCCACCAAAAGGTGCATGAGGCAGTACTTCTGCATGGGTATTAATCCAAACAGTACCACATTGAAGCTGAGTCGCATAAGTTTGAGCAGCTTGAATATCAGAAGACCAGATTGAACCACCTAAACCAAACTCACTGTCATTGGCACGAGCAATAGCATCGTTGATATCTGTATATTTTAAAACAGGCAACACTGGACCAAATTGCTCTTCTTGTACCACGCGGCAAGAGTCAGAAACTTCAGTCAAAATAGTTGGCGCAATAAAGTAGCCTTGCTCTGGTAACTGCTGCTGACCAGAAAGCGCTTTTGCACCTTGAGAAATAGCATCGGCAATAAGTTCTTTCACTTTGTTATATTGCATTTGGTTTTGTACCGGACCAAACGTTGTAGAAGACTCCATTCCACCACCCACAACTTGAGCATTGGCAATGTCAGCTAACTTTTGAGATAGAGCTTCATATTGGCTTTCATGTACATATAAACGTTTTAACGCCGCGCACGTTTGACCAGCGTTCAAGAATGCCATATTAAAAATCTTAGCTGCAATTTCATCGATATTTGCATCTGGCAATACAATACCCGCATCATTACCGCCAAGCTCTAATGTTAAATGTTTTAACTGTTGAGCTGCACCAGCCATAATGTGTTGACCTGTTCGAGTTGAACCCGTAAACACGACTTTTTGTACATCTGGATGTGAAGAGAGTGCTTCACCAATCTCACCAGCACCTACCACAATTGAAATAACACCCGCTGGAACTTCTTGCTGAATGATTTCACATAGACGCAAAGTTGATAGCGGTGTGTATTCAGAAGGTTTGCTAATGACAACGTTACCCGCGCGTAAAGCAGGCATGATATGCCAAACAGCAATCATGAGAGGCCAGTTCCACGGAGTAATTGAAGCCACTACACCTAATGGCTGACGATGACGCTCAATACGCTTGGTTTCACTGTCTTCAATCACTTCAACAGGTAAATCCATAGCAGCAGCATAGCGAATCCATCCAATTGCACCCTGCACTTCCATTTGTGCAAGTGCTAGTGGTTTACCTTGCTCAAGCACAACCAGCTCTGCAAGCATTTCAGCGTGCTTTTCAATACCATCCGCAATTTTGTTTAAGATCGATTTACGTTCATCATGTGAAACTTGTTGCCAAGCTTTAGATGCTTGTTTAGCTGCACTCACTGCTTGATTTACTTGCTCAACCGATGCTTTTGCACAACGCGCAGCTGTTAAACCTGTAGCAGGATTAATAACTTCTAGTTCACCTTGTTCACCTGAACAAGATTGACCGTTAATAATCAGTTTAAATTCATTAAGCACATTAACTTGTTGCATTTCTTCTTCCTTGTCTTAATTGTAATTACAGCCACTTACTTTTTTCAGTTAAAACGGGATTATTTAAAGTAAGTACGATATTGATATATCAATGTGACCAAAAATATTGGGGACATACCAATACAATAAGAAATTTGCATAAGATAGATCATGCATAATTATTTTTGTTTTCGAAAAATATGCATGGTTTGTGCATATTTCTATTTACTCATACACATTTTGAATAAAAGAATCTGTAATAAAAAAGCCCAGCAAGAAGCCGGGCTTTTTTTGTTATCAACTCAATTAGTCGATTGGTGGTACATAGTTACCAGAAGCAATCGCATCTTTAATGCGGTCAGCTTCAGCCAATACTTGACCTAAAAGGTTTTTAACGTTTTCAAATGTCACAACAGGGCTTAATGTTGTCATCTTCAATGACTGTACATTACCAACTTTTGTTACACCGATATTTGCTTCACCACGTGCAAACAATTCGTCTGCTACGTTTTGGTTCAAGCTATCGATAAACTCAACTGGGTAGCCTTGTGGCACAACACGGAACAATACTGAAGCAAATTGTGGTTCAACTAAAAGCTCTAAACCGTCAGTTGCCTTGATGTAATCTGCAACTTCACGAGTAAGTTTTACACCATGATCAATCATTGAACCATAAAGGTCTTCACCTAGTGATTCAATTGTCATCCACAATTTCAATGCATCAAAACGACGAGTCGTTTGTAATGACTTAGAAACAAGGTTTGGTACACCATGTTCTTCGTCATAAGCAGAGTTCAGGTATTCAGCTTCGTAGTGCATGAAACGGTAGTTCGCTTCGTCTTTCAACAAGAACGCGCCACAGCTAATGCTTTGGAAATAATGCTTATGGAAGTCGAGGGTAATCGAGTCAGATAACTCAATACCATCAAGCATTGCACGGTAGTCATTTGACAGAATTAATGCACCGCCCCATGCCGCATCAATATGCATCCATGAACCATATTTCGTTGTGATTTCACGAATTTTCATCAATGGATCAATTGCACCAGCATCGGTTGTACCGGCTGTCGCAACAACACAAGCAACTACTTTGCCTTCTGATTGCAAATGCGCCATCGTTTTTTCGAGAGCATCTACATCCATCTGTGCATTTTCATTCACAGGAACAGTCACAACTGACTGGAAGCCCATGCCCATCATTGCCATGTTCTTTTGCACAGAGAAATGCGCATTTTCAGAACAAATAACTTTGACGTTTTTCATTGCTTCAGCTGGAATACCATCACGCTGTACAGACCACGGATTACCGTTTTCGTCTTTCCAGTTTTTCGAAATGCACCAGTCACGAGCAAGTAACACACCCATTAAGTTAGATTGAGTACCGCCAGAAGTGAAAACACCTGCCTGACCAGAACCATAACCAACTTTTTGACGCAACCAATCAATGAGCTGAACTTCCATTAATGAACCGGCTGGGCTTTGATCCCATGAGTCCATAGACTGGTTAGTTGCATTGATTAACACTTCCGCAATTTGGCTCATCACCATAGTTGGGCAGTGTAAATGCGCTAATGAATGTGGATGATGTACTTTTAAGCTTTTATTTAAGAAAAGCTCAATCATACGTTGAAGTGACTCTTGTACACCCATGCCTTCTTTTGAAGGTTGGAAAGAAATTGCTGAACGCAATTCTTTAATGCTACCACCTGTGTACATCTTTTCATTTTGCAACCATGCTGAAACGGCTTTTACCGCTTCGCCCATTGCTGACTCATAGTCAGCAATGGATTGTGCATCATTGCAGAGTAACGCTTTACGATGTTCTGCAAAATCCACCATACTTATGCGCCTCGTACTGCAACCAATGCTTCTGCAATTGCTTTCTTAAAGCGAGCAACTACTTCAACACACTCTTCTTGAGTGATGATAAGCGGGCAAAGTAAACGAATTACTGTACCGTTACGGCCGCCTTTTTCAAGCAATAGTTTATTGTTGAAACAAGCAGTTTGAATTGCAGCAGCTAATTGTGAATCCGCAGGAAGCGAACCAATACGATCAGCTTGTTTACGCTCGTCAACAATCTCGACACCGATCATTAAACCGCGACCACGTACGTTACCGATACATGGGAATTCTTGAGCTAATTTTTTAAATTCAGCTTGTAGATAATCACCACGTTCTTGCGCATTTTGTGCAAGATTTTGTTCAGTAATCGTTTTTAATACGACAAGGCCTGTACCCATAGCAAGTTGGTTACCACGGAAAGTACCAGTGTGACCAGCAGGCTGCCAAGCATCAAATTTACGTTTAATACCTAATACTGCAAGTGGTAAACCACCACCTACTGCTTTAGACATTACAACAACATCAGGTTCAATACCTGCATGTTCAAATGCAAACATTTTGCCTGAACGTGCAAAGCCAGCTTGAACTTCGTCTAAAATTAAAACGATGTTGTGCTTTTCAGTCACTTCACGGATTTTTTGCAACCATTTTACTGGAGCTGTAACTACGCCGCCTTCACCTTGAATTGCTTCAAGAATAACAGCAGCTGGTTTTGTTACACCGCTTTCAACATCTTCGATAAAGTTTTCAAAGAAGTAAGTTAAAGCGTCAACACCAGCTTCACCACCCAAACCAAGTGGGCAGCGGTATTCATGCGGATATGGCATGAATTGCACGCCTGGCATTAAACCGTTAACTGCATTTTTTGCACTTAAGTTACCAGTCATAGCAAGTGCACCATGGGTCATACCATGATAACCGCCAGAGAAACTGATCACTGAACTACGGCCAGTGTAAGTCTTAGCAAGTTTAATTGCTGCTTCAGTTGCGTCTGCACCAGCAGGACCACAGAACTGCAAGCAGTATTCTTCTTTACCACCAGGTAAATATGCTAACAATGCTTCAGTGAATGCATCTTTTAAAGGTGTGGTTAAGTCTAAAGTATGCAATGGCAAACCACTTGCCAATGTATCTTGAATACTTTGAATCACCGCAGGATGATTATGACCTAAAGCCAATGTACCTGCCCCAGCTAAACAATCAAGGTACTCTGTACCTTCAACATCAGTAACCCAGCATCCTTGTGCTTTCGCTATCGCTAACGGTAATTTACGTGGATAGCTACGAACATTTGATTCCATTTGACTTTGGCGAGTCAAATAATATTCGTTAGTAGCATTAGTGGCAGGGTTAACGGAAGTAACGCTCATATCGGATTACCATCTCTGATAGGGGTAGAAAGAAATAAGTCTGGTGACTTTTGGTCCTTTGACTCGGTGCTTTATAGAACTAGTAAAGACACTTATTTTATATCTTGTAACTAGGAGCGCGATGATACCTAATTTTACAAGAAAAAAAACGTCTTTTATGTACTTTACTCATCTAATCTTATTGAAAAAATGTATCATCCCAATAGTTAAGATGAATTATCATCATACTATGTGACAACCTAAAGAAAATATTCTTTTTTTATATTACTTTGATTTTTTAAGTTACATTGACACACTTTATTTTTAAGTATTTATTTTTAAAAGATTTTACATTTACCAAAATTTAAAAAAACTGTTCTAAATATTACAAATACGCCACAAAATCTGCAAAAGTTATGCATAACTTATGTTTAACATTTCTTAATGAAAAAAATTAAATTTATATTAATTTTTAAAGGAAAAAATTATGCGTACTTTAGCTGCCTCAACCCTTCTTTTAGGTTCTCTCCTTAGCCCTTTAGTTTTTGCTCAGGATGATAATGCTTTGAACTATAATATTGTGAATGTACAAGCTGAAGCTTCTCGTCAAGTTTCTAATGATGAAATGCATGCAACTTTATATATTGAAAAAAGTAACAAACAACCAGCCGAACTTTCAAATCAGATTAATCAATTGATGAATCAGGCACTTGCCGTTTCTCGTAAATATCCGCAAGTAAAAGTGGAAACTGGTGCTCAAAGCACTTACCCAATTTACGATAACGATAGTAATAAGCTAAAAGAATGGCGTGGCCGCGCTGAAATTCGTCTTGAAAGTAAAGACTTTAAAGCAGCAAGCCAGTTAGTCAATGAATTGCAACAAAGCTTCCAAACTCAATCGATTAATTTTACGGTTTCAGATGAGCAACGTAAAAAAGTTGAAAATGATTTGATGGTCGAAGCTTCTAAAAACTTTCAACAGCGTGCTCAAATGTTGACTCAAGCATGGAATAAAAGCCAATACACGCTTGTTAACTTAAACTTAAATACCAACAACTATTTTCCTCAGCCTGTAATGAGAGCGAGTATGGCTAAGTTTGCTATGGCCGAAGCTGCACCAGCTCAAGACATGGCAGCTGGTGAGTCTAAAATTACTGTCAATGCAAACGGTTCAATTCAATTTAAATAATTGCTTGAGCTAAAAAAGCCGCATGAAATATGCGGCTTTTTTATGTATGAATCAAAAAACTTAACTCAAATTTTGCAAAGAATCCCAAGCAGCTTTCGCCAAAATATCTTTATAAACTTTAGGATTTGAAGGAACACGTTGTGATAACCACGCACGGCAGTAGTTTTCTGTAGACCCAATGACTAATGAAAGTAATAGCTCATGAGGTATAGCTTTTAAAAATCCGGCCTCAGCATACTTTGAAATTTCACTAAAGATCTTTTGATTTCTTAATTTATTTTTCTGAACAAGACGTTCTTGGTCTTCCCCCTGCATCACACTAAAACGAGCAGATATTAAAAATTTAGCAAACTCAGGTTGTCCACTAACCCAATCAACATAGCTGTGAATAAAAGCATATAACACTTCTTGAAGAGATTTTGTACCCTCCAAATATTCATCTCTTAATGCCGCTTGGTCATCTAAAGCTGCAAAAAATAAAGTCGCAACAATCCCCTCTTTATTTTTAAAGTGGTGATAAATGGCCCCTACACTGCTGTCAGATTTCGAACGAACCATTTCAATGCTAGTGGTTTCAATTCCATTTTCTAAGAAACAAGACAAGGCATCTAATAAAATCTGTCTTTTTAAAGCAGCCTTTCTGCTTGGATATAACCGTTCTAATAACTCTTGTGCAGATTGCATTGTTTGTTCCCTAACCAGTTATCGGAGATATTCTGAATGACTTGACTCACTTTTGTAAACAGAATTATATTCTGTTAAAGAATATAATTCTGTTTTTATTAATATGGAGCTTTAAATCATGGCAACCACACTAGAACTTTGGAACAAAGTGTCTACTTTTCCGAAAGGAAAATGGACTTTCTCACGCATGCTATGTTTAAAAGCACCTTATTTCGGCAGTATTTCGCCGCTATTTATTGAGTTAAAACCGAATTATTGTGAAATAGCCATTAAGAAAAAACGTTCTGTTCTCAATCATATTGGAACAGTTCATGCGATTGCGATGTGTAATATGGCCGAGCTTGCAGGTGGGACAATGACAGAAGTCACGGTACCTTCTACCCATCGCTGGATTCCCAAAGGTATGACTGTCGAATATTTAAAAAAGGCAGAAACAGACTTAATTGCAGTTGCAACGCCTGTAGAAAAAAATTATGACTGGGATAAAGCTGGCGAATATTTAGTAAATGTAGAAGTCTATGATTCTCAGAAAGAAAAAGTCTTTCAAGCTACGATTACCATGTGGATTTCTAAAAAGAAGTAATAAAAAAGCCCTGAACTGATCAGGGCTTTTTTTGATTATTTTTTAAAGGGTAAAGCATATTTAAAGATACGACCCACAACCTGTCCAAACTGTTTAGCCAAACTTGCATTATTGTAATTTAAACCATACTTTTTACATACAGCTTCAACTTTTGGAGCCATTTGGCGATAACGGCGCGCAGGAACATCAGGATATAAATGATGCTCGATCTGATGACTCAAATGTCCGCTTAAGATATGTAATGCTTCTGAACCTTTTAAGTTTGAAGAACCACGAATCTGGCGCATATACCAGTGACCACGGCTTTCTTCCTGTAAAACAGACTTTGGAAATACTTCTGCATCTTTAGTAAAGTGACCACAGAAAATAATCGTAAACGTCCAGATATTACGAAGACCATTCGCAACCAAGTTTCCTGTCAATACAGGTAAAGCTGCGGGCCCTGCAATTAATGGGAAAAAAACGTAATCTTTGAAAAGCTGGGTACCAATCTTTTTATTTACTGGTTTCAATTCTTCCAAGAATTTAGCCATGCTCTTACGCTTGTAAAGAACGCGACCAATTTCAAGGTTCTGAATCGCTACGCCCCACTGGAACAATAAGCAAAATGGAATGCTATAAACGGGTTGAAGCAAGAAACCAGGCTTCCAACGTTGCTCTGGAAATAAACGAAGTAAACCATAACCAATATCATCATCGATACCTTTAATGTTGGTATATGTGTGATGTTTATAGTTATGCGTTTGACGCCAGTTATCAGAAGTACCGACCGTATCCCATTCGTAGGTTTGACCATTAAATTTAGGATCGTTCATCCAGTCATATTGGCCATGCATAACGTTATGCCCAAGTTCCATGTTTTCCATAATTTTAGAAAAGCCTAGTAGACCTGTTCCTAAAATCCATGCTGGTGGGAACCAACCTGCAAACAAACAAGCTCGACCTAAAAAGCTACTGTAGCGAACTGCTGCATAGACACGGCGGATATATTTAGCGTCTTTTTCACCCAAATCATCCAATACTTCTTGTTTGATCTGATCAAGCTCTTTTGCAAATGCGTCAAGTTCTGCTGGAGTCAAATCGCGATTTTTAGGATTTTTAAAATATTCGACTTTCACTGGCATATTCATAAAAGTTCTCTCTTAAAGATCAATAACTAGATCAGATTGTGCTGAGTTCACACAAATTTTGAGTAATTGGCTTGGTTCGGTATTTTCACTACCGTTGAGTAAGTTACGTGTAGAACCTTGAGCTTTACTACAAACGCACTTATTACAAATTCCCATACGGCAGCCATGTGTTGGCTTAAGGCCTTCATGTTCCAGACTCACCAAAATTGATTCGCCTTTTGGAATTGCAATAACCTTATTAGACTGGGTTAATGTGACATTTACATAACCAACTTCAGCCGTACTATCACGCGTTAAGCTAAAAGCTTCTGTTAATACAGTCGGTGCTTTTTCAAAAAGCTGTTCCACTGTTGAAACGAAACCAGAAGGTCCACATGCATATATGGTGCTATTTTCCAAATCGTCTACTAATGCTAAATGCTCTGCATTTAAACGTTCATCATTTGGTGTTTCTTGTGTATAAAAAACCTGATAACTAAAATTTGGGAATTGCTCTGCAACTTTTTCAAAGTATTCAACAAAAGCTGCATCAGAGCGTTGCTTTACCCAATATAAAAGCTGTACTTGAACTTTATCTAACTGCTGGCTTTGTTTAATTGCAGTGATTAAGCTCAACATTGGGGTAATACCACTACCCGCAGCTAGCATAATTAATTTCGGTGTCTTGATGTTTTGTTGCATGTCACCATAAGGCTGACCAAGCTCAAAAACATCACCAATTTGGCTTTCAGTCATAAACCAGTTACTGACAATACCATCAGCCACTTTTTTAATCGTTAAGCGTAAATGTTGTTCATCAATTTGCGTCAAGCTATAAGTACGTTCATAACGACGACCAGCAATTTCAACAATGACAGGATGATGCTGACCAGCAACACCTACTTTCACTAAACGGTTACATTTTAATGTAAGACTCACCATGTCATGAGCGACAAATTCTTTTTTTACAATTTGAACAAGCCCATGTTTTACCGACCATAAAGGATTAACTTTTTGTAGCCAGAAGTTAGCCATTTCTTTATCAAAGATGGCTTGTGTCAATGAATTGAATAGAGAATTTCTCTTTTCGATTACTTGCATAGATGGACGCTCTGTCGCTCTTTTTTAATTATTATACACATGTATATATATTTGTATATACACCCGTACTTTTAATTACAATTTCACAAGTTCAGCTTCTAAGGCTATAATCCTGAGAGTTTACAAATATATTGAACAGCATGACCCAATCTTCACTTTCTCAGAACCTGAATGACACACCTCAACAACAAGATGTCATTGAAATTAAAACAGCTACGCGTTCTGTGGGAAGAAAAGCGACAATTACTAAAGAAGAACTTTTTCAGGCTGCTCTAAATCTGATTGGCCCACAAAAGAGTATTGCTTCATTAAGTTTACGTGAAGTAGCACGAGAAGCTGGCATTGCGCCAAATAGTTTCTATCGACACTTTAAAGATATTGATGAGTTAGCAATTTCTTTAATTGACCGTGCAGGTATCGTCTTACGTAAAATTATCCGGCAGGCTCGCCTACGTGCTTCCTTGCAAGAAAGTATTATTCGCAGTTCTGTCGATATTTTTCTCCAGCAGCTCGATGCCGATGAAGGTAATTTAAGTTTATTACTACGCGAAGGTTTTACAGGTTCTACTTCTTATAAAGCTGCTGTTGATCGCCAATTAAACTTCTTCCAGCAAGAACTACAAGAAGATTTAATTCGTCTAGAGCATTTAAATAATAACCACTTATATCACCCTGATCTTGTTGCAAAAGCAATTACGCAACTTGTGTTTCACATGGGCGCTAAAGTGATTGATCTTCCAATTCATCAACGTGCAGAAGTTGCTGAGCAAACGATGATTATGATTCGAATGATTTTAGAAGGTGCTCGGCATTTGGATGAAGCAGAAATTCGTTAAAATTATCTAATGAATGGCTTGTTAATAAACAGGCCATTTTTACATCTAACTCCTCTATTTTCCAATAAAAATATAATTCACCGATTGAAGCGAATAGCTTGCGAGAGTATAAATAATTATTCCATTTGCTCTTTCTTCTATATTCCCAACGATCTCAGGGATCAACATGCAAAATTTGAATAATCGTCAAAGTCTGATTGCAAGCTACATTCTTATGGGCATCTTTTTGCTTTCGGTTATCCCATTACATCTATTAGCAAGTTTTTTTGCAGGCTTTCTTATTTATGAAATTATTATTAGCTTAAGCTCGGTTGTAGAACGTTATATTGATGGTCAAAGAGCCCGCATTTTTATTAGTATTTTATTAAGTATTATTACGATTTCACTGATCGCCTTTTTCTTTACAAGTTTAATTAGCTTTGTGGTTCATGATTTAAAAGGTGTAGGCATCCATAATATCAACAGCAAAGTCGATCAAACCCTGTTGCATTTACAAGCTGAAATTAGCAAATACCTTCCGGGTTATATTCCCGATAGCGTGACAGAATTAAAAGATGAAATTTTCGCTTTTATGAAAGATAACGTGACCATATTAAAAAATACCAGCTCCGATATTTTGCATAACTTCGTGACGATGGTTATGGGTCTCATTATCGGTATCTTGGTGGCTATACATGGTTTTCACCGCCGCACACCTCAACCTGTTTTTAAATCTCTTCTGATTCAACGTATTCAGAAACTATCAATTTCATTTAAAAATGTTGTTTTTGCACAGATAAAAATTTCAGCAATTAATACGCTGCTCTTTATTTTATTTGCATTTGTTTTATTACCGCTTTGGGGAGTCCACCTTCCTTTTGCAAAAACGCTTACTATTTTGACCTTCATGTTTGGATTGATTCCAATTTTAGGTAATCTTATTTCCAATACATTGACGTTCATTGCCGCGCTTACTGTTTCACTCGGGCTCGCAGGTGCAGCATTACTTTATCTCGTTCTTGTTCATAAACTTGAATATTTTATTAATGCTAAAATTATTGGGCATAAAATCAATGCAAATGCATGGGAGATTTTATTAGCAATGCTGGTATTTGAGTCAATTTTTGGCTTAGGCGGTTTAATCGCAGCTCCAATTTTCTATGCATATTTAAAATTAGAACTAAAAGATGCCGGTCTCATCTAATTCAAAATCCATCTATAAAAAAAAGCGCCCTCTAGGCGCTTTTTTTAGTTTGAGTTAATTATGGCTTAACCACAACTAAAACTTGAATTGCTTCTGGTGTAACAGTTAAACCATCAAGCAAGCTCAAGCCTTCTTTTTGCAGCTTTTGTAAACGTTCAATTTCATCTTGACGAATACTTGGATTGAACTGTTTTAGATAAGTTAAACGGTCAATTTCATATTGCCATTTATTACCATAGTGTTCTTTTGCTTGCTGCTGAAGCTGTGGCAAATCAACTTTCGCGATATCCAATGCTTGTTTATAACGTTGCTCAATAATATCACGGCGAGCTTTAACCACCTGACGACAGCTATTGCCATCTAAGTGATGTAAATATGGTTTCAAAATTGCTGGATCAATTTTTTCAGACAAATCTTGACCAGTTTCGCTTAATAGCACACGAATTAACTGCTTAGGCAAGCTCGATGGTAAGTTTAACGCCTTAGGCGCAACTACATCGACTTTAAACCACACTTCAATTAATACTGAACCCTGCTTTAATGCATTAGATTTGAGTACAGCAACATTGGTACTACCAAATGATTGCGTACGGATCATTTCCATTACACTTTCAATGAATGGGTGCTCTAAAGTTAAATATTGAGCATCTTCACGAAGCTGAGCCTGATCGCGATAGAAAGTTGCTGTCATGCCTTCTTCGTCTAACGCCAAACCTTGCACTTGCATTTGGTCTGTTGGACGAATAATTACCGTACCGTTACTTTGCTCATCAAAGTCAATATTGGTTGATGACATGAAACGCTTCACAAACATTGGTAGCGTTGTATTGTCATCATAATCTTCAAGTGCCTGAACAATCTCTTGCGCCACGATTGGACGACATGAGTTATATTCAAGTAAACGATCTCGGCCCGCTTGAAGTTCAGCTTCTAAAGCTTGACGTTGAACATTCACTTCTTCAAGCAAATCTTCAAATGTTTGACCTTGGTCTGCAAGCAAACAGTCTTTTAATTCAACAATAAAATTCTCTTGCAGCGTTTGCGCTGTTGGAGAAATATTACTGAAAATATTAAGTGCTTCATTGTACCAACGGAACATACGCTCTTGAGCTGTTCCAACAAGATATGGCACATGAATCTGAATACGGTTTTCTTGACCAATACGGTCTAGACGTCCGATACGTTGCTCTAAAACATCTGGATTAGCTGGCAGATCAAATAAAATTAGATCACTGGCAAATTGGAAATTACGGCCTTCCGAACCAATTTCCGAACACAGGAGAATTTGTGCACCATAGCTTTCTTCAGCAAAATAGGCAGCCGCTTGGTCACGTTCAAGTAAGCTCATGCCTTCATGGAACATTGCAGTACGAATGCCTGCATGCAAACGCAATACATTTTCTAGAGCTTCAACAACTGGTCCACTACGCGCAATTAAAAGCACTTTTTTATGCTTGAGATCTTTGCGCAGAATTTCCATTACCCATAGCACACGTGGGTCATTTTGCATCCATGAACCATCAAGTTGTGCTTCTTCCGGCCACATTTGCTCACGTAGTTTTCCATCTTTTGACCAATCTTCTGGTGCTGGTAATGGTGCTGGCTGACAATCACGCCCAGGGAAACCTTGAATTGCTTCACGTGTATTACGGAATAAAATACGACCTGTACCGTGACGGTCTAATAATTCGTGAATCGCTCTAAAGCGTTGGTCCGGCTGGTCTTCAATACTGTGACCTAATAAGCCCTCTAAAGCAGATAAATGCTCAGGAGCCAAAGGCTGATCAGACATGAGTACTTCAGCAATTTTTGCAGTCTGCTGGTATTGAGTTTCTTCATCTAAGAAGCGCTCTAAACTGCTAAAACGCTGCGGATCAAGTAAACGTAAACGTGCGAAATGACTTTCCACACCAAGCTGTTCAGGTGTTGCGGTAAGCAATAACACCCCAGCGGTATTTTCAGCAAGCTCTTCAATTAAATCGTAGCGATCATTACCGCCTTCTTCTTCGCTCCACATCAAATGATGTGCTTCATCGACCACAAGCAAATCGAAGCCAGCTTCTATGGCTTGCTCACGTAAATCATCATGGTCAACCATTAAGTCAACGCTGGCAATAATGCATTGCTCAGTCAAGAACGGGTTAAGTTCTGGATCATGTTCTTTAATAGATGCGGTACGTGTTAAATCAAACAGAGAGAATTGCAAGTTAAAACGACGGCGCATTTCAATCATCCACTGATACTGTAAAGAATCAGGGACTAAAATAAGAATTCGTTCTGAGCGACCAGTTTTAAGCTGTTGGTGAATAATTAAGCCAGCTTCAATTGTTTTACCCAAGCCCACTTCATCGGCAAGTAAAACACGAGGTGCAAAACGTTTACCAACTTCGTGTGCGATATAAAGCTGATGTGGAATTAAACCTACACGCGCACCCACCATCCCACGTAGAGGGCTATTCTGCATTTGTGCTTGCATAAGCATCGCTTCAATACGCAGGTCATACCACTCTTTATAGTCGACCTGACTTGCAAGCAAACGATCTAAAGGCTTCGACAACTGAATTTGCGCACCAATACGTGTTTCATTCAGCGCTTTACGATCTTGTTCGCCATTTTCTAAGGTACGAACAACGTTGTAACGCAAAACACCATGTCGGTCTTCAACAGACTCAACAATCCACTTCTTGCCTTCTTGATCTTGAACTTCATCATTGGTGTTAAAGATGATACGAGATAGTGGAGCATTATTACGTGCATAGACACGTGTCTCATCACTTTTGGGGAATAAAATGCTGACAGATCTTTCATCTACATCAATAAGCACACCTAAACCGAGTTCAGTTTCTGTGTCTGATAGCCAACGTTGACCAATAGCATACTGCTGCAATTTTTCCACCTTTCTCTCAAGTTCGCACTACATATTGTACGATGCAAATTAGCTTATTTTTGCATCTTTTTATGTAGTCTTTAAAGCAAAATTTTGAAGCAAAAACCAATTAAATGACTTTGCTACAAAAAATCACGCATTAAAATTTTTACATTAAAACGGTACGGGACAGTCAAAAGTTAATGTTTCTGCTGTGACAGGATGATTAAAACTTAACTGTTTGGCATGCAAACATAAACGCGGAACAAGTTGTTGCTCCGGCGTTGCATACAGCGTGTCACCTACAATTGGATGCCCAAGATATTGCATATGTACACGGAGTTGATGGGATCGGCCCGTAATTGGTGTTAATTTCACACGAGTTACAGGCTGTCCCTGAATCTGAAAATGTTCTACTGCCTGCCAATGTGTTAAAGCAGGTTTGTTGTGAGAAGCGTCGACAATATGTAAAGGTGGTCGGCTTGGATCGTAGATGACAGGAATATCTACAGTCCCCTCACCCTCTAAATGACCTGCGACAAGCGCTTCATATATTTTTGAAGTCTGACGATCTTGAAATTGACGCGCAATCGCACTTTGACCGCGCTTTGATAAACCAAATACTAAAATACCTGAAGTATCTCGGTCTAGACGATGAATGAGCAAAGTTTTAGGTTCAATCGCAACCAACCTTGTCAAAACGCTATCATGTAAATCACCCTTACCAGGAACACTCAAGATGTCCGAAGGTTTATGAATCACCATAAAATCATCATCACGATAGATCAGATGTTCACTTAGAAAATCACTCAAAGTTGTATTCCCAAGGCAAGATGAAAAACAAGCGGGCAATAATAAAAAGCTTACGTCCGAATTACAATGCCGTTCGGGTAAATTAACAGCATAATTTGCAAATATTATGGATCACTTGGAGTCTATAGTTAATCAAGGCTTCAATAACTGCATAATATGCTGCAATGTCGGTGCTTGCATTATCTCTTCAGTGCTCAAGCTCGCACCATTCGCACGCCACAGTTCGACCAGATAATCAACAGCAGACTGATCTAAACCGTAGTTTCGTAAATCAATTTCAGGATGAATCTCCATGGGGTGTCGCCCCACTTGTTCAGCAATTGCCAATAAGATTCCTTTATCCGACAAAATATATTCAGACGGCATACTTAAAGACCATAGACGCATTAAGGTCTGTGTATTTAAATGTTTTATATGGTCAAAACTGATCTTTTCAACCCATTGAATGTGCTGCTCTAGATTCGCCGCCAAGATCGCATCATTTACAATAGCTACATAATCGGTAATAGATAAAACAAGCTGCATGACTTGTTTAAACAGAGGTGACAAATCACCAGCCATCACAACTTGGGCTTTGCTATTTGATGACAGTCGCTGCCCTAACTGCAACATGGTTTGTTGAAGCTGAGATGCATCAATAAAAATAACCGGAATTTCGAGTGCTTGTGCTCTTTTACTTAGCAATTCTAAATGATCAGCTAATGGCTGGTGTGCCCAGTCAGGTGATTTTTCAAGTTCATTTAGCCCAACCATGAGCAAAATACTTTGCGTAGACTCAATCGACCAATTTGAAGTATTTGCTGCTAATTGGATTTTTCGAGGTAAGGGATAAAACATTGTTCTCTACAAATATAAAAATAGCTCAAATTAAAAAGCCCGTTTTAAACGGGCTTTTTTGCTTACTTCATTTCAGCGAAAGTTTCTTTGGCAGCTTGAATCGTATATTCGATATCTTCATCAGAGTGAGCAGATGAAATAAAGCCTGCTTCAAATGCTGAAGGTGCCAAGTTTACTCCACGCTTTAACATGCCATGGAAGAACTTTTTGAAAGCTTCAATATCACACGCCAACATAGAGTCAAAACTTGTAATGTCTTCTTGGTCTGTAAAGTAAAGACCGAACATTGCACCAGCTTGCTGAGTTTTAAATGGAATACCTGCTTCATTAGCTGCGGCTTGTAAGCCTGCAAGTAACTTTTCAAGTTGAGCAGATAAATTGCTGTAAAAGTCTGGTTGGCGTAAATGTTTAAACATCTCGATACCCGCGCGCATAGCAAGTGGGTTTCCAGACAATGTACCTGCTTGGTATACGCCGCCTAAAGGTGCGATACATTCCATGATTTCACGCTTACCACCAAATGCACCTACAGGTAAACCAGCACCAATAATTTTGCCTAAAGTTGTTAAATCAGGTTTAACGTTATAAACCGATTGAGCACCACCTAAAGCAACACGGAAACCTGTCATCACTTCATCAATAATAAATACAGATTTATATTCATCACACACATCACGAATAGCTTGTAAGAAACCGTCGATTGGTTTCACCATATTCATGTTACCCGCGACAGGCTCAATAATAACGCCAGCAATTTCATGACCAAATTTGGCAAAACATTCTTTTAATGCTGCAATATCGTTGTAAGGTAACGTTAAAGTGTGTTTAGCAAAATCAACAGGAACACCCTTTGAAGTCGGTTCACCCTCACCTAAAGTCAGTAAGCCTGAACCTGCTTTTACTAAAAGTGAGTCAGAGTGACCGTGGTAACAACCTTCAAACTTCACGATCTTGTCACGGCCAGTGTAACCACGCGCTAAACGAATAGCGGTCATGGTTGCTTCTGTACCAGAGTTAGTCATACGCACCAATTCAATTGATGGCATGATTTCACAGATAATATCTGCCAGCGTTGTTTCGTGTACGGTTGGTGCACCAAAACTTAAACCATCTTCTGCGGCTGTTTGTACTGCTTTAATAATTTCTGGATGAGCATGGCCCAAAATCATTGGTCCCCAAGAACCAACATAGTCAACATAACGCTTACCATCTACATCCCATAAATAAGCACCTTTTGCTTTCTCGATGAAAACAGGTGTTCCCCCAACGCCATTAAAGGCACGTACCGGAGAGTTCACACCACCTGGAATGTGTTTGCTGGCTTGTTTAAATAACTGTTCTTGCTTTGGAGATAAACTCATGGAAATGCTCGTCTTAAATATCTAAAAAATAATTTTGAAAGCTTAAGAAAATAGTTGTGCCCAGGCCTGTACACGGGCAGGAATCTCAGCAGTTGATCGGCCTAATATATCACTAATGACTGCACAGAGGTCAGCCCCAGCCTCAATCACAGGTTTTGAGTTCTCAACAGTTAAACCACCAATCGCACAAATTGGTAAATCATATTGGGCTGCTGCTTGCTTAATCACTTCGATACCCACATTGCCTGCTTCAGGTTTTGTAGAGGTCGCGTAGACTGCACCAAATGCAATATAAGTCGCGCCATCTGTAATTGCTTTTTGGGCGAGTTCTAATGAGTTTAGACAAGTACGGCCAATAATGACACCTTCGGGTAATTGCGATTTTGCATCAGTAATTTCACCGTCACTTTGTCCTAAATGCACACCTAAACCAAACTGAGCAGCCAGTTTTAGGTCATCATTAATCACAAAAGGAACTTGATATTTTTCACATAAAAGTTTGATCTGTTCAACTTCTGCGGGTTGGTCTGCTTTTTCTACTTTCTTACGGCGGTACTGTAAAATTGCGACCTGATGAGTTGCGAGTGCGGCGTCTAATTTTTCTAATAATAATTGGATTGGGTCATCATTGGTTATGAGATATAAACCGCGCATACTCTACTCTCGCTTTAAAAAACTTCGCTAGTATAACGGATTTATAGGACATCATAAGTACCGATTGATATAGGCTTACCAGTACCAATCGGTATATTTAGAATAGAAAGTAAAATTAACTTGGTATTTTGTCATGCTTGCGATCAGTCAAACTCAAACGACCACGTGCAACATCAGACAACATTCGCCAATCAGAAATAAAGCTATAGAAAGGTTGTTTAAAACTGGCAGGCTTATTTTTTTCAAACACAAAATGTCCAACCCATGCATTTGCGTAACCCGCTACCAAACCATAGAGCACATATTTGGCCTGTTTCTTACGAATTGCTTTTGAAAAAAAGTATATACCAATACTGCTACCCACCACATGTAAGCGTCTGCTCATGATGTTACGGTGTTCAGTTAAATAAAAACGATAAAATTCCTGATAGTTTTTAATCGGCAATTCAAACTCTGGCTGAGCTTCATGGCTAAAGTTTACTGGTGCATTCACGATCATCTTCCTGATTTTTATTTGATCAAAACGTCACCTGATTGTACACCTAAATAAAAGCCTAGCGTCATATGTTTGATTGTAACTTTCTCTATCAAAAGCATTACTTTTAGCGCTAAGCTATTATACTTATTCAAGATAGTTTAAATACCTGATTCAGGGAGATATATTATGGTCGAAGTCGAACTAAAGTTTCAGTTACCTGAATCGAAGAAAAAAACTGTCCAGCAATACTTAAAAAAACATAAAGCGAAATATATTCACTTACAGGCCAAGTATTACGATACCCCTGATCGATTACTCGCAAAAAATGGCATGGCCCTACGTTTACGTAAAGAAGATGATCAATGGGTACAAACATTTAAAGCCGCAGGTCAAAGCCACCTGCACCGTGTTGAAGAAGAAATTCATTTAGGTGCTTGTGACCAAGAACCTGACTTAAATCTTGCGTTATATCAAGACAATAAAGTCGTAACTGATTTAATCAATGCGGTTTTAGGAACGCAAGCTGAAAAACTAAGTTTGCAGTTTGAGACCGATGTACAGCGCACCTATCATGTGTTTGAAGCAGATAATACAGCTATTGAAGTTTGTTTAGATGACGGCGTCGTAAAAACTGCAGATACACAAAGTATAATTTGTGAAGTCGAATTTGAACTTAAGCAAGGCGCAGTAAAAACGCTAATTCAATTTGCACAGCAATGGATTAATCGTTATGCCCTTTGGCTTGATGTCAGAAGTAAAGCCGAGCGTGGGAATTTATTAGCACTGGGGCAAGCAGCCTCACCCGCTGTACATGCCAAAGCGCTGACATTAAATAAAGATATTACTGCTGAACAGGCTCTAAAAAAGATTATCGAAAACTGTTTAGGACAATTCTTACCCAATATGGCTGTAATTGCCGATGGAGTTGCCGAACCTGAGCATATTCATCAGGCACGTGTAAGTTTACGTCGTTTACGCAGTGCACTAAAACACTTCTCTGGCTGGTCAAGCGAGCTAAACCCTGTTTGGGAAGAACAAATTGCCGAGCTTTTCCGTAAGCTTGGAGACACTCGTGATGAAGATGCTATCCGTACCGAGGTGTTACCTGTCATTCAACAACATGGCTCACCAGAACTTTTACTACCTGTTTCAGTTCAGCCCTCAAAAGAACTCTCAACAATCTTTACCTCTGCGGACACGATTAAGCTATTACTCGATTTATTAGCATTTGCGTATTCAGAAGAAGATTCAAAGAACAAAACAGGTGGATTAAAAAAACATATTAAAAAGAGTTTAGATAAATTACATCATAAAGTGATTAGCAATGCTGAACACTTCTCTGAGCTTGAAGTTTCTGAACAGCACAAAATACGAAAGACAGCTAAGCAGTTACGTTATTGTGTTGAGTTTATTTCAAGTCTTTATCCTGACAAGAAAGTACAGCAATATTTAAAACATCTACAACCTGTACAAAACACCTTAGGTCAATATAACGACTTATTTATTGCGGAAGGTATTTTCAATAAAGTTGTCGAAAATGACTCATCTTTCTGGTTTGCCTTAGGCTGGGTAAAAGCCAAACAACCGCACCTACAAAAGCGCTCAGCAAAAGCTTTACAAACTTTTAGCCAAGCTGAAACTTTCTGGTAATTTATAAAAAGTCGCTGTAAACAGGCAGCGACTTTTTATCGGTATTTACCAAATACTTTCCACACACCGTTATCTGCTAACGGGTCATTATAGCTATCACTACGTTGCTTTCTTGGCTTATCACGGGCATCGACCAATTTAAAATGTGGTTCTACCCCTAACACAATACCATTGGTATAAAACCGTGAACGGGTATATTCACTTTGTCCATGTTGAAATACATACGTTCTTAAATCGATAAATTCACGGTGAGCAACTAGAGCCGCGGTATCATCGCTCTGCAACCATTCTTGCATTGTAAAAATCTGATCAGTTTCGAACTGCCCGCATTTTTCAATAAGACTTGCCACACCACGGAAAGTTTTCGATTCTTTTGCGCGTGTTTTATTAATCCGAATTCGATCTACATGAAAAAAGAATAGCGGTAAATTTAAATGACTTGGCAAATGAATGGCATCTGGTAATTCATCTTCCATAAATGGCTGAAAAAGTTCTTGTGCCCTTTCAATTAGGTCCTGCCATTGGTGATAATAATTTTCGACTTCTTCTTGCAAGCCATAATAAATTGGCAATCCTTCAACATGTTCTAAATATTGAGGTGGGAAAACATGCTGGCGTAATAAAGCAATATCTGTTTTTAAACTTTGAATAGCAATCGCATCTTGCATATTAGACTCTCCAACCAATACTTAGGCTATTTACAGACTAAGTCAAAGGTTTTGTTTCCGCAAGCGTTTGCCTATAATAAGCAGCTCTATTTTTGCGGGAATAAGTCATGTCTCAAAAGATTAATGCAACAGATATTACTGAAGAAGAAGCGTTAAATGCGGTTTTCTTTGAGCGTGCGGATGAATTCATTAAACAAGCCAATGATTTTTGTCGCCCGCCAAAAGGTGAAAAGCCAGATCCAGCCGAACTGCGTGGTCAAGTAAGCGCAGCAATGTTGTTTGCTAGTGCCCGTTTTAACACGTGGGTAGCAGCAAATAATTTTAAAGATGGCGAAGAAATGCGCGCTGCTAAAGATCAAGTGATGTCTTATCTTGTGCAACAATTTCAAATGATGCTTGAAGATAATTTTGATGAGTACTGTGAACAGTTCGAAAATTATTTACGTTTCCGTAAAAATGAAGATTTTCATGCGCATAAACATGATCATTAAGATGATTTAAACATCCAAATAAAAAGCCACAATTTAGTGGCTTTTTATTTGCGATAAGACTTTATTTTTTTGCTGCCTGACCATATTGATCAGCCATCACCTCAACTAAATGTTCAGGTTTAATATACTTTTTAATTACTGCATTTACGTCTGCAACAGTCAGTTTAGTCAAGTTTTGATCATGTCGAATACGGTCTTGTAATGTTTTATCTGTTTCAAGCTGTAGATTTAACATCCCATGAATATTACGTTCATCTTCTAATGCCGTAACGCGTTTCTTCATGATATCTGCTTTAGCAGCTTCAAGCTCTTGCTCAGTCACACCATTTTTCAACAAGTCATTCAACACTTTATGTATTGATGCAGACACTTGTGCTGAGCGACCAGAAGTATAATTTGCACTAATACTTAAGGCCCCTACATTCGTATCACGGTCAAGTTGCAGCCCACTTCCAAAACCATAGACTAGCGCATTTTTCTCACGAAGCTCTTGAGCCAAACGTGATGAAATTTGAGACTCACCTAAAATATAGTTAAGTAAAATTAATGCAGATGCATCTGGATGGTTTTTCCCAACTGGAATTGAAAGCACACTTTGGTAACTACCAAATTCGCGCTGCTCAGATAAAACATGAACTTGCTGAGCTGGAAAATCAACATGATTAATCAAGATTTTTTGATAAGGCTGTTTACCATTCCAACGACCAAATTCCTGATTAAGTAATTTCTGCATTTTTTTCGCATCAAATTTACCTGTAATAGCAATTTGAGCATGGTTCATTGCAAAGAAACGCTCATACAACTCTTTCACTTGCTCTTGAGTTGCATTTTTCAATTGCTGTTTTGCCAGTTCAGGTTCAAAGTGATAACGCAAATCACCCGGTTGATATTCTTCGAGTAAACGTGAAAGTGTTAAGCCCGCTACTACATCTGGCTCGGTATAAGGACGATCAAGACTTGATAAACTTTGCGATTTAATTAAATCAAATTGAGATTGCTCAAATTTTGGATTTTTCATCACATCAAGAACAAACTCGAAAAACTCATCAAATTTTTCTGATTTAGACTGAATATTAATAGTCATGCCATTGCCGTCAGCACTTGCATAAGCCGCGCCGCCCGCATCAATCGATTTATCGGCAATATCTTGCAAACTGTATTTATCAGAACCACGAAGCAATAAGTATGAAGTTAAATCAACGACCGTACCTTTATTAAATAAAGATTTTTCTGTTCCGAAGTCCATCGTAATCGTTGCATAAGTACGATCATCACGTGTTTCAACTGGGAATAAAGCGTACTTCATTCCATTTTTCAGTTTTCCACGGATAATCTTTTTCTCATTGCTTTCAACATATTGCTTAGAAGTTTTTAAAAACTCCGCGACTTCTTGTTGATACACCTTTGGATCTTTTAAAGGCTCTGCCTTTGCTTCTACCTGATCTAGAGTTTTAGGTGCGTCTTTTGCATTTTGCTGTTGAGCTTTTTTCTGATCTTCAGGTGTTGGTAAAATATCACCGTCAATACGATGCTCTGCAACAAGGAATTGTTTTAAAGTTTGATTCACTTGGTCTAACTTAACGTTTTCTACTGAATCTAAATCTTTAAAATATTGATCCCACTGACCGCCAGCGACAGTGTAATCACTTAAACGTGACCCAAGTGCTACCGCATCTTTAGTAATTAAATCACCTTGAGTTTTCATTAAACTCTTAACACGATTTAATTCAACCTCAGTAAAAGGCTTTCCTTTCTCGATACCCGCTAGCAGAGAGCTTTCAACTTTTTTAGGGTCATTACTTGGTGAATAAATGGCACCCAAAAACACCACATTAAAATCTTGGTCTAACCACGTACTTGCATCAACATTTGTGGTAATGCCTGTTTCAACCATATTCTGGTATAGATGACCACTTGGCTGCATGGTATATAACAAAGGTGCTAAAGCGAGTGTTGGCTGAATTTTGGTATTTTTACCATTCATATAGATATGGAATTTAGCGAGATCGCTCCCCTTTTTTACCACAAACTGACGATTTTTTATTTTTGTAGAGTCGAGCACAGGAATCTGTACAGGCTTAGGAACATCACGCGCCGCAATTGGGCTAAAGTATTGATCAATGGTTTTTAAGACATCTGTCTTATCGAACTTACCTGAAATCACCATGACTGCATTATTAGGCACATACCAGCTACGATAGAACTGATTCAATTCAGGCATTTTAATAGATTTAAGCTCAGGTAAATCACCAATCGGTAAACGACCTAAATATTGGTTACCATAAGCTGACTTCCACATTTGATCCATCAGGACAGCAAAAGGCTGATCCATACGGACTTCACGTTCGCGTTTTACGATTTCAATTTCAGAAGGAACAAATTTTTCTTGGAGAACTAATTTGTCCATACGTTCCGATTCAAGATATAACACTTCATTGAGCGCGGTCTTTTCCGGACGAACGATATTGGTATATTTGGTCGAGTAATAATCGGTGCTGGCGTTGGTCATCAATGTATATTGATCTAGACGACGCTGGAATTCTTCCCCTTTAACATTTTTTGTCCCCTTAAAAGCCAAGTGTTCAAGCAAATGAGCTAAACCGCTTTTACCTTGCGGGTCATTTAATGAACCAGTTAAATAAATGGTATTAATAAAGATTTTATTTTCTTTGTCATTCGGTGCAAGTACAATCCGAAAACCATTATCTAATTTATATTCCTCAATATTTTGCTTGCTTTTTACTAGTGTGGTTTGTGCAAAAGACGCAGCACTTAAACCAAGAATACATAGGGAGAGAGTCAGTTGTTTAAACTGCATAAACATATAAATACCAATTAATTTGAATAATAAAAAATCAATAGTTGTGGGACTATAGTAGGAAATTTAAGCTGACATTAATAGTAAAGATTTGAAAAAAAAGCCGTTTATTTAAACGGCCTTATATTTTAAAGAAAAATTTCAGCTTGCATATAAAGTTTTCCATAGCCTGAAATTTCAATACGCTCTTCAGACAGGATATTGCAATATAAAACGCCTCCACGGCTAGAAGCTTGATAAGCCAATATATTATTTTTGCCCAGTTTTTCTGCCCATAACGGCGCTATTGCAGTATGAACTGAACCTGTAACAGGATCTTCATCAATACCCGCGACAGGTGCAAAATAACGCGATATACAGTCATATTGCTGGTCTGCTTTTGAGGTTATTGCAACCTCCATTCCCGTGGTTGTAATCGCAGTCCGTTTACCGAGGGTTTTGAGCAAGCTCATGTCAGGCCGCTCGTCTAATACATCTTGCACTGACTCATATTCAACAATGTAGGCTTGAACATTTTGATAAACCGCTTTAAAAGGTTTGGTTAATGCTTGACGTAAAACAGCCGGATAATCTTCAATTTGTTGAGCTTTACGAATTGGAAAATTCATTCTGATTTTGCCATCATCATCTTGATGAACGATAAAAAGACCTAAGTTTCGGACATGAAAATTAATGGTCTTTTTTTCCGTAAAATCTTTAAATATTACAAAAGCACTAGCAAGAGTCGCATGCCCACAAAAATCGGCTTCAACTGTTGGCGTAAACCAACGAATTTCATAATTTTCAGCGTCTATGATTTTTACAAAAGCAGTCTCAGATAAATTATTTTCAAGTGCTATCTTTTGCATTAAATCTACATTTAGCCACTCTTTTTCAACAATCACAGCCGCAGGATTGCCACGAAACAACTCTTTTGTAAAAGCATCGACTTGATACATTTTCATGATAGTGCTCTCTTTTGTAATAGGTCCATTTTCGAAAATTATTTAAAAGAAAAACAGATACAGTTTTTTAAAAATTAACATCACAGGGGCAATTTAAGCATGTAAAAAAAACGGCTCATCCAAAGTGGATGAGCCGTTTAATACTAAGTCTTAATGATGTTGAGTTAACTCAATTTCATCTTCACTATTTAATATGTCTTTATCGGTCTGACCCATAAATTGGCTCGTAACTACGCCCGCAGTCATTGAACCATTTACGTTTAATGCAGTACGTCCCATATCAATGAGTGGTTCAATTGAAATAAGAAGTGCAACTAAAGTCACAGGTAAGCCCATAGCAGGAAGAACGATCAATGCTGCAAAAGTCGCACCACCACCTACTCCGGCAACCCCAATTGAACTTAAAGTCACAATACCCACTAACGATGCAATCCACATTGGGTCTAGCGTGTTAATTCCCATGGTTGGCGCAACCATGACTGCCAACATTGCTGGGTATAAACCCGCACAACCATTTTGACCAATGGTCGCACCAAAAGAAGCAGAAAAACTTGCAATAGATTCAGGAATACCTAAACGGCGAGTTTGCGTCTCAATGCTCAGTGGAATACTGGCAGCACTTGAACGGCTGGTAAATGCGAAAGTCAGAACAGGAGCAACTTTTTTGAAGAACTTAACAGGAGAAACACCTGTCAGGGTCAAAATAATGGCATGAACGACAAACATGATGGCTAAACCTAAATAAGATGCCACCAAGAAACCGCCTAGATTTAAGATATCTGCAACATTCGAACTTGCCACAACTTTGGTCATGAGGGCAAAAACACCATACGGTGTAAGGGTCATCACTAAACGAACCAACTTCATTACCCAAGACTGCAACGTCTGAATTGCAGTCAGAATACGCTGGCCTTTCTCTGCATCATCTTTCATTAGGTTAAGCGCTGCTATACCTAAAAAGACAGCAAAAATAACCACACTAATAATTGAAGTTGGGTTTGCACCAGTTAATTCAGCAAATGGATTACTTGGAATAAAGGAAAGAATAAATTGCGGTACACTTAAATCAGTAACTTTGCCTACATAATCTGTATTAATGGCAGTTAAGCGTGCAGTTTCAGCAGCACCTTGCACTAAACCTTTTGCCGTTAAGCCAAATAGGTTAGTAACAAATACACCTACGAGTGCAGCAATCAGCGTTGTAAAGAGTAAAGTGCCAATCGTATAAAAACTGATTTTGCCTAAAGATGAGGCTTGGTGTAATTTTGCAACTGCTCCCAAAATAGACACAAATACCAAAGGCATAACGACCATTTGTAAAAGTTTTACATAGCCGTTTCCAACGATATTAAACCAGCTAATAGATTCAGCAAGAATCGGATGGCCACCGCCATAAATCAAATGTAGTCCTAAACCAAACACTACACCTAGAACTAAGCCAGCCAGAACTTTCTTCGATAAGCTCCAGTCTGTTTTACGTGTTTGGGCGAGTAAAAATATTAACCCGACAAAAACCACAATATTGATGATTAAGGGTATATTCATTCCCAAACTCCAAATTATTGCTTGTGTCATCTTTCAAGGGGGCATATTTGACCATAGCCGGCCTATATAAACTACCCTTTTCAACAATTTTATAGCATCAAGATGATTACAAACTTGCGTGAGAATATAAAATGACTTTTAAATACATATATATCACTTTTAATTTATAAATTAAGTGAGATATTTATGTATAAAAACCAGCCTCTACTTAAGCAACCTTTAATTCAAATTGCTGCTCAATAAAATGAATAAATTGCTTTAAATTGGTCCCCCATGTTTCTGGTAACTGGGCAACTAAATATGTAGTGAAAAAAGCAGATTCTGTATTTAGTCCAAAACAATTAACTGAAACTTTATCTGCAACTTTTGTGAGATATGATTTCGGTAATAAAGCAAAACCAACACCCAACTCTACACAACTCACGATTCCATCAAGACTACCCATTTCCATAATTTGCGAAGGCGGAATACTAAAGTCATTCAAGAAAAGCTCTATGGCATGTCGATATGAACAACCTTGCCGAAATGCAATAAATCTGGTCTTTGCAAGGGTTGCCTTGTCTGGAAAACTCTGTTGTTGCTTAGGGCAAACCAAAACCAGCTCTTCATGCCACACAGGAAAACTATATAACTCAGGAATTGAATGTTTAGATGCCACAAAAGCACAGTCCAATTCCCCCTGATGTACCGCATTTAATAAATAACGGGTTGGATGAGTTTGAAGCTCGATGGGCAAAGTAGGATATTGCTGCATAGATTTATTGAGCAACTGTGGCAAACGTATTGCTGCGGTTGTTTCCATGCTGCCCAAACGAATGGTTTCATTCGGGTCAATATCACCTTCTTGAAAGATCTTTTTAGCTTTGTCATGCAGTGCAATCATTTGAACAGCATAACTATGTAGCTGTTGTCCTGCATTCGTTAAAGTCACAGGGTTATTACGATTGAATAAAATAACCCCTAACTCTTCTTCAAGTTTTTTTATATGGCTCGTGATATTCGATTGAACCGTATACATTTTTTTGGCAGCTAATGAAAAACTTCCACTCTCTACAACCGCTAAAAAAAACTCTAAAGACTTAAGTAACATTTCACTATCTCAAAATAAGATAATTACTATCATATTAAATCATTTTTAATGATTGATAAACTCGCTTTTAATAATAAAAAAATTGAGCGTCTTCTCATGTCTACGTTTTATCGAATGAGCTTAATTGTCTTTTTGGCAACTTGTTTAGGAATTGGTGTTTTTAGATTTTCCTATACCGCACTCATGCCCATCATGATCGAGCAGTACCACTGGACTCATGATTTTGCCAGTTACCTAGGCAGCGCAAATTTATTGGGATATCTCATGGGTGCCTTATTAGCGCTATTGAGTATTAAAGAAAAGTACATTCCACCCATGATCGTACTTTCGACTATAGCTGGCAGCCTCAGCCTACTATGCTGTTCATTCATGGATATGCCTTTGGTGTGGTTCATTTTTTGGCGTACGATTTCAGGTATTGCTGGCGGCTTACTTATGATTTTGGCACCTAGCTTTGCAATGAAATACATTCCCACCACGCAAAGATTAAAAGTTAACTTTTTAGGATTTAGCGGGATTGGTGTAGGGGTTTTATCTGCCACCATTATTATTCCCCTACTTAAAAATATGCCCGTGCATTATGTTTGGGATATTTTTGCAGGTATTTCTTTATTAGGAAGCTTAACTCTTTATCGCTTATTAAGTAGCAATACTGCCCAGATTATTAAACCTCAATCTACTACTTTACAAGCCTCACAAAAATCACGTTTAGGCCTTGTCATTATTATTGCCTATATGTGTAGTGCCTTTGCCTATATTCCACATTCTTTGTTTTGGATGGATTATTTATCTGGAACTCTGCATTTTCCATTGCAGCAAAGGAATTTATTTTGGGTTCTGTATGGAGTAGGAAGCTGCATTGGTGCATTTGTCGCTTATTGCTTAAGCCGAATAATTGGATATATACAAGCCATTAAATGGTTATATGCGATTTACTGCCTAGCCGTTGTTTTGCCTTTCCTTTCACAGACCGCTTCTTTACTCGCCTTGTCTTCACTTCTGACAGGCTTACTCACTCCCGCAACCGTATTTATTAGTTCTTATAGTCTGCTACAGATTTATGAGCAACGTTATCAAAAGCTTTGGAGCCTTGCCACCATTGGGTTTGCTAGCACTCAGCTTTTAGGTGGGGTTGTCATTAGTACTTTACATCATTTGCATTGGTCTTATGCCCATCTCTTTCTTTTGGGTGGAATCGTTCTTCTTTTTGCAGTTTGCCTTTTATTTCCTGTACGCCCTTCTTTCACCTCAACTCTCGGAGAAAACAAATCGTGAAAACTCTGCTCTTTCCTTTATTTCTAGTTGCTTTCGTTCTTGTTATTCAAGCCCTAGACCAGAGTTATCAAAAGAAAACTGGTTTTATTAAGTCTCCGAAGCATCCAGAATTTATGCAATAAAAAAAGCCCTCAACCGAGGGCTTTTTTTATAGAAGATTACTCTCCCATATGTTTTATAATCGCATCACCAAATTCAGAACAACGTAATAAGGTTGCACCTGGCATTAGGCGTTCAAAATCGTAAGTTACGGTTTTAGCTGCAATCGCTCCAGCAATTCCTTTAATGATCAGGTCTGCAGCTTCTGTCCAGCCCATATCACGTAGCATCATTTCTGCGGAAAGAATAATAGAACCCGGGTTTACTTTATCCTGACCTGCATATTTAGGCGCAGTACCATGAGTTGCTTCATAAACTGCAATTGCACCTCCAATATTTGCACCTGGTGCAATACCAATGCCGCCTACTTCAGCTGCCAAAGCATCAGAAATATAATCACCATTTAAATTTAGAGTAGCAATAACGGAATAATCTGCTGGACGCATTAAAATTTGCTGTAAGAACGCATCTGCAATGACATCTTTAATAATGATGTCTTTACCAGTTCTAGGATTTTTAATTTTAACCCATGGACCACCATCAATTAGTTCTCCACCGAAACGATCTAGAGCCAGTTCATAGCCCCACTCTTTAAATGCCCCTTCGGTGTATTTCATGATATTTCCCTTGTGAACAAGGGTCACAGAAGGCTTGTCATTTTCAATTGCAAACTGAATGGCTTTACGGACTAAACGCTGTGAACCTTCTTTCGATACAGGTTTAATTCCAATCCCACATCCTTCAGGGAAACGGATTTTTGTGACACCCATTTCTTCTTGAAGAAACCTAATCACTTTTTTAGCTTCTTCAGAATCGGCTTTCCATTCAATACCTGCATAGATATCTTCCGAGTTCTCACGGAAAATCACCATATCCGTTAATTCTGGGTGCTGAACAGGTGAAGGAACGCCTTTAAACCAACGTACTGGACGTACGCAAACATATAGATCTAATTCTTGGCGTAAGGCAACGTTGAGTGAACGAATGCCTCCACCCACCGGAGTCGTTAACGGACCTTTGATAGATACAACGAACTCACGGAGTGCTTCAAAAGTTTCTTCTGGCATGTAGTTGCCATAAATTTTATTGGCTTTTTCACCGCAATACACTTCCATCCATTCGATTGAGCGCTTGCCACCGTAAGCTTTTAAAATAGCAGCATCTACAACTGTTTTCATAGTTGGCGTAATATCCACACCAATACCATCACCTTCAATGAAAGGAATAATTGGATGGTTTGGTACGTTCAGTGACAGGTCTGCATTTACTTTAATTTTGTCGCCGTCAGCAGGAACTACGATCTTCTGATAACCCATTGTGTAAATTCTCCCTTTTATAATACTTAATTAACTAAAAATAATTATCGATAAACAATACTTTCAACTTTTATTAACGCATAATAGCTTAATCGAATTTAATTCTTTTTGAGATTTATGTGGGAAATAAGCAAATTTCACACTTAAATATAGCTCAATGTTTTCTCTAGTTATTTGAAAGAAGAAGCCATTTTTTATGAAAATTGTCATTCTCAACAAACCTTATGACGTTCTCTCCCAGTTTCGTAAAGACGAAGCGCATATGACCGTCTCAGACTTTGTTGATGACCCGACTTTGCGCTTGGCAGGCCGTCTTGATATGGACTCTGAGGGTTTAGTCTTTTTAACCGATCATGGTGGTCTGAATCAGTTCATTACCAATCCTGCAAATAAAAAATACAAAACGTATTTAGTTCAAGTTGATGGCGATGTAACCGAAGAAGCCCTTGAGCAGCTTCGTAAAGGTGTAGAACTTAATGATGGTATGACACTTCCAGCTACTGCCATTAAAGTAAGTGAACCTGAGTGGTTATGGGAACGTAACCCACCTGTACGTTATCGTGCCAACATTCCAACGTCTTGGGTCGAAATTTCAATTTGCGAAGGCCGTAACCGTCAAGTTCGTCGTATGACTTCTGCGGTAGGTTTTCCAACTTTACGTCTCATTCGTACTAAAATTGGTTCAATTGATTTAGTCCAATTAGGATTACAACCGGGCGACATCAAAGAAATCGAACCCCTACTCTACCCAGACTTTAAAGATGTTCCTTCGGAAGAGCCTTATCGTTCACGTTCATATGTGAAAAAACCAGGTGGTACTGGCGGTAAACCGATGGTTCGTAAAAACAAAGATGGTTCTGCGAAAAAGTCTGGTACAAAACGTATTTGGCAAATGGATGAAAGTGAAAAGCCACGTCGTAAGACTAATGGTACAACTCGTCCAAATACAAAAGCACCACGTGGTCGCGGACGTAATAGTCGTTAAGATCTAAATTTTCAAAGCTCACTTCGGTGGGCTTTTTTAATGCCATTTATTTTTATAAAAATAAAAAAAGCCGGTGTTTATACACCGGCTTTTGAGCTATTCACTAAAGAGTTAGTAATTAAGCACTAACAGTTGCAAGAGCTGCATTAAATGTAGCACTTGGACGCATTACAGCATCTACTTTTGCTTTATCAATTGCATAGTAACCACCGATGTCAGCTGGCTTACCTTGTACTTGAGCAAGTTCAGCAACAATCTTCGGCTCTTCTTCAGCTAATGTTTTTGCAAGTGAAGCAAATTTAGCTTTTAACTCAGCATCTTCGTTCTGTGCAGCAAGTGCTTCTGCCCAGTAAAGTGACAAGTAGAAATGGCTACCACGGTTGTCAATCTCACCTGTACGGCGTGATGGAGACTTACCATTATCAAGTAACTTGTCAGTTGCTTCATCAAGAGTCTTCGCAAGTAACTTAGCACGAGCATTATTTTCTTTAATGCCCATTTCTTCTAAAGAAGCTGCTAGAGCAAGGAACTCACCAAGCGAATCCCAACGTAAGTGGTTTTCTTCAACAAGCTGTTGTACGTGTTTTGGCGCTGAACCACCCGCACCAGTCTCGTACATACCACCACCCGCCATAAGCGGAACGATAGATAACATTTTCGCAGAAGTACCAAGTTCCATAATTGGGAACAAGTCAGTTAAGTAGTCACGTAAGATGTTACCAGTCACAGAAATAGTATCTAGACCACGTACTACACGCTCAAGTGTGTAACGCATTGCACGAACTTGAGACATAATCTGGATATCAAGACCAGTCGTGTCATGATCTTTTAAATACGTTTGTACTTTTTTGATCAATTCATTTTCGTGTGGACGGTACGGGTCAAGCCAGAAGATCGCAGGCATGCCTGAGTTACGTGCACGAGTTACTGCAAGTTTTACCCAGTCACGAATCGGAGCGTCTTTAACCTGACACATACGCCAGATATCGCCTTCTTCAACATTTTGAGTCAATAACACTTCACCAGTGTCAAGATCGGTAATGTTTGCAATACCAGCTTCTGAAATTTCAAAAGTCTTATCGTGAGAACCGTATTCTTCAGCTTTTTGAGCCATCAAGCCAACGTTCGGTACAGTACCCATAGTCTTCGGATCGAAGTTACCATGCCACTTACAGAAGTTGATCATTTCTTGGTAAATACGAGCAAATGTTGATTCTGGCATAACAGCTTTAGCATCATATTGCTTACCATCAGCACCCCACATTTTACCACCCGCACGGATCATTGCTGGCATAGAAGCATCAACGATAATGTCGTTTGGTGAATGGAAGTTTGTGATGCCTTTTGCTGAGTCAACCATTGCAAGTGCAGGACGGTGTTCTTGACAAGCATGTAAGTCTTCAATGATTTCTTCACGTAATGAAGTAGGAAGAGTTTCGATTTTTTCGTATAACCCAGCCATACCGTTATTAACGTTAATACCTAATTCGTCAAATAACTTACCGTGTTTTTCGAAAGCTTCTTTGTAGTAAATTTTCACACAGTGACCGAAAACGATCGGGTGTGAAACTTTCATCATTGTCGCTTTTACGTGTAGAGAGAATAAAATTCCCGCTTCTTTACAATCATCAAGTTCTTTTTCATAGAAATCACAAAGTGCTTTCTTGCTCATGAACATTGAGTCAATGATTTCGCCTTCTTGAAGCGCAACTTTTGGCTTAAGAACAATGCTCTTACCACTGGTCGTGATAAGTTCCATTTTCACATTACGTGCGCGATCAAGTGTCATTGATTTTTCACCATGGTAGAAGTCACCTTCTTCCATATGTGAAACGTGAGTTTGTGACCACTGTTTCCACTCGCTCATTGAATGAGGGTGTTTTTTCGCATAGTTTTTAACTGCTGCTGGAGCACGGCGGTCAGAGTTACCTTCACGAAGGACAGGGTTTACTGCTGAACCAAGGCACTTACCATAACGAGCTTTGATTGATTTTTCTTCTTCGGTTGCAGGATTTTCCGGATAATCAGGAATTGCATAACCTTTTGATTGAAGCTCTTTGATACATGCAGTTAATTGCGCAACAGACGCACTAATGTTCGGGAGTTTGATAATGTTAGTATCTGGATCTTGTGTAAGACGACCAAGCTCTGCAAGGTTGTCGGATACCTTTTGCTCTTCACTTAGGTAATCAGCGAATTCTGCGAGCACACGTGCAGCTACAGAGATGTCACTTTTAATAATCTCGATGCCAGCTGGCTTAGTAAAGGTCTCAATGATCGGCAGTAGCGAATAGGTCGCCAATAGTGGCGCCTCGTCAGTCAGTGTGTAAATAATAGTTGACTTTTCACCAGCCATATATAGCCCCTTCCGTTTGATTGAGTGTTGAGGACCGAGCTTTTGGCCCAGTGCCTACGAACCGATATGCTTAAATAAAACCCTGAGAGTATCGGCTCTCATTGCCTTCCAGTCAACGAAATATCCAGTGATAACGACATTTCGTAGCGAAATAATACATAATTCAAATATATAGATAATTTTCTGATATCTAAGTCATTGTAATACGCACATTCAGATCACTTTTCAGGCATTAAACATCATTAAATTACATGAGATATCTTTCAGTGTTCTGACAATTATTATACTTTTCATTCAAAATAAACTCAAAGGTAAAACGGATTTCACCATTTGGATGTACTTAAAAATAAAAACCGATGTGCAAAACATCGGTTTTTTATAAACTATTTAGCTTTAATCTAAGCTTTTAACCATTTTTCAGTTTTAGCTTGATCTTCAACGATGAGTTCAACTTCGGTTAATTCAGATGTAGCGCAATCGACTTCAAAAGATATTAACTCATCACGACGGAAAGCAAAGACTCTATAAGTACCACCCTGCTTTGCATACTTCTCAATAAGCTTAGTGGATGCTTTTAAACCATCAATTGCAATAATCACATCATTGGCAGAAATACCTGCTTTCGCTGCTGCACTATCACGGCGAGCACTTTGCACAAGCACACCTTCTGGCTTATCGACAAGTTTTAAACCTAATGGCAAAGATTTGTCAGTTTTAACTCTATAGCTTAAGCCAAACTCAGGAAACAATTGATCAAGCGGTAATTCATCAGTCGTGTTAATCAAATGATTAATTTGTTCAATCCAATTATCACCCGTCAGTTCTTTACATAAATCAAAAATGGTTCTTTCGTTTACTTGCATACCATTTTGAGTATTTTCATATAATCGACGCATTAAAGCATCAAGACTAGAACCACGTAGACGTAAACCTAAATCTAGGCACAACGCAACTAAAGCACCCTTATTGTAGTAACTCGTACCCGCGTTATTCGAGTTTTCATCTTGACGATAAAATTTAATCCACGCATCAAAACTTGATTCGGCCACTGTTTGAACAAAACGGCCTGGATTTTGTAAATAGCGATCAATTTGTGCTTTGAGTAAATCAAGATAAGACTTCTGAGAAATTACGCCACTACGCAATAAAATCAGGTCATCATAATATGAAGTAAAACCTTCAAATATCCAAAGTAAAGAGGTGTAGCCTTCTTGGTGCAAATTATAATTTGCAAAGTTTTCTGGGCGAATGAACTTTACTAACCATGAATGAAAATATTCGTGACTACATAAGCCTAAAAAGCGTTGATAGTCTTTAGAAGGTTCAGTTGGTTCATTCGATTTTGGCAAATCGTCACGCGGTGTAATCAAACTTGTACTATTACAATGTTCTAATCCACCATAACTATTCCCTGTTGCCATCGTCATAAAGGTATAGTTTTTAAATGGCGCTGAACCGAACATATTTATTTCGGCTGCACAAATCTTTTCAATGTCGGCTTTTAAGCGATCAACATTGGCATTATGTGGGCCAGAAATTACAAACTCATGTTCAATGTCATGTGTTTCAAAACTAAAACGTGTTTGATCAGCCAATTCAAACGGGCTATCAATCAATTGATCATAATGATCAGCTTTTAAAGTAAAGCGACCTTTAACTAGACTTTTTGAAGCCAAACCTGTTGCTAACTGAAAATGCTTTAATTCATCTGGCAAGAACACTTCGACTTCACAAGCAGATTGTTCTTGGCCTTCTAAAGCTAAACATACACATGCTGGATTGATATATAAGCGGGTCTGATCGACATATGCACCACGTACAGACAAATCATATGCATATACATCATATTCAATCGTCATTAACTCATGATCGGTATTAAATAAACGCCAACGATTCTTGCTCGTTTTTTTAATATCCAACAGACGTCCAGCTTCATCATAAGCTTTAACGGCTTCAATATGTTTTGAGAACTCTCGAATTAGATAACTACCCGGAATCCACGTTGGCAGCCAAAGTTCCTGATTCGGATTGGCTAAAAAACGAATTGTCACGTGAACAAGGTGTTGTTTGTAATCATCGAACTCAATTTGATAATGCAACATAAATTCTTCAATTTAAAAATAAGAACGGCTTCGCATTAGATTATCACTTTTTTGTATCCTCTTGCGTACATGTATTTTTTGGCAACAATTTCCACTAGCCTTCCATTAAAAAAAGGCATAGCATGCTGTGCATCTGTGTCCCGTATTTGCCAGTAAAAGTTAAGGTCATCCGTGAAATTTTTTCTATCTCTTTTTACCCTATTCAGTCTTTTCTGCACCACTCTAACCAATGCTGCGCTACTCAATATTGCACCTGAAAGTGTTGAAGCCGCTGCATGGACTATTGTAGATACTCAATCGGGTCAAATCATTGCCGAGCATAATAGCCACGTGCAACGCGCGCCAGCATCTTTAACCAAAATGATGGTTGCCTATATTGCTTTAAAAGAGATTAAAGCCGGAAAGCTGAAAAAAGAAGAAATCATTACTGCAACACCAGTGGTTGGTGTCGTGCAGTGGGATGAATCACAAATGTATCTTAAAGCTGGTGAACAAATTTCTGTTGATCAATTATTGGCAGGTTTAATTGTTATGTCTGCGAATGATGCAGCCGTGACCTTAGCTGAAAAAATTTCTGGTGATGTTCCCCATTTTGTACAACGTATGAATCAGGAAGCTCAGGCTTTGGGTATGAAAGATACCCATTTTAGTAACCCACCTGGAATTACGATGCCGGATCATTACACTACGGCACATGATTTAAGCTTATTAGGTCAGGCCGTAATTAAAGAAACGCCTGAATATTTGCATTATTCAAAAATGCCAAGCTTTAGCTTCAATCAACGTTTTCACCATGCGACTAACCTTGCTTTGAAATATGACCCATCTGTTGATGGACTAAAAACTGGCTACACTAAAGCAGCAGGTTATAATTTGGCATTAACTGCTTCACGTCCTTCATTTTCATCAGACTTAGCTCAAAGACGTTTATTGGTCATTGTTTTAGGCACACCGAGTGCAGTAAAACGTGCTGAGATTGCAGATAAATTAATGAATCTTGCTTATACCTATACACGTGATGAAGTTATTATTCCTGAGCAAAAATTAATTGCCGAGCTGCCTGTTGTAAAGTCGACTTTAAAAATGTTCAAGGTAGCGACAAAACAACCTACGATTGTAACGACTTCGTTATATGCTGATCCAGCACCAATTGACCTAAATAATTTTGATAATATCACTCAGCGCGTTCAAGTAATTGATAGCAACCTTCAGCCAAAGGTTATTGCTCCGCTCGAAACGACTCAAACAAGTGTAAACATTGAACTCAATGAAAAACAATTAACTGCACCGTTAATGAAAGTCATGAGTTTGGCAACAGTATCGATTTATCAAAATAATCAACTGATCCGTAGTCTTCAAATCGAAGATAATGTACATATTGAAGAAGCTAATATTTTCCAAAAAATTGCAATGTGGTTTTCTAGCCTCTTCTCTATTTTTTCATCAAGTGAACATAGTGCTGCAAAACTCTACCCTGTAGATTCGCACTAAAAACATCAAATTGTGCACAGACGCACAATAAATTTTATAAATAAAAGATGGCATAATTTAGCCATCTTTTTTTATAGAAAAATAATTAGGTGAAAAAAATGGCCCAAAATTTACATCATATTGTAATTGTTGGTGGTGGTGCTGGTGGCTTAGAACTGGCAACACAACTCGGTGAAACTTTTGGGAAAAATCGTAAAGCAAAGATTACATTGGTTGATCAAAACCTCACCCATATTTGGAAACCACTGCTTCACGAAATCGCTGCTGGCTCTTTAAATCCACACGAAGAACAAACTAACTATTTTGCACACTCAGAAAAACATCATTATGAATTTGTGCTCGGAACATTAATTGGGGTCAATAAAGATAAAAAGTTAATTGAACTAATGCCCCCTCAAGTGTCTAAGGATCAACAGAATCATCCGCAAGAGCTCAGTTATGACACACTTATTTTAGCGCTTGGGTCAGTATCAAATGACTTTAATACCACGGGTGTACGTGAAAACTGCCATTTCCTCGATAGCAGAAAACAAGCCGATGTTTTCCAGCAAGATTTATTACATCTTTATATTGAAGCTCAAAATCAACCTAATCAGCGAACTTTAAATATCGGAATCGTTGGTGCGGGAGCAACAGGTGTAGAACTTGCAGCCGAGTTAATTGAAACAACCAAAAACTTTTATCGATATGGCTTAAAGAAGATTCACCCCAACCAAGTCAAAATTACACTCATTGAAGCCTCTGAGCGCATTTTACCTGCTCTGACGGATAAAACTGCTGAACACAGTGCCGAGCAACTCAGAAAAATGGGCGTTGAAATGTTAACTCAACACCGCGTTGAAAAAATTGATAAGCATTGCATCTACTTTAGTAATGGCAACCAACTCAAAAGTGATATTACCGTTTGGGCAGCAGGCGTAAAAGCACCTAAGGTATTAGAAAGTTTTACAGACTTTAAACGAGATAACATTAACCGTTTAATGGTCTATGCAACGTTGCAAACCTATTCTGATCCAAATGTATTTGCGTTTGGTGATTGTGCCCATTGCCAACTTGATGCACGAAACCCTCCTCTTGGACCACGTGCTCAAGTTGCCAGCCAACAAGCAAGCTTTTTAGTTGATGCTATGGCTGCCAGACTTAACGGCCGTTCACAGCCAATGTTCACGTTTAACGACAAAGGTTCCCTCGTGTCTTTAAGTCGTAATAAAGCCGTTGGAGAATTACTTGGCGATGTCAGCGTGCAAGGTTATATTGCAAAAACCATGTACGTATCTTTGTATCGTTTACATCAAGCAACGATTCATGGATACACTCAAGCTGGACTACTCACAATGAAAGATTTACTTACAAGACGTGTACGTCCAAAAATTAAGCTGTATTAAGTTGAATTTTTTAAGTTCGTCCCTATTTATATAAAAACGCATTAGAAAAAGTGCCAAAGATTAAGATTTTGTAGTCTACAAAATTTATTTTTCACTTTATGATGTACGCTTTAATTGATTGAATGGATCAAAAACATGACTGCTATTGCAAATAACCACGTGGTTTCATTCCACTACAAATTAACAAACGCTGAGGGTGAAACACTTGATCAATCTCAAGGCGAACCACTTGCCTATTTGCACGGTGCAGGCAATATCATTCCTGGTCTTGAAAATGCATTAGAAGGTAAAACTGTTGGTGACAAATTTACTGTTAATGTACCAGCAGCTGAAGGTTATGGCGAATACAACCCAGACCTAGTACAAGAAGTTCCAGCTCAAATGTTCCAAGGTGTTGAAAACATTCAACCTGGTATGCAATTCCAAGCTCAAACAGATGACGGCGTTCAGATCGTAACTGTTAAAGCTGTTGAAGGCGACAACGTTGTTGTAGATGCTAACTTCCCACTTGCTGGTCAAGATTTAACTTTTGAAGTTGAAATCGTAGAAATCCGTGAAGCTTCTGAAGAAGAATTAGATCACGGTCACGTACACGGTGCAGGTGGTCACCACCACTAATTCATCTTTAGATGAAGATAAAAGCAAAGCTTCGGCTTTGCTTTTTTTATGTATTTATTTTTATATAATATCTTGATAATAAACCTCTAACTCACTCAACTTTATAAGGGTATCTTTCATGTCAAACGTAAATCAGCTGATTTGGTTTCGTCAGGATTTGAGAGTTCGAGACCATGCTGCTTTATGGCATGCTTGCCAGCAAGGGCCTACGATTGGGTTAATTATCTTGTCGCCTGAACAATGGAAAATACATCACGATGCACCTATAAAAATTAATTTCTATTTACGTCAGCTTCAACAACTTAAAAAAGAATTAGAGAAGCTTAATATCCCACTGATCATTCAAGTGATTCCCTACTGGAAAGATATTGCAGATTATATTTGCGAACTCACACATCAACTTCATATCGAAAATGTTTACTCAAATATAGAAGTAGGCGTGAATGAGTTGAAAAGAGATAAAACTGTACAGCAGGCTTTAAATCAACAAGTTAAAGAACTTTTTCTATTTCATGACCGTACGATTTTTCCTTTACGTTCCATTCGCAACCAGTCAGAGCAACCCTATCAAGTTTTCGGTGCATTTAAAAAAGCATGTTATTCAAAACTAGATATCAGCGGTTTGCCTCAGTGCTATCCAATTCCTGAAAAGCAAAAAGCCAAACCAGAGCCTGATTCAAATATAAAAAGTTTAAGTCTAGAAGATATAGAAACTTTTTTTGACTCATCTATTTCTAAAGACCAACAAAACTTATGGTCGACTGGAGAAGATTTTGCCCTTGAGCAGCTCGACATATTTATTGAAGATCATTTATCTGATTATAAATTAGAACGTGACTTTCCAAATGTAAAAGGAACTAGCCAACTTTCCCCCTATTTAAATCTTGGAATTTTGTCTATTCGTCAATGTTTACAAGCCCTTTTCCGAACTAAACATGGCAACTTCCATCTTGCAAACGAAGGTCAGCAGACTTGGTTAGATGAACTGCTTTGGAGAGAGTTTTATCAGCATATTTTATTTGATTTTCCACATGTGTCTAAACACATTCCGTTTAAAAAAGATACTCAGAAAATTAAATGGAATCATAATCCAGAGCACCTAACCGCATGGCAAACTGGCCAAACAGGTATACCGATTATTGATGCGGGCATGCGTCAACTACTAAAAACAGGCTGGATGCATAATCGAGTCCGTATGATTACCGCTATGTTTTTATGTAAAAACCTACTCATCGATTGGCGAATCGGTGAACAATGGTTTATGGAACACTTAATTGATGGTGATTTAGCAGCGAATAATGGTGGTTGGCAATGGTGTGCATCAACTGGAACTGATGCTGTACCCTATTTCCGAATTTTTAACCCTATTGCTCAGTCTAAGAAATTTGATCCAAACGGAGACTATATTCGTCAATGGGTGGATGAATTAGCTCATCTAGACAATAAAGTGATTCATGAACCCTACTCAAGTAAAACTCCGCTTCAGTTGAATTATCCAAAGCCAATTGTTGATTTGAAAGAAACTCGCCTGAAAGCAATTGAAACATACAAGAGTATTTAGATAAGAATTACGTCTTATCTGTTTATTTTTGATTAAAAAATAATAACAATATTTGACTAAATGGTGACTTTGATCTACAAATAAACATAATAGATACTTAAAAAGGCCATAAACAACAATAACTTCGCAATGTCTCACGTTTAGTAATAAAAGTATAAAAAAATTAACATTACAAAAAAGGTAGCCATAGCTCGCATGCAACAGCAACAGAAGAACCCTGGAAGAACACTCGTCTTATGGATTATCGCAGCTCATCTATTTATGGGGATGGTGGCATACGAGTGGCTGCCTGTAAGTTTTAGAGGAAGCTGGATTTTTATTCTTATTCTTTTAATTTCTGGGGCTTTTTTAGAAGTTGGCGCATCTTTAATTGTTGGTTTACTCGCTTTCATAGGTGTTGCCGTATATTTTCTACTCGACCTAGGGGCACAAACACATATTGAACGTCAGCTCCTTTTACTTTTTATTATTCCTCTCATTCCTCTTTTTCTGAGTGCTGTACGCCACAATATTGAAATTAACGTCCAAAAATATCGTGATATACAAAGTTATGATCGAAATTATCGCCGTGATATTTTCCCGCTTAGCGCACTTAAGTATTTTCAACGTAGTTTCTTCAAACTTCTTGATCATCATCACATACAAGACTATGAAGTCTTTGAAATCAGGATTCTCAACCGAAGCTTAATTAAAGAAATGTTAGGCGATGATGTATGGAAAACCACTCAAAATGAAATGATTAAAATTTTGAGCCAGCATCACCCGCAAGAAATTGTTTTCCAGTTTGCTGATGATGATCTAGAAACGATATACAGTATTGTTATTCGTCAACAAAAAACAGAAGAAGAACCTGAATTTATTAAAAAGCTAAAAGAAATTATGACTTTGCGGCTTGAAGTCGAATATAAAATTATTCAGATTCCACCTGAAGAGGAGATTACTTAATGTCTAATCTTCTTAATATTTGTGGAATTATTATTGCCTCTAGTCAGTATCCAGATGGCACTTTGCAGCAATTCTATCGTCAATATTATCATTGCGAGATTAAATCTGAACAAACAAGAACTGAAGTTCAAAGTATTAATGACCTTTCCATGTTTTTCCCCTCACAGGACACATGGTGGCCTATTTTTACAATTGACCAAATCAGTTCAGACAGTTTTCAAGGGCTTATTCATAAAGGAATTAAGCCAGGCATCATATTACCAGATGAGGTTTTTAGCTTTTCTCACTATTTCTTATTAAAAGAGGCAGTGAGCCAAGGCGCTATTCCGATTGTACTTTTTAAATCTGAACAACCTCAATATTTTGCTGCCAAAGCTACATTTTCAACTGCAATTGGTTTACGGCCTATGGCTGCTTTTGTTTCAACAGGTTGGGATGAAAACTTAATTTCCCAGACCGCTGGCAGCTATATTGTTAAGTTTAATCCAAAGGAACTTCCGCTACCCTCTAGAGAGATTAAACAAAAGCAGCATTTATTTTATTCAGCCAAAAATTTTAATGGTCATGTTTCTGGTTATGAAATTATTATTAATCCTCCTGCTGATCTTCCGACCACAAATATTCGATATCCTCAACTCGGCATTTCATGGAAATTTAATAATATTAAATACATAAGCACGCCTGAACATATAAACACTAGTTTTTTTGGGTATATTTTTATTGGTTTAAGTACAGTTGTAGTTCCACTCGATCTTATTTTAACCACAACCTATCCTGACCTACTTGGTACTTTCGGCAGCTATATTTCTTGGATCTCCTTGGTCATCGGGGTGATTTTATTGTTATTGCTGATCTCATCTATTATTAGGAGGGTTAAATCAAATGGCTCCCATTGATATTCTCTTCCTATTTGGTTTTTTAGGCATCTGGATTCCTCAAGCATTTTGGGCATGGCTAAGTTATCAGGCTTGGAAATACTCAAAAACAGCAGAAAAAGAGTTACAGAACCTACCCGTACCCGATAGATGGCCCGTTTTGAGTGTTTTGATTCCTGCCTATAATGAAGGCGTAGTGATTGAAGATACTTTACATGCAATCGCGCAACAGGATTATCCAGCCGAAGCATATGAAGTTTTGCTGATTAATGATGGTTCTAAAGATAACACCCTAGAAATCGCCGAAAATCTAGCGCAGATTTATCCTTGCATAAAAATTGTCAACGTTCCTAAAGGAATGGGAGGCAAAGGTAAATCTAGGACACTAAATAATGGCCTACCCCATGCCAAAGGTGAACTTATTGTTGTTTATGACGCAGACAGTACACCTGAACCCGACTGCGTAAGGTTATTAGCTCAAACACTACTTGCAGATAAAAAATTAGTGGCTGTAAATGGCAAAGTAAGAACCCGTAATTGGCAAGATAGTATTTTGACTCGATTTATTGCCATTGAGTTCATCTTTTTCCAATGGATTTTCCAAGGCGGGCGTTGGCAACGTTTTGAGCTATCCACATTAATGGGTACCAACTATGTCATTTGGCGTGATGCATTAGAAACCTTAGGTGGTTTTGATGAGAAGTCATTGGTCGATGACACTGAAATGAGCTTCCGAATTTTTATCGGACAAAAACGAATTAAATGGGTTCCCTACGCAATTGGTTGGCAACAAGATCCACCATCTTTAAGTGTATTTGTTAAACAACGCTCACGGTGGACTCAGGGTAATTTTTATGTGACTCGTAAATATTTACCAGTAGCGTTGAGAACCCCATTTCCTATTGGAATTGAAATTCTAAATAACATTATGTGCTACATACTTTTCGTACCCGCTTTATTCTGGAGTCATATCACCTTGACGCTTGGGTTACTGGGTATCGCAGGCATTTCAGTTCCTGGTCCCTTCACATTACTGTGGGGCCTCTCGTTTTGTCTATATGTCGCACAAATGTGGTTTACCCTTTCACTCGAAAAAGTTAAACCAGAACTCTATTTTTACTCTGTTTTATCTTATGTAAGTTACTCACAAATATTTCTATTTATTGTTTTTAAAGCCGCATATGACATGCTTAAAAATAAAATACAGGGCAACTCCCTTCAATGGTACAAAACGGAACGTAGCAAGGAGAAAAAATAAATGAAAAAGACTTTTGATCTCTACAAAACAGCTCAAGTGCTCCTTGCCAGCACCAGTCTTATGCTCGCCATGTCTGCTCATGCGTACATATGGAAACTCGACGATATTAGTACTTCAACAAAATATACGGTCGAGCCTCATTTTTTCTATATTGGAAAAGGTGCCCAGTGGCAAAATATTCAATTTTCAAGTGATTATTCCACTGAAAGTGATACAACTTTACTCGTAAAATATGATGATAAACTCATTTATAACACTACACTGAGTGGGGACGGTCAATTCAAATTTGATATCCCAGCAAGTCAGAGTGGCTTTCATCGTTTAGATTTTATTATTCAACAGTATGCTAAACCGACTACGCTGAATCAAACCAAAGAAACATTCTGTACAGAAGATATTGATCACTTAACTTATTTAAGCAATTCCCAACTCGACTTTACGCCTATCCGTAATATATACCGTTTAAAAGACTTACCAGATGCTTTAGCTAATCCACAAGCGAGACGGCCTACTCCGTTTGTTGGTATTTTAAAATATAACCGTAAAGAGATTATAGAAGCTTCTATGCTCGCTAGATTAGCAAGCTCATGGACTTCAATCACACCAATTGAATGGGTTGATTCAGGACAAACTAATTTAAATGATGAAACAAATTTCATTATTGAAGTGATTCGCTCAGCTACGCCACTCAAAGGGGGTGCTTTAGTACAAATTGCAAAACCAGCAGATGGAGTGGCCACTCTTTCAATTACTTATCACACACCACAAGAACTCACTGCTGCCATAAATGGACTAATCAATCCCTCGTATGTAGAGCAACTTGATACAGGAAGTGCAGTTTTCCCTACAACGATCTCTACCCCAACTTGGGCACAGTTTAAAAAAATCAATACACTTGCAGACTTAGGCATTGAGGACTTCAGATTAAATCACGCGGAAAAGAACTTATTCCTTGATTTCCCAGCAGTATGGCAACCAACCGATATCTTGCAAGGGCAAATTGCACTACGTATCCAAAGTGGTTTATTGCAAGGTTCAAATATTACGGCTTGGATTGATGGCGGACTTGCAGGCAGTATGAAAACAGCCGACCTTGCTTCCGATCCCGTTAACCGACAATTCAACATTTTTGCCAAAGCTATTTCTAATACCACCAATTTTAATTTAAAGCTTGAAAACTCGGTGATTGCAAACTCTCAGTGTTTACCCACTGCACATGGTTCGCTCTGGATTGATACAGCTAAATCTACCCTAAAGCTACCCCATAAACTCAAAAATGGTGTAGCCGCAATTTCAATGACTTTAGCAACGACTCCGACTATTGCAATTGATGATCAATCTGGTGCGTTAAATATCGCGATTGTATTAGGCCAAACTGCGAAAAAAATGCTTTTAACACAAGGACCAATGTCACTTAACCTAGTCCGTTATTCGCCAAGTGCTCCACAAGCAATAAATGTTCGTGTGAATAAAGATATTTATCAACAACAAGTACTAATGCATCAAGATATTATTTATGCACCTGCTGCCCAAAATGGTTTTATTGTGAGTTATAACAATAATCGCTTTGACGTGATTACCGACTCACAAGGCGGTGCACAAGCTTTCATGCACCTTTGGGAAAAAATACAACATAAAATTCCAAATAACGTGACAAAAATGCTCGTTTCAGAAAATGGAAATATTTATGTTTTACAAAAACTTATTGTCGGAAATCAAAAAGCACCTTTAGTTCAACAATCTTCTTTCTTCTTATTAGTTGTGATTATCTCCGCAATCATGATAATAATTATCTTCTTGTGGTACTGGTTAAGACGAAATAATGAAAAAACAGATACCAATTAAAATAGCTGCTTTTATTATTTTAATTATTTGTAGTGTTATAGCTTATGCGGGGTTGTTCAAACATCAAGGACAAGCCCCGCATATTGAAGGAGTTTTCTGGCAGCCCGACAATAACACTACTCCACCAGAGGGAAACTGGCACTATTTAGGTGTTGATACATTTGTTCCCCAATGGTCTGTTGTTGAGTCTAAATCATGGTGGAAAGAATCAAATTTTCCTCAATGGGAAAAAGCAATTAATTTAGAAAAAATTAAACAAGAGCCTTGGGCTAAAAATCTAATATTGGGTTTAGCCGGCGAATATAATGAACCTAAAGCTCGGGCAAATGTCACTGAGTTAGGGGAAAAATCTGCTGAAATTATAAAAGAGCAAAAAACTGCACCTAAAGGTTATTATTTCCCAGTGGAAGCAGATCCGACTTGGTTAAGAGTAAGTGCTTTAGGTCAGGTTTTAACTAAACTTCCAGTACCAGTTTGGGTGAGTATTTATAGTGGTGAAACCGAACCCGAACATTACGATTTATGGGTTAAAAGCTGGTTACCAGAACATAACGGCGTTTTCTTCCAAGACGGAGTTGGCGTAGGTGTACGTTCCCCTCAACAAGCTAAACATATTTTAGATCAACTTGAACAAAAGCTTGGAAAAGATAAAGTAATTATAGTACTCGAAGCCTTTAGAGTTAAAAAGAATGGGCAATTTAGAGCCGCATATCCTTGGGAAATTATTTCTCAGCTAAAAGCATATGAAGGAAAAACTGTCTATATTTTTGATGGTCCTCATTACATGAGCCGCTGGTGCGTCAATATAGTGAGCTTGTGGTATCGCCTCACTTATGGTGGTGTTAATAAAGCCATAAGTGAGAAGAAATTCTTAACTCATCATTATGCCAATTCATAAGATTTAGCAATTTGATCGAGAATACGTTGAGCTGCTTGCCCGTCACCAAATGGGTTTTCTACATGTGCCATTTTTTCATAGTGCTGTTGGTCGGTGAGTAGCTTTTCAGCTTCTTCAAAAATTTTTTGTTGGTTTGTACCCACTAAAACGCCTGCTCCCACTTCAACGACTTCTGGTCGCTCTGTGGTGTCTCGCAAAATTAAAACGGGCTTATTAAATGATGGACTCTCTTCTTGCAACCCACCTGAGTCCGTCAAAATAAAATTAGATCGGTCTATAACTGCCAATAAACTAGGGTAGTCTAATGGTTTAACTAGATGGATTTGCGGATGGTCTTTAAACTTATCATGAACCACATCATGTACTGCTGGGTTTAAATGGACTGGCCAAATAAAATGTAAATCAGGATGGTCGTGGGCTAAGTGCTCAACGGCATTACAAATATTTTGAATTCCCCCGCCAAAGTTTTCACGACGATGCGCAGTAATAAGCACAACTTTATCATCTTGCTTTAATTGAATTCCATAAGGTTCAAGCTGGTTCTTCAAATCAGATTTTTCAGAAATTAATTTACGTCCTAAATACACCGCATCAACAACGGTATTGCCTGTAACTGTAATGAGTTCTAATGGAATTTGTTCATTGAGTAAATTTCTTTTTGATTGTTCTGTCGGAGCAAAATGCCATTTGGTAATACGTGACACTAACTGACGATTTCCCTCTTCTGGAAAAGGATGATCCAAATCATAAGAACGTAAACCAGCTTCCACATGTGCTACAGGAACTTTCATTGAAAACGCGACTAAGCCAGCTGCTAAAACAGTTGTTGTATCTCCCTGAATAACAATTGCATCTCTTTTTTGCCCATCAGTATATACATTCTCGATTTGGCTCAAACCGTGTATGAGTAGCTGATTTAAACTTTGTCCAGCATTCATAATTTTAAGACGATGGTCAATTTCAACCCCAAAGAAATCTATCGCATCTCTTACTAATTCATCGTGTTGTCCAGTAAAAATCACCTCAACTTGAAAACGAGGATCTTGCTTTGCCAATAAAATAACAGGGGCAAGTTTGATTAATTCAGGACGAGTTCCAAATACAATAGATATAAAAATTTTCTTCATTTTAGAAATCCTTATAAAAGACGAGTTCCACTCGGGTATTGTTGTAATGATCTTTTGTATTTACTGGCACATCTTTAAAGTAATTGCCATATAGTCGCTCAACACGTAGTTTTATCGGCTGATAATTAAAAGGCTGCCATGAAATACCGGGGCCATATTCAAATAAATTATTGTAATACTCATCTTTACTGTCAGCTAAGCCATGCAATTTCAAATAAGCCTGTACAGTTCCATTCTCGCCTTTATAGACATTCAAACCCGTACGTAAGCGTAAATCACCAATAACGTTATAATCTTCTCTAGAATACGTTGCTGCATTACCATATAAATCAGTGAAGTAATCATTAAAGCAAAGTGAATGATTACAATTATTTTGAGAATACCACTCTTGATAACCTGTCACCCCACCGACAACACTTTCACGAAATTTATCTCTATTTCGATCAATCAGATCGTAACTTCCCCCCACTTCTAAATACATGCGCACAGGTATAGATATCCAAGGTTGGTAATTAGCGCCCACACCTAGAGTTACTGCATTTTCATCAATAATTTCAGGTCGTACCCCGCCCTGAGATTGAGTATCACGGTTTAAGTTTAAAAAGCCATACACCTGTGCTCGACCATTATCAATATTCTTACCATAGCGAGCTTTAAGTGGAAAAATCACATCGTCGTAACGTGACTCATATGAAGGTGCAAAATACACATCGCGGAAATAAGTTTTGACTTCCCCTCCACTTAAATTCTTTACAGCCTGTGTCGCTTTATTGGCAATATCGGCATCTTTAGATTGCGTAAGCTCCTTAAAAACTACTAAAGCTTCTTTATTATTTTTTTGAGAGTTAAGCAGATAGGCTTCTTGGAGTTTTAAATTATCATCTGCTGGGTCTAATGCCTCTGCTTTTCTTAAACTTTGCAAAGCTGCTTCTTGTTTGCCTATTCTAATCTGCAAATAAGTTAAACTTTTCCATACTTTAATATCTTGAGGTGTCATTTCACCGAGCTCTAATAATAACTTCTCGGCATTTTCAGGTTGAGTCTTCTCAATTTTATAAAATTGGTCCCATTTATCATAAATCGGATTACCTGGTTTATATTCTTGATTCACAATCTCTTGGGCAAATGTAGTCTCCATGCTTAAGAGGCCTAAAGCTGGACAGATCGAACCAATAACGAGGAAGGAACGGGTTAGAGATTTTATTGTTTTGTTATTCATTGAGACCTCTAGAGTAAAATGGATAGAATGTTTGCGTAGAAGTAAGATTAAAATTTAATCAATAAATATTATAATTAAACTCATAAATTACACTGTTGGGGTAAGTAGGCTAGGTTCCATAAATTGTTCATTTTATCTCCTTTTATATTATGTTTTGAAAAGTAGTTATCTGATTGTTTTTCCTATAATGACACATTTTTTAATCGTATTATTGTAAATAATCTTATAGGATAAGATAAAAATTTATAACTAAAAAAGGTAAAGTCATGTCCTTTTCCCAACATCCAGAACATCATTTTATTCACCGCTCAGGTTGGTTAAGGGCAGCCGTTTTAGGCGCTAATGACGGAATTATTTCTGTTACTAGTCTAATCATGGGAATGGCTGCAAGTGGAGCCACTGCTCATACGCTTCTTATTACCTGTATTGCTGGTTTAATTTCTGGTGCAACCTCTATGGCGGCCGGAGAGTACATTTCTGTAAAATCACAAGAAGATATTGAAAAAGCTGACTTAAAATTTGAGGCACAAGAACTCAAAAAGCATCCGCAACGTGAACTTGATGAGCTCACCCAAATTTATATAGCCAGAGGCTTAGCACCAGATTTAGCTCGACAAGTTGCGACTGAACTTACAAATCATGATGCCTTGGGTGCTCACGCACGTGATGAAATTGGTATTCATGAAAATACAGCAGCAAATCCTGTTCAAGCTGCATTAGCTTCAGCTGGCTCATTTTCATTTGGGGCATTGTTTCCTATGCTCGCTATTCTACTCAGTCCTGATATATGGATCGAAAAGACAGTTCTAATATTTGGCATTATTTCATTAGCTTTTTTAGGGGCACTATCAAGTCATTTCGCAGGTACTTCTAAGCTGAAAGGAAGTTTACGCATTACCTTGTGGGGAATTTTAGCGATGGCTTTTTCAAGCTGGATCGGATCTTTGTTTCATGTTACTCCACTTTAAAAAACCAGAACTTTTAAATATTTAAGAAATAAATATTTAAAAACTAAATGCCCAATATTATTTGCTCTTGGTTCTGATTTCACGTTATGGTGAAGAGAAAGAAATGAGGTGAATAAAATGACCCTGTTACAACAACTTGAAATTAAACATCCTATTTTTCTTGCCCCTATGGCGGGTGTGTCTACGCCTGAACTTGCCGCAGAAGTTTCTAATCAGGGTGGTCTTGGGTCATTAGGGCTCGGAGCAAATACGGCGCAAAGTGCTCGAGAACAGATTTTAAAAACTCAAACACTTACAGAAAAATCATTTCAGGTTAATTTTTTCTGCCATCAGCCCGAACAACTTAATCTTCAAACTTCTGCTCAATGGATTGAATATTTACGCCCACAGTTTGAAAAGTTCGGAGAACAGCCTCCTCAAAATTTAAACTGTATTTATCCAAGTTTTCTTGATAACGATGATTTTCTAAATGTCGTATTAGAAACTAAGCCTAAAGCTGTAAGTTTTCATTTTGGCATTCCCCATCCCCATCAAATTCAGGCATTAAAAGATGCCGGAATTATCACTATGGTTTCTGCTACCAATTTAGTTGAAGCACAAGCTATTGAAGCGGCTGGTATAGATATTATTATTGCTCAAGGGATTGAAGCAGGCGGACACCGAGGAATCTTTAATAAGACTTTTGATGCAGCAATTAAAACGAGTGATTTAGTACATCTTATTGTCAAACATTGCAAACGACCTGTAGTAGCCGCTGGTGGCATTATGAACGGCGCACAAGCACGACATATGTTGAGCTTAGGAGCTACAGCTGTTCAACTCGGAACTGCTTTCGTTCAATGTCCATCTTCAAATGCATCTGCCGAGTACCGTAAAGCTTTATTTAATGAGCCTGTGACGCAAATTAGTGCCAGTCTTTCTGGACGTCCGGCCCGTGGATTGCTCAACCATTGGCACACACAAATTGATTTACCTAATCGCCCTCCTCAACCCGAATATCCCTATACCTATGATTTAGCCAAGCAACTCAATGCAATTGCAAGCAAAAATAAAGACTATGGCTTCGGTGCTTTTTGGGCGGGTAGTAATGTCTCACAAATACGTGAATTAGCTGCTGCCGATTTAGTTAATCAGTTAGTGGTAGAAATGCTAGAAGATGAGTAAATTTAAAAAAGCCAGTAAATTTACTGGCTTTTTCTTTAATGAGTTTCTAATAAGTTAACCTGTTCAACTTGCACATCACTCATCAAATTGCCTTCAGCTAATAACTGATTAAAATAGTTTTCGACCACTAATGCTTGTTCAGCAGTACTTTCAACTTTATACATATTTTGGCGAAATTCGTTACTTGAGCGTAATCCTTTTGTGTACCAAGCAATATGTTTACGGGCAATACGACATCCAGAATATTCACCATAAAATTGATAAAGTTCCGATAAATGCCCAAGCAAAACATGCTGCACCTCTTCAATATTAGGTGCAGCTAAGTGCTCTCCAGTTTTTAAATAATGAGCAATTTCACGGAAAATCCATGGTCGACCTTGAGCAGCACGACCAATCATGATTGCATCAGCACCTGTATAATCGAGCACATATTTTGCCTTTTCAGGACTATCAATATCACCGTTTGCAATAAGTGGAATATTGATTAACTCTTTGACATGTTTGATCAAATCATAACGTGCTGTATTTAAATACATGTCTTCACGGGTGCGACCATGTAAAGCCAATGCAGCAATTCCCGCTTCTTCTGCTCTTTTTGCGACTCTTAAAATATTTTCTTGACCATTTAAAAAGCCCAAACGGGTTTTTAATGTCACAGGAACCTCAACAGCAGTAACCACTGCATCAAGAATTCGTGCCACTAAATCTTCATCTTGTAATAATGCTGAACCAGCAAGTTTGTTACATACTTTTTTGGCAGGACATCCCATATTGATATCAACAATTTGTGCGCCATTTGCCACTTGATAACGTGCAGCTTCTGCTAATTGCTCAGGATCAGAACCTGCAATTTGAGCAGAAATTGGAGCGAGTTCGCCGTCAAAATTTGCACGGTAGAGGCTCTTTTTGCTCATCCGCAAAGTCTTATCGGCAGTCATCATTTCACTGACTGCATGGCCTGCGCCAAAATACTTGCAGAGCGTTCTAAATGGACGGTCAGTGACCCCAGCCATTGGAGCAACGATTAAATTATTTGACAGTTGATAGGGACCAATATACATATATATTCATACAATTGATGATCAACATAGTATACTTCATCCGCTTAATCGGCTCATCTTTTTATGCAGGTGCTTTCCTCGCCATGAACAAACCGTTGTCTTCCCGTTTTTTATTAAAATCATTCGGTATGGTTGCCGTGTGCATGAGTTTAGCTGCTTGTGGAGATAAAGCTTGGTGGTCAAATAATGATGAGCCTGAATTAGAAAGCCAACAGATTAAAAAGTTAATTCCATCGCGTGTGCATGATCGTGAATCATGGGCTAAAGATATTGATGACATTATGAAAGACTTGGATATTCCTAAAACCAAGAAAAATGTCTGTAGTATTGTGGCTGTAGTAGATCAAGAATCTAACTTTGTTGCCAACCCTCAAGTACCGGGTTTAGGCCAAAAAGCAGTTGAAGAAGTCAGCACACGTTTAAATGAAAAGTTTGAAGATAAGCTTGGCAAAACCATTGGTGGAACAATTGCGGGTTATTTTGAAGAAGTGCTAAGAACTCAGCCTTCTCCCGATAACAACTATATGAGCCAAATGCGTAAGGTTAAAACCGAGAAAGACCTCGATTTACTTTACCGAGAAATTTTCGATTTTATGGCTAAGCATTACCATGTGAGTGCATTAACAGGTGCGGCCAAATTAGTTGGGCAAGATATTGGCGAGAAAATGAACCCTATTACGACCTTGGGTTCTATGCAAGTTCATATTAACTACGCGAAAGCCAATAAACGCTCAAGCATGAATACTGCTGCACTTCGTGATGACTTATATACTGAATATGGCGGTTTATATTATGGTATTCATCGTTTAATGGTTTATCCAGCAGACTACGATAAAGCCATTTATCGATTTGCAGACTATAACTCAGGTATGTATTCTAGCCGTAATGCTGCTTTTCAAAGCATGTTAAATGACCTAACAGATACAGAAATCAGTCTTGATGGTGATCTACTTCTTTACACAAAAGATGGTGATCCACGCCCTACTCAAAGCCAGTCAGAAAAAGAACTGATTACTGTATTTGCAAAAAATAATGTATTGGTTACCCCACGACAAATTCGTGATGATCTTAAATTAGAAAAAGAGAAAAAGTTTGAAAGTACTCAAACCTATATTGCTCTGACGAAACTTTATAAAGCAAAGACAGGTAAAGAACCTATCTATGCAATCATGCCGCAAGTGGTCATTTCTGGGCCAAAATTAAGTCGTGACTATAATACCAACTGGTATGCAACCCGCGTAAACGGACGATATGAATCATGTATGCAACGAGCGAAACGCATAAGACTATAAAAAGTCTCGCCCTGTTCGATTTTGATGGAACCTTGTGTAGTAAAGATAGTTTTACTGGGTTCATCTTTTATGCTTTGTCTAAGCGCCATATTGTTAAACAAGGTTTGAAAATCCTGCCATGGATTCAAGCCTACTATCTTAACTTTTATCCAGCTCATGCTATGCGTGCCAAGTTATTTCGCAGCATGTTCAAAAATACCCCTGCAATTGAACTGCAAAGATTAGGTGAAGAATACGCACAAGAGTTAGTCTCTTCGCTTTCACCTGAACTTTTCGCACAGTTACAACATCATCAGTTACGTGGTGATCGAGTGGTACTGGTTTCAGCTTCAATTGATGTCTATCTTGCTCCACTTTGCAAACTACTAAATATCGAATTAATTTGTACTGAAACTCAAATTAAAAACGGCATGATGACAGGTTATTACTCCACCCCAGATTGTAGTAGTGAACAAAAGAAATTAAGAATACATCAGCAATATACGCTCCAGCATTACCATCAAGTTTATGCGTATGGTAATAGCTCAGAAGACCTAGATATGCTCAGTCTCGCGACACATCCCTATATGGTAGGTGAAGACCGTGTTTTACCTAGTTTAACGCCAGAAAAAAAGCTCGCATAAAGCGAGCTTTTTTATTTAGACATAACTTAATAAATTGCCATATGATCACGATGAATCATTTCAAGTGAACGAGCTTCACCTAACACTTGATAAACCTTATCTGAGGCTAAGCCTTTAATAATTTCAGCAGATCGTGAACTGAAATTCACTCGACCCACTGCAATACGTTTACCTTGTTTATCTACACATTCAACCACATCGCCACGATCAAAATGTCCTTCAACAGTTTTAACTCCTACAGGGAGCAAACTACGATGTTTTAATTTAATCGCTTCAACAGCACCATCATCAATTACAAGACGGCCTGCCGTTTGTAAATGAGCAGCGAGCCATTGTTGATGAGCAGTCATACGGTCTTTATCTGTAGTAAACAACGTACCTAGCATTTCACCCGCCATCGCACGTGACAAGACATTGTCACTTTCACCACTCGCAATGAGCGTTGGACAGCCCGACTTAGCAGCTAAACGTGCGGCACGAACCTTAGTCACCATACCACCTCTGCCGAGCACACCACCACCGCCAGCCATTTCGAATAAAACATCGTCCATGGCACGAACAGTAGAGAGTAATTTCGCATCGGGGTTGTGACGCGGATCTGAATCAAACATACCCTGCTGATCAGTTAAAATGATCAACAATTCTGCATGAACCTGACCTGCAACCATCGCAGCTAAAGTATCGTTATCACCAAAGCGAATCTCGTCGGTAGATACCGTGTCATTTTCATTAATAACCGGAATCACGCGCCAATCAATCAAGTTTTGCAAAGCATCACATGAGTTTAAATAACGACGGCGGTCCGCTAGATCATCATGGGTGAGTAAAACCTGAGCAGTACGAATGCCATGTTCTTCAAGCACACTAGACCAAGTATGAATTAAACCCATCTGCCCAATCGCAGCACAGGCTTGTAGACTGGGTAGATCGGTGGGTCGACTTGCAAGCTTCATACGAACCATACCTTCAGCCACAGCTCCAGAAGACACTAAAATAATTTCGTGTCCGGCATCGTGTAGATCTGCAATCTGTTTCGCCCAATGCGAAATAGCATTCAAATCTAAACCTTGCCCATTGGCTGTGAGTAAAGATGATCCGATTTTAACAACGATTCGTTTACACTCACTGAGCTGACGTTGCCCATCGACCACTTCTATCATGTTTTCCTCGATTTTTTAGTCACGAACGTAGATGCTTTCTACATCATTGTCGTCTTCATCATCGTCAAAATCATCATCATCGCCCAACATGCCTTCAAGACGTTGTGCTCGACGCATAGCGCGATATGCTTCTTTTGCCGCAATGGTTTGTTCACGTGTTTCAACTTCTAGTTGTTCACGGAAAGCTCTTACTTCTGCTGCATATTCAGGATCTTCAACTTCGCGTTCACGTTGTTGTTCAATCTGATCCATGAGGTAATACACAACGTCTTTTGTACCTTCACTTAATAGACCTGATGTCTTAAAGACAGGTCCAGTCCACTCTAGTTCATCTAGAATATGCTGACACCACTCTTCACGACTTTCTTCAGCAATCTGATCCAGTTTATTTAGTACTAAAACAATTGGAAGTTTAGCCAAAGTAGGAGAAAACTTAGCTAACTCATTCATAATTGCTTTTGCATTATGCGCAGGATCCGAACCGTCAATTGGTTGCACATCAATAATGTGTAAAAGGATACGCGTACGTGCCAAATGTTTAAGGAAACGAATTCCCAAACCAGCACCTTCCGCTGCACCTTCAATCAAACCAGGAATATCGGCCATTACAAATGAACGATGACGGTCAGCATCTACAACGCCAAGGTTTGGAACCATGGTTGTAAATGGATAATCTGCTACTTTTGGTTTTGCAGCACTTACAGCACGAATAAAGGTTGATTTACCAGCATTTGGCATACCCAATAAACCAACATCTGCCAATACTTTTAATTCAAGACGAATTTCACGAAATTCACCTTTTATACCTGTCGTACATTTACGCGGAGCACGGTTAGTTGATGATTTAAAGTGGGTATTCCCCAAACCACCATCACCACCACCTGCAACCAGAATTCTTTGGCCATCTTCAACCAAATCGCCAATAATATCGCCTGAATCTGTATCAACAATTGTTGTACCAACGGGTACTTTTAAAACCACATCTTCACCACCACGTCCGGTACAGTTAGCGCCTGCACCATTCTTTCCGCGCTCAGCACGGAACTTACGTGTGTAACGGTAATCGACTAGCGTACTCGTATCATCATCAGCTTGAATATAGATACTTCCACCACGTCCGCCATCACCACCATCTGGGCCACCAAATGGTACAAATTTTTCACGGCGAAAACTGGCTACGCCATTGCCACCGTCGCCAGCCTCTACGGTAATGACTGCTTCATCAACAAAGCGCATCTGCCAATCCTCTAAAAACTCTAAAACCGCCTATTCTGCCATATTTTCATAAAATTCTCGAATAGAAAATGGGACAATTCCCATTTATAACGGTCTGTTTTTATCTTTAAGTCATCAAAAGCAATTTAGATTTACAAATACAGGCTTTACCCAACATAAAATGCAAAATAACTATTTAATTTTTAAGGATGCACATTGCGCAGTGGCAAGGTCATTTGCATATCAAGATTTGCTTTTGTTTTTGGAACCGAATTATACATGATCGCATTAAATGAAGAGACATTCCCCATTTCCATAGGGTCATTCACTTGTAGACTTGGGTTAAACCGATGTTTAACAGATAAATTTACTGGCTCATCAAACTCAAAATAAACAGGACCATCAAAAACAATTTTAACTGGAATGGTATAGCTACGTTTTAAATTAAAAGGAACATCTAGCTTGATGGGAATATCTAGCTTAAGTGGAAATTTTGGTAAAAATTTACTTTGATAGACGAGGTCTGTCGTAGTTTCAAGAGGCATAACCTGATCAATTTTTAAAGTTGTCGAATAGTCAACGCTCACTGTAATTGGCGTCTCTACAGCAAAACTTAAATCTGCCAGATATTTCCCTTTTAAAGGTAAAGTTAGTTGGCGGTCTATATCTAATGTTGTATCAAGTTTACCAATAGATTGAACCTGTAAAGTATTGCCAACCTGAATCTTTGTTTCTAAAGAGTCAGGCAAACTAATATCGGCATTATGAGCCGAAACAACTAAATTAGCTTGAATATTGAGATATACCCAAAACATAACAGCAGCAAGAATCATCATTAAGAAAAAACTGATCAACATACTCTTGAGTGAACGAAACATTACTATTCACCCTATTGATCAGTTGTTGTCTGCGATTTCTCTGAACCCACTACCCGATTTAATCGCATAGTGGACAGAGGAATTTTTAACTCACCATTTGCAATCTTCACAGGCAATGTGTTTTTCACATCAACCGAAGCATTTAGTGCTGTTTTAACAGGGACATTCAAATTACCCTCAATTGGAATATTAGTATCCAATCTTGCTTTTAGAGGAATATGGAGATTTTCTTTTAATACCGTCCGCACTGGCGCATCAAATTTCAAATGAACCTTTTGCTCAAGCGGAACATGAATATCAATCGGAACATCAAGTTTTAATGGAATTGTTCCTTTCAATGGCAACGTAATATCACGTCCCAACACCCTCACCTGAACCTTCGTATCGATTGGTAAATTCTGCTCAACTTTTAATGTTTCTTTGACAGGAATTGTGGTGCTAATCGGCACCATATTATCGAAGTAAACGCGCGGAGTTAATGTTTGTGTTAATGGAATATTCAGTTTTTCATCAATTGGAATACTGGCATTTACTCGCCCTTTTACATCCACGTTTAAAGCATCTTGTACTTTAACCTTAACTTGTAGAGGTTCTTGCAAGTCAATAGCAACTGCTTGATTCTTCAAAGGAATATAAATATTAAAATGCTTAAACACCCATATTGCAATGAGTACACCACATAAATTGGCAATAATGATGAATATAAAAACGACCAACAAACGTTTAAACTGCGACAATTCCTATCCCTTACTATTTTCTTTTTTTCCTTAATTCCTATTCTCATTTATTTACAAAAAATAGTCAGCATATATTTTGTACGGTTGTAAAAAAACCCAGTCTAAACTGGGTCTTTTTGTGAAAATCTTTTATAGATCGTTAAATGATCTTAAGCATTCAATTCTGCTGGAATTTTTTTGTAGCTTACGCCGCACATTTGTTCAGCGATACGTAATACCTGACAGCTATAACCAACTTCGTTATCGTACCAAACATAAGCAGTTAAACGGTTACCAGAAGTAATCGTTGCTTGAGCATCATACACACCAGCAGTACGAGAACCGATAAAGTCACTCGATACAACTTCAGTCGAGTTGGTATAACCAATTTGACCTTGAAGGCTAGAGTTAATCGAAATTTGACGAATGTATTCGTTCACTTCTTCACGATCAACTTCTTTATCAAGCGTTAAGTTCAAGATAGCAAGAGATACGTTTGGCGTAGGAACACGTACAGAGTTACCAGTTAACTTACCTTTCAATGCAGGTAATGCTTTAGCAACAGCTTTAGCAGCACCAGTTTCAGTAATAACCATGTTCAATGTAGCTGCACGACCACGACGATCTGCTTTATGATAGTTATCAATTAAGTTCTGGTCATTTGTAAATGAGTGAACAGTTTCAACGTGACCGTTAAGAACTTTATATTTGTCATCCAATACTTTAAGAATTGGAGTAATTGCATTTGTTGTACAACTTGCAGCAGAGATGATTTTGTCTTCATCTAAGATGTCTGTGTTGTTTACGCCAAATACAACGTTTTTCATTTCACCTTTACTTGGTGCAGTTAATACAACACGTGCAACGCCTGGGCATTTCAAGTGTTGGCTTAGACCTTCAGCATCACGCCATTTACCAGTGTTATCGATTAAAAGCGCGTTTTGAATACCGTACTCAGTATAGTCAACTTCACTTGGGCTCGATGCATAAATCACTTTAATGAAGTTACCATTAGCAATGATTGCTTCGTTTTCTTCATCAACAGCGATTGTACCAGCGAAAGTGCCATGAATAGAGTCACGACGAAGTAAAGAAGCACGTTTTGCTAAATCGCCATCAGAAGATTTACGCACAACAATTGCTTTAAGGCTTAAGCCACGACCTAAACCTGATTGGCTAATGATTAAACGAGCCAAGATACGGCCAATACGACCAAAACCATAAAGAACTACATCTTTAGGTTGTTCAGAAGTTGCACTACCTTTAATTGACTCAACTGCTTGAGCAACAAAAGCGTCAACATCACCGCCTTTTTCTTTATATTCAACAGCAAGTTTACCGATATCAACCTCTGCTGAACCAATGTTTTCAACTTTTGCTAAAGCTTCTAAAATTGGAAAAGTATTTACAACAGAAAGCTCAACATCTACAACACGTGTACGACGATGAGTTTTCAAAATTTGAATAACAGAACGGTTAATTAAAGAGCGACCGTAAACAGATACGACAATATTTTTTTCACGGTATAATTGACCGATTACGGCAATCATACGTTCCGCGATTTCTTCACGGTTTTTCCAACGGCCTTGGTGTTCAGCATGCAGGGCGATGATAGTGTCTTTGCTCACAGATACGTCCTCTAATTAATTATATCTAGGCGTGATTTTTTAAACCCCGTAATTGTAATGGAATTATCGACAAGAATGAATCAAAAGCTGACGTTAGTAGCTAGATTTTCCTAAAATTCATCATAAATTCATAAAATACCTATAATTATTTTTTATTATCTTATTGTTTAAAGCAGCTAAATTTTTGCTTTTTCTTACTTTTTAGATTCTGATGCTCTAATCGTGAGCATCATTTTTTAATCTTTTTTGATATTTTGCGACGTTTAGCTGCAAATTTTTGGCTTTTTGACGTTGCTGATAAAGGTGAACCGCACCTTCTAAAACGAGTACAAATACTGCACACCAGATCGGAATATAAGTAAACCATTCTTCTTGACCAATACTCTCTCCTAAAACTAGAGAAGCTAAAGCAAGCAAAACTGGTTCCAAATATCCTAAAAGTCCAAACACAACTAAAGGTAAAAAGCGGCTTGCCAGAATATAACTTCCCAAACCAATAGCACTTAAAATTCCAAGCCCAATAATAATCAAAGCAAGGCTCGGTTGATCTATAAATTTGCTATAAGGGAGTAAACCTGTATGGGTTAAATAAATCGCAATCGGCAGAATAATAACTAAGTCCCACCAAAAGCCGCCTAAATTGTCTGTTTTAATTTTTTTACGCAATAAAAAGTAGGCAGAATAGCCAACCGCAACCAATGCAGTTTCCCAAGCAATACTTCCTAAACGCCAGATTTCATGGCCCACGCCAATGACAGCAAGAATAATTGCGACCCATTGAAATTTTGATATTTTTTCGCCATATAGCACACTTCCAGCCAATACTAAAACAAGCGGCAATAGAAAATATCCTAAAGATACTTGCAGGCCTCGCCCATGCATAGGCCCCCATAAAAACAGCCAAAGTTGGACTGAAGTTAAAACGGAGGTTGTGATTAACAACAATAATAAAGATGGCTTAGCCAAAATACGCTGGTAGATATTTTTGATATACGCTAAATCGCCACTCCACCACATAAACAAAGTTAGAAATGGGATTGTTGCAATAATCCGCCATCCGAAAGTTTGCTCACTATCAAGCTGGCCTAACAATTGAGTATAAAAATAAAGTACACCAAAAGTGACAGATGCCATGACAGACAAGCTCACGCCCTTAAACATCACCACCCTCTTAGACTTTAGTAAAAACAGCTCACCACAATACTTGATTTATCCACTATAAAAAAGAAAAAACCATGTGAAAACATGGTTTTTTCTTAATCAGACATTTACATTTATTCTTTATGTTCTGTACGGATAATATCGCGAATATCAAAACCCAATGTTTTTGCATAATTTAGATATTCATCCACCACTTCTTGTTCAGGATGAGGAGTTCTTGATAATACCCAAAGATATTTACGAGAAGGTTCTCCTACTAAAACAGTTTGATAGTCTTCATCTATTTTTAAAATCCAGTAATCTCCGCGAATAACTGGAATCCATCGCACAGCTTCCGGTAAGAAACTCACCTTCAATTTGCTGTTATATGGCGGGTTAACCACGAAGGCTTCACCAATAGATTGCTGTAATTGTTTTCTATTGTCATAGCAGCGATTATCTACAACCACATTTCCATTTTCATTTAAGGTGTAAGTTGCAGATACGTTATAAGCACATTTTTTTTGGAAAAATGCAGGCTTACGAGCGACTTCATACCAAACACCTAAATATCGGTCCAGTTCAACTTTATAAACAGTTTGCAAGGGTTTCGGCTGAGCATAGACATAGGTTCCAACAGCTAAACCAGCCAAAACGACACCGCCTAACGCAATTTTAGCCAAACGCCAACTGGCTTGCGGAACATTATTTCGAAATGCCATTGTTGCCCTCAACGATTAGTTGTGAATACAAAAGAACTCAAATATCTACAGTAGCTTGTTTTTTAAACACATTATGTAGCATTATGTATTCATTTATTGCAACATCTGCGCTTTTAATCGAAGAATTTCATCACGTATCCGCGCTGCTTGCTCGAACTGTAAATCTTTCGAGGCCTTTAACATGTCTTTTTCAAGCTTAGTAATATGTTTACTAAACAATTTAGGGTCTGAAAGAATATGTCTTTCATCGGCACTCAATGCTTGTGCTTCTTCAAGTACTTTTTCATCAATCTCGTCGTCTGAAAGTACCTCACCCGAGTCAATTTCTTTGACAGCCTGACGAACTGCACTCCGTGGCGTAATACCATGCAACTCATTAAATTCAATTTGCTTGGCTCTACGACGATCAGTTTCATCTATTGCTTTTTGCATAGAGTCAGTAATTCGGTCAGCATATAAAATTGCTTTACCTTTTACATTACGCGCAGCACGACCAATTGTCTGAATAAGTGAACGTTCCGAACGTAAAAAGCCCTCTTTATCTGCATCTAAAATAGCGACCAAAGAAACTTCTGGCATATCCAGACCTTCACGTAACAGGTTGATACCGACTAAAACATCGAATACGCCTGTACGTAATTCATGAATAATTTTGACACGTTCAACCGTATCAATATCTGAGTGGAGATAAGCCACCTTAACACCATATTCTTTTAAGTAAGAAGTTAGGTCTTCTGCCATACGCTTTGTTAAAGTCGTAATTAATACCCTTTCATTCAAAGTCTTACGAATATTAATTTCAGAAAGAACATCATCCACTTGGGTTAAGACAGGACGAATCTCAATTTCAGGGTCGATGAGACCTGTTGGACGTACCACCTGTTCAACGATTTGGTCTGACTTTTCTAATTCATATTTAGCAGGTGTTGCACTTACAAAAATGGTGGTCGGTACAATACGTTCCCACTCTTCAAATTTCATAGGACGGTTATCAAGCGCACTTGGTAAACGGAAGCCATAGTTTACTAAGTTTTCTTTACGCGATCGGTCACCTTTATACATCGCTCCAATTTGTGGAACGGTAACGTGTGATTCATCAATAATCAGTAAAGCATCTTCTGGAATATAGTCAAATAAAGTCGGCGGAGCTTCACCAGATGGTCGGCCAGACAAATGACGTGAGTAGTTTTCGATACCATTGGTATAACCCAACTGTTGCATCATTTCCAGATCGTAACGTGTCCGTTGCTCAATACGCTGTGCTTCGAGCAATTTGTCATGTTCACGGAAGAATTTAAGTTGATCTTGTAATTCATCCTTAATTGTATCGATGGCACGTGTTAGATGATCTTTTGGCGTGACATAGTGGCTTTTCGGATAGATCGTTACCCGAGAAACTTTACGAACCATTTTACCAGTTAGCGGGTCAAACCAACGGATTGAGTCGACCTCATCATCAAATAGTTCAATGCGAATAGCATGTTGATCAGATTCTGCTGGGAAAATATCAATGATTTCGCCGCGAATTCGATATGTACCACGTAAGAATTCAAGTTCATTACGCGTATATTGCATTTCAACCAAACGACGGATGATTTCATCACGGCTTACTCGGTCACCCTCGACCACATGCAGCAACATTTGCATATAAGCATTTGGGTCGCCCAAACCATAAATTGCAGACACCGATGCCACAATAATTGCATCACGGCGTTCTAATAAAGCTCGTGTTGCAGATAATCGCATCTGGTCAATGTGATCATTAATGGCTGCATCTTTTTCAATGAAAGTATCCGAAGATGGAACGTAAGCTTCTGGCTGATAGTAATCGTAATAACTTACAAAATATTCAACCGCATTATTAGGGAAGAAAGATTTAAACTCACCATAAAGTTGGGCAGCCAAAGTTTTGTTATGGGCCATCACAATTGTAGGGCGCTGTGTTTGAGCGATCACATTTGCCATGGTATAGGTCTTACCTGAGCCAGTTACCCCTAGCAATAACTGATTACGAAAACCATGCTCGATACCATTGACCAGCTTTTCAATTGCCTGTGGCTGATCACCTGCTGGCTGATAATGAGTGACCAAATCAAAAGGTTGATTTTCGTTCAAAGTTATCTCTCTTTATGAAAAAATTGAATTTAACGTCTCCCCTTTTAATGGGGATTTTTATCTTAATTTAAAGTGTAAATTGAGTTGGAAATTCAATGTAAAAGATTAAGCATCTTAACACTTGACCAATACTATAATCAGTTGCAACATGAAGCTATCCATTAAATAAAAAGCATAACCATGACCTATCAATATCATGATGAAAGTATTGTAACCGAACTTCCAGAAGATACAGTTTTTGTATTTGGTAGTAACCTTGCTGGACAGCACGGTAGCGGCGCAGCACGCGTTGCCAGTCAACACTTCGGAGCAGTTGAAGGTGTGGGGCGCGGCTGGGCTGGTCAAAGCTTTGCAATTCCAACTTTAAATGAACATATCCAACAAATGCCTCTTTCACAAATTGAGCACTACGTTGAAGATTTTAAGATATATGCAAAAAATCATCCTAAAATGAAATATTTTGTCACTGCTTTAGGTTGTGGCATTGCAGGTTATAAAGTCTCTGAAATTGCACCACTCTTTAAAGATATTGATCACAACGTTATCTTTCCAGAATCTTTTAAACCCTATGTTGAAGATAATGCAGTTTCACAATTTCCAACATTAACTCAAAAGATGGTAAAAAGTTTCATTAATGATGAAGTAATTTTTTACTTCAATCATGGAAGTGAATCTTTTGAAGAAGCCTTAGATAAAACAGATTTATCAGCTGCTGAAAAAGCGATTGCTCTTATTGTTTTAAATGAAGAGCTCTACCCTCGAGATCGTTATGGCCGAGGCCGCGATCATGAGCTTAGTGATATTTTAGGTAAGCTCAATGGTAAAATTTTTGACCTGCATGGAAACTCTGAGGGTGCCATGATTTTTGTGAGCGCAGTCGTTGCACTCATGGAACTTTATGATTTTGACGAGCAAGACTTTATCAAGTTATGGCGTGGTGAAAAGAATATTGATCACCCTATTAATCGTTAATTTCTCTAATAAACTTATGAGCTAAGCAGATAATATCTGCTTTCTCATTATTTTATTTTTACTTACATTTAATTTTCTTATTTTTAATTATTCTAATAAATTTAAGTTCCTTATATTCCCAAATCTTAATTTTTCTCATTATACTTTAAGGCAAACTGAATACTTAAAGAAACATATGGAAACTTTAGATTCTTCAATTTTTGACCTTAGCCCAATTCCAATGTGGATTGAGGATTTCAGTGAAGTTAAACAACAATTTGATCTATGGAGAAATCAAGGTATTGAAAATCTCCATGAATTTTTAAGCCAAAATAAAAATTTAATTATTGAATGTGCCCATAAAATTAAAATTGTTCGTGTGAATCAAAAAACATTAGAACTTTTTGAAGCAAAAACTCACGAAGAGCTATATTCGAATTTAAATCTTATTTTTAAAAAAGAAATGTTTGAATCACATATTAATGAATTAGAAGAACTATGGAATGGTAAAACCCATTTTTCAAGCACGACTGTAAATTACACTTTATCGGGCAAACGCATTGATGTTCAATTAAGAGGATCAATTTTACCCGGTTCTGAATCGACTTTTGAACGTGTATTAATTACCACCGAAGACATTACGCCTTATCAAAATGCGCTTCGTGAAGAAGAAAAAAATCGTCGCTTGGCTGAATCCATGTTTATCTACTCACCCACGTCTCTTTGGGTCGAAGATTTCAGCCGTATAAAAAATAGAATTGATCAACTTAGGCTATTGGGAATTGAAGATTTTAGAACTTTTCTAGATGTTCATCCTGAATTTGTCCGCCAGTGTGTAGAAGATATTCTGATTTTAGATGTTAATCAGGCAACTCTCGATTTATTTAAGGCTCCTGATAAATCCACACTTTTCAGAAATACACATAAGATTTTTGCTGAAGAGATGATTGAAACATTTCGCGAGCAACTCATCGAATTATGGCAAGGCAATATTCATCATAAACGTGAAGCCATTAACTACGCTTTAGATGGCCAAATAAGAAATGTCTTGCTTCAATTTACCGTTTTTCCCGGATACGAAGAGACTTGGGGACTGGTACAAGTTGCACTTACCGATATTACCGCGCGAAAAAAAGCGGAAAACTACCTTGAATATTTAGGACAACACGATGTTCTTACCAAACTATATAACCGCGCTTTTTTTACAGAAGAACTGAATCGTTTAAACCGAAGCATTATTCGCCCTGTTTCTTCAATTTTCTTAGATATGAATGGATTAAAAGAAACCAATGATCAGTTTGGTCATGATATTGGGGATGGTTTATTGCGTCGCGTTGGAAATATTTTAAGTCAGGCTATTTCAAATACAGCATATACTGCATCCAGAATCGGTGGTGATGAATTCGTGATCTTAATGCCAGGCGCAGATGAAGCGAATGTTCTCATTATGCTTCAAACCATTCAGGAACTTTTTAATATCGACAATCAATATTATTCAAGTCACCCAATTAGCATCGCAATTGGACATGCAACCACTCAAACAAATGAACAAATTGAGGACATGTTAAAGCGAGCGGACCATCACATGTATCAAAAGAAAAAAAGTTATTATCAGGAAATTTTACTCAATCAATAAAAAACAGGCATATTGCCTGTTTTTCAAAATTAGCGTTTTCCCATAGAACGACGCGTACCACGTGGAGGCATCCACGTTCTATCTGCGTATTGCTCTGGTTTAGGACGTACTTGGTTGTGTACCGCATCGTCGGCTTGATTGCTTTCATTCGGCATTGGGAATGGCAATTTCACCAAAGCCTTTTTCTGTTTTGGCTGTTGCTCAGTCATGATTCATTCTCGAAATTTCGATTGCGCCTTATTATAAATGATTTTTATCATTTCTTTCCAAAAAAGCTTCAATTGAATAAAACAGAGACAAGATCTTTCTTAAATCAAACTTTTTTACATCTAAAAATACCCACATCCGCAAATTACTTAATTTTTGCGATAAGATAGTATGCTTTTTATTTTTTAATCCCATAAGAGGAATATTGCCGTGGACGTACGTCTTTCTGATCGTGTCAATGCTATCAAACCGTCCCCTACACTTGCTGTAACCAACAAAGCTGCTGAACTTAAAGCTGCTGGCAAGAACGTGATTGGTTTAGGTGCTGGCGAACCAGACTTTGATACCCCGCAACACATCAAAGATGCTGCAATTGAAGCGATTAATAATGGTTTCACCAAATATACGGCTGTAGATGGTACTCCTGGATTAAAAAAAGCAATTATTGCTAAGTTTAAGCGTGATAATAATCTTGATTATCAAGCGAATCAGATTTTGGTTTCATGTGGTGGTAAGCAAAGCTTTTTTAACTTGGCACTTGCTCTATTAAACAAAGGCGATGAAGTTATCATTCCAGCACCTTTCTGGGTAAGCTATCCAGATATGGTTATTATTGCTGAAGGTACTCCAGTCATTGTGAAATGTGGTGAAGACCAACGTTTCAAAATCACTCCTGAACAATTAGAAGCTGCTATTACACCTAATACTCGTTTAGTTGTATTAAACAGCCCTTCTAACCCGACTGGTATGATTTATAGCAAAGCTGAATTAGAAGCTTTAGCTGAAGTTCTACGTCGCCACCCACAAGTATTTGTTGCATCTGACGATATGTATGAACCAATTCGTTGGGAAGATGAATTCTACAACATCGCAACTGTTGCTCCAGATTTATATGACCGCACGATTGTTTTAAATGGTGTTTCTAAAGCATATGCAATGACTGGTTGGCGTATTGGCTATGCAGCCGGCCCAGCAAAAATCATTGGTGCGATGAAAAAGATCCAATCACAGTCAACTTCTAACCCAACTTCTATTTCGCAAGTTGCTGCTGAAGCTGCATTGAATGGCCCACAAGACGTTTTACAACCGATGATTGAAGCGTTTAAACGCCGTCATGACTTAGTTGTAAACGGCTTAAATGACATCAAAGGTATCTCTTGCTTACCTGCTGATGGCGCTTTCTATGCCTATGCAAACATTCGTCCTCTTATTCGTGCAAAAGGCTTAAAATCTTGTACAGAGTTCTCTGAATGGCTATTAGAAGAAACTGGCGTAGCAGTAGTACCTGGTGATGCATTTGGTTTAGGCGGTTTTATGCGTATTTCATATGCAACAGCTGACGAAGTACTTGTTGATGCGTTAGCACGTATCAAAAAAGCTGCTGACTCAATTGAAGGTGTAGATGCTGCTATTGCTTCAATCGAAGCTGAAAAAGCTGCGAAATAATCTGTAAAAATTAAAAAGGGCCTCAAAATTGAGGCCTTTTTTATAATTAAAATTATTATAGGTTAAATAACGCAGCGACCTGAGCCTCAGTCAATTTCTTTGTATCATTTTGAAAAGTATAAAAATCGGGTTTTGAATCAATAAAAATTTCCATATCCAAATTCAAGTCTTCTACTGGCTCATTTAAAGAAAATGCATTGATGTTGCAGTAGCTTTGATCTTTCGTTCTCCAAAAAATTGTTGTTCCACAAGCATTACAAAAACCTCGTTCTCCCCAGTCAGAAGAATTAAATACACTAAGATGCTTTTGCTGAATAAACTTTAAACTACCTTTGACCACATCAATTGTCATAATGACACCACTGGTTTGTCTACGACACATCGAGCAATGGCAAACATGTACATCATGATTTTTTAATTCAACTTCAAAAGTTGTTTCACCACATAAACACTGACCGTTCATTATTATTTTCCATAAGAAGTTTATATTTTTAGAGTTATAAAATATTCTGCTCAACCAAAATTTACAAGTTTATAAACTATAAAGTGGCCTATATTTCTTGTACTTGACAATATGTATTTTAACGCCTAATTTAACATCAAGTTCTATTTTAGAACTTAAAGAATTAAAGGACTCAAAAAATGAAAAATCCGATGGAAATGACTGGCCTTGAATTTTTACAAGCCATGATAGAAGGCCATATTCCTCCTGCAAGCATTAGCAAAACTATACCTATGCAACCTACTGAAATCTCAGAAGGATCTGTCACTTTTAAAGCCCAAGCGGATCATAACCATCTAAATCCGCTCGGTGGCGTGCATGGCGGTTTTGCTGCCACAGTCCTAGATTCGGTGACTGGGTGTGCAGTACATACGATGTTACCTGCGGGTGTAGGCTATGGCACAATCGACCTTAACGTGAAAATGTGCCGCCCGATTCCAAAGAACCATCCTTTAATTGCGACAGGCAAAGTCATTAATTTAAGTAAAAATTTAGGTATTTCCGAAGGAAAGATTATTGATGAGGAAGGTAAACTGTATGCCTATGCAACAGCAACCTGCATGATTATTCGTCCCTAATGATTAAAGGCAGCCTTAAACCGCTGCCTTTTTTATTGAGTAATCTTGATTATTTGGACGTTCACAAGTTTGCGCAATCACATAAGGTGCCCAAATATTTTTAAGTTGAAGTTCTATAATTTCTTGATGCTCAGTAGACCAAGCTAACACTTTATTTTTACCCAACAACAACTCCCCTTCTAATTGAAAAATATATAGAGATTTAGAGGAGTTTAATAATTTCGAGCTTTTTAAAATTTTAAGTGAATTATGCACATTCCATTTAGAACTAAACCAAAGCTGCAGTAAATCGCCTAAATATAAATTCTGTTTTTTGAAAGGATAAGCATCAATCCATGCATCTTCTACAGGTGTGTAATAAGATTCTGATTGAGTTAAGACATTAAGATAATTTTGTTGATAAAAATCAAAATTAGAAAAAATAGAAGCGATCGTAAGCGTTTTCATACTTATCTCCGATTTAGCCATTTTAGTGCTGGCAAGTTGGTTTAAATCCACACTGTTTGGATTTCTCCAAACGCTTGTTCTTTCTTGAATCTAGCAATTGACTTTTTAAAGTGCAAGTAATTTCTTAACACAGCGCCCAACTGATCAAATAAAAAGCATACAACACAAAAATGAAGTAAACATGACAATTTAGACTTGACCCTTCTCAAAATCTCCTTATAATCGCATGCAGATTCTCCCATAGCTCAGTCGGTAGAGCGACGGACTGTTAATCCGCAGGTCCCTGGTTCGAGCCCAGGTGGGAGAGCCAAATACTAAAAAGCCCGCAGCATTAAAGCGGGCTTTTTTTTGCCCTAATTTTATTAATAGCTATAAAAAAATCCCCTATCAATATAGAGGATTTAATTTTCATGGGTAAACCATTTACTTGTCTTAATGATCTAATCTAAGTTTGAAAAAGATATTCCTTTCTTAAATCATTATTCCATTTCAACTACTTTTAAAGGATTAAAAGACTGAGTGGTCGGCATCATTTCAATACGATTAATATTAATGTGCGGAGGTTGTGAAGCAACCCAAGCTACCGTATTTGCAATATCTTCAGGCAAGATTGGATTCTTTTTATCATAAAGACTGTTCACTTTCTCTTGGTCACCTTTAAAACGTACCAAAGAAAACTCTGTACCCCCACAAAGCCCGGGCTCAATGTTAGTTACTCGAATGCCGGTACCTGATAGATCAGCTCGAAGGTTTAAACTAAATTGCTCCACGAATGCTTTGGTTGCACCGTAAACGTTACCACCCGGATATGGGTATGTACCTGCAATTGACCCCATATTGATAATTAAGCCAGACTTTTTATTTACCATGCTTGGTAAAATTAGTCGGGTAACAGTAATAAGCCCCTTAACATTGGTATCAATCATAGTGTACCAATCATCTAAATCTGATTTATCTGCTGACTCCAACCCTAAGGCCAATCCAGCATTATTTACCAATAAATCAATTTGACTGATTTGAAATTCGGCTGGTAAATCAACTAGGGCCTTATTTATATTTTCTACGGTATCTGTCATGTCAAATACTAAGGGATAGAACTTTTCACCAAGTTCTTGCTGTAATTCTTTTAATTTTTCTGCCCGTCTTCCACAGCCAATAACTTTGTAACCTAACTCAATCAGTTTTTTTGAAATACTGTAACCAAAGCCCGCAGAGGCACCTGTAACTAATGCTAACATTCTTATATCCTTAAAATATTCGATTAATTTAGTTGAACCGATTATGAACAAAACTATCTTTATATTTACATAATATTCGTTATTGCTTTAAAAAATAAAAGTTTTTAAAAAAAATTTTAAGAGAAATTAAAATTTATAAAAAATATATTTATTAAATAATTATATGCATAAAAAACGAAAAGCAGAACATGCGGACCACCCAAGAAATAAAGCTCACCTAATAAAAAAGTTTACCTTTTACGGTAAACTTTTTATTTAAAACTTATAATATTATGCAGGCACGCCGCTATGAAAACGGAAGGTGTCATCAGGCGTTAAAATCAGATTCTTTTCAACCTCACGAATATGCTCAATACGTTGCTGAATATCCTCTTTAGGATTTTTCATTTTTGCAGTTTTTGCAACATCAAGTGCAAGTGCCAAGTAGTCTTCAAAATGACGAGACTCCGACTTAAGCAAATAGCGATAATAGCGTCCTAACTCATCGTCTACACGTGGGGCAAGAGCATGAAAGCGTTCGCATGAGCGCGCCTCAACAAAAGCACCTACCACAAGTACATCAATTAAAGCCTCTGGCTCATAAGTACGAATCTCTTTACGGAGCCCACCAGCATAGCGCCCTGCACTTAAGCCATCCCATTTTTGACCACGCTTAGCCATAAGCTCAAGCACTTGTTCATAATGAAGCATTTCTTCCCGTACCAGCTGTGCAAGCTTTACTTGCAAATCAGGGAAGAAGCTATAACGGAACATTAAGTTCATTGCTGTACTAGCCGCTTTTTTTTCACAATTCGCATGATCTTGCATCAAAATATCTAGATTATTGATTGCCTCATCTAACCACGCTTTTGGCGTTTGACAGCCTAAAAAAGCCAAGACAGGTTGCATTAATTCATCGTAATTGATACTCGACATAACCAATTAACCTGCCACCTGAATTGCTGCTTTCATATCTTTAACAGCTTGAACCAGACCCACAAAAACACTATCCGCAATAATTGAGTGCCCAATATTTAACTCGTGAATTTGTGAGATAGCAGCAATTGGAGCAATATTTTTAAGGTTAAGGCCATGACCAGCATTTACAACCAAACCTTTTGAAGCTGCATATTCAACACCTTTGATAATACGCGCCAGCTCAGCCTGTTGATCTTGCTCTGTTGCTGCATCGGCATATGCCCCTGTGTGCAACTCAATCGTAGGTGCACCACATGCAACTGCTGCATCAATTTGAGCTAAATCTGCATCAATAAATAATGATACGTCGCAGCCAATAGCAGCTAAAGTCTGAGTTGCAGCTTTAACTTTTTCAAAGTTACCTACTACATCTAAACCACCTTCGGTAGTTACTTCTTGGCGTCTTTCAGGAACAAAACAAACATGCTGTGGCTGAATTTCTTTCGCAAACTCGACCATTTCATCAGTAACAGCTAACTCAAGATTCATACGTGTTTTTAATAATGGACGCATGCGGCGTACGTCATCATCTTGAATATGGCGACGGTCTTCACGCAAATGCAAAGTAATGCCCTCTGCACCCGCTTGTTCACAAATAAGAGCAGCTTCTACAGGATCTGGGTAAGTAGTACCGCGCGCCTGTCTCAAAGTAGCAACATGGTCTATGTTTACACCAAGCAATGCAGCCATAAATAAATCCTAATTACGATTGAGTTTGAGTGTTTTGAATCCACAATTGTCGACTTTTTAGGGGACGATCACCTAAAAGCGATGTAATCATTTGACGGTATAGTTTACCTAATAATTGCAATTGTTCGAGAGAAAAATCCTGCCCTTGCTCATAATCCAACATAGACAAAATCGCTTTCCCCGACAAAGAAGAACGACTCGCCTGCACAACAGGAGCAAAACCTTCTGTCACTTGAAATTGATAAAACTGATGAGCCTGAATCGGCTGTTGTTGGGCATCGACTGAGAAATCAAGTGCGTATCCAAGTTCAGGAAGTAAAATATGCTCGAACTGGCGCAAAATCTGCCGAAGAAAAAGGTCAGGATTTTCGTGGGAAGATAATTGTTGTAATTGAAGTAACGTTAACTGATATTGCTCAAACGTTTGTGGCATTGTCTCTTCTAATGGACAAAGTCTAAGAACAACTTCATTTAAATAAAATCCAGCAAAAAAAGCATCACCAAAAAAGAAAACAGGCTGATTTAAGATTTCAAGCTTTGTAAAGTTTTTCAGCTCACTTTTACCCGTGGCTTGCAAGCGGATAGGCTGATATTGAGGGGGCGGAGTCTGTCTTAAAATACCATCGACTCGCCCATACTCCTGAGTAAAAAGATGCACAATATGACTTTTTTCACGGTACTTACGGTGATGAATCATATATCCATGGAGGACTTCATTGCGCATCATAAAAAGAAACTATTCCTCAGATTCTTTTTCTTTTTTGTCATCCTCATCATCACCGCCAGGAATTACCGCCCCTACAACCGCCGCTGTACCTTTAACAACACCTTTTGTAGTTTTATAGGCGATACCTACTGGTACGGTTACAAGCTTGTATACACAACCTTGTAACATCAATGTACATCCAATTATAGCGACCAATGATGTAATTGTTTTCATACCAGCATCCTTATCCTTTAGATATCACTATACCCTAAGCTTTTTAAAGCACGCTCATCATCAGACCAGCCACCTTTAACTTTAACCCACAAAGTAAGCATGATCTTTTGCTCAAACATTTTTTCCATGTCTTTACGAGCATCCATACCGATTGTTTTAAGCTTGGCACCTTTTTCACCAATCACAATCGCTTTTTGGCCTGCACGATCTACAAAAATCGTTGCATCAATATAAGTACAGGCTGGCTTTAAACGACCAGTTTTTTCATTAACAGTCTCTTCTTCCGTTTTGAAAGATTCAATTTGTACTGTTAAATCATAAGGTAATTCTTCACCTAACTGACGCATGATTTTTTCGCGAATAATTTCGCTAGCTAAAAAGCGTTCAGAACGGTCAGTAATCTGATCAAATGAATACAAAGGCGCTTGGTAAGGAAGATACTTCTCAATCGTTTCGCTCAAGTGTTCCAAATTTGCTCCGCGTAATGCAGATACAGGAACGATCTCGGCAAAATTCATAAGTTTAGCGCGCTCTTGAATCAAAGGCAGAATATCTCTTTTATCTTCAAAAGTATCAGCTTTGTTAATCACCAAAATAACTGGCATTTCAGCATTCTTGAGTTTTTCAAGCACTAAGTCGTCATTTTGCGTCCACTTATAAGCATCAATAACAAATAAGACCAAATTGACGTCGCGCAATGCAGAATGAGCTGCACGATTCATCATTTTATTAATAGCGCGCACTTCTTTTTTATGCATACCTGGGGTATCTACATATACCGCCTGCATTTTTTCACGCGAATCAATACCAATAATTTTATGACGTGTTGTTTGAGGTTTACGCGAAGTAATAGAAAGCTTTTGACCTAACAAATGGTTCATGAGGGTAGATTTACCCACATTTGGACGTCCCACAATCGCCACAAATCCGCTCTTAAAATCCGAAGGAATTGTTACGCCTTTGGAACTAAAAAATTGATCAATCAGATTATTAGGATCTTGGTTCTCATTTGAATCTGGATTGATTTGATCAGAATGCATCGACATGCAGGTTATTGCTCCAATAACTTTAAAATTTCCGCCGCTGCTGCCTGCTCGGCAAAACGACGACTTGAACCCTCACCATGAATCTTTGATAAGCCATCTATCAAACATTCAACTTTAAAGTGCTGGTGAGGTGCATCACCCTGAATATCTACAACCTCGTAAACAGGGAGAGGTTTTTTACGTGCTTGTAGATACTCTTGTAAACGTGATTTAGGGTCTTTAAGTTGATCCGTAGGCTCAATATGGTCTAAATACGGTACATACCATTTTAGCACAATATCTGTAAGTAAGTTGAGATCACCACTATCAATATAAATTGCACCAATAATGGCTTCTACCGTGTCAGCCAATATTGACTCACGATGATGACCACCAGATTTCAATTCACCCGTACTTAATATTAAACACCGACTAAGTTGCAAATCGGTTGCAATCTTACCTAACGCTTCCTGACGTACTAAAGTCGCTCGCATACGCGTTAGGCGACCTTCGTTTTCATTTGGATAGGCATGATATAGATAATTGGCAATAATCATGCCTAATAATGAATCGCCTAAAAACTCCAAGCGCTCGTAATTGTATTTATGACTCACCGAACGATGAGTCAAAGCTAACTGTAACAATTCAAGCTGCTTGAATTGATATCCGATTCGACTCAATAAGCGAGGATCACTTAGTTTGAACTGATGTTTTATCAAAACTCTTCTCAAATGTTAAAACTAAATCAATATTTGATAAGAAGGGTTTTCTTACCTCATATTTCTTTTGGACTTTTAGACCAGACTCATTAAACACTTGCGCAATCTCTTTAAAATGAAGATCACGAATATTGTTCATTTCCAGTCGCTGATCCATTTGTGTCATAAACTTCTGTGGAGTGATGTCAGAAGAGCTTTCTTGTAAAAGCTCTTCTATTTGATTATTAATCAATCGATCATCCCAATATGCTGGCCAAACTGCAAGTACAGCTTTTACTGCAACCGCAAATATAACCACCCCAAATAAAATTGCTAAATACGAAGTACCTTGTTGTGCCTTACGCATTTCTTTTTTTCCTAATGGTTGTTTTTAATCTATTTTTCCATTTCGGCCAAAGTTAGGAAGATGTAAGCCCGGTTCTTTATGCATCCAGACATAGAATGCTCGTCCTGTTAAATTTTCTTCAGGAACAAAGCCCCAGAAACGACTGTCTGCACTTTGATCACGGTTATCCCCCATTGCAAAGTAATGTCCTTTTGGAACAGTCACTTCCCAATATAAACCGTCTTGGTTTGCATATTTACCATTTTCAACATAGTTGATAAACGGTGCTTGACGCGCCACATTTACGCCTTCAAGTTCACGCATTGTAAAGGTGTGCGTACCAATCGTCTCTTTATGATAAATAGACGTTGGTGTATCTAATACATCTTTTTCACGGCTAAACTGTGTTAATACTTTCGGTACTTTTTGTCCGTTAATAATCAATTGTCCATGATCATAAACAAGATGATCGCCTGGTAAACCGATTACACGTTTAATATAACTAATGGTAGGTTGAGGTGGATAACGGAATACAATCACATCACCACGCTTTGGTTCTCCCACATCAATAATTTTCTTATTAACGATAGGTAAACGCACACCATAATCAAATTTATTAACCAGAATAAAATCACCAGTTTCTAAAGTAGGTACCATAGAGTCTGATGGGATATTAAATGGTTCGTAAAGGAATGAACGAAGTACAAGTACTACAGCTAAAACTGGCCAAAAGTCATAAGCCCATGTAATAACAAAATTTTCGTTCCCGCGCCCTTTATTTGCACGCTGTTTGAATACAAGTTTATCTAACAACCACACTGCAAATAGAATCAGCGTAACTGGAACAAGAATTAAATTAAAATCAAAATCCACACGACCTCACTCGCAGCCTAGCTGCTTGTCTTAAAATAGGGAAAAGTGATGTCTTACTTCCCCTACCTTCATTTCTTATCTTTCTACTTTCAATACAGCCAAGAACGCTTCTTGTGGAATTTCAACACTTCCCACTTGTTTCATACGTTTCTTACCTTCTTTTTGTTTAGAAAGTAGTTTTTTCTTACGTGAAACGTCACCACCATAACATTTTGCCAATACGTTTTTACGCATCGCTTTTACAGTAGAACGGGCAATAATTTGCGCACCGATTGCTGCCTGAATAGCAACATCGAACATTTGGCGAGGAATCAAGTCTTTCATTTTCTCAACCAATGCAATACCACGATGGCGTGCATCATTACGGTGACAAATCATAGCCAAGGCATCAACCTTTTCGCTATTAATTAACACATCAACCTTAACTAAAGCTGAACTTTCAAAACGTACAAAGTTATAGTCTAGCGATGCAAAGCCACGAGAGCATGACTTTAATCTGTCAAAGAAATCCATAACGACTTCAGCCATCGGGATTTCAAAAGTAATAGAAACTTGGTTACCCAAGAATTTCATATCTTTTTGTACACCACGGCGTTCAATACAAAGGGTCATTACGTTCCCTAAGTATTCTTGAGGAACAAGGATATGACATTCAGCAATTGGTTCACGCAAATCTTCTACAGTCGATCCGTCTGGCATTTTTGATGGACTGTCGATATAAATCGTTTCGCCCTTCTTGGTTAATGCTTCATAAATTACGGTAGGCGCAGAACTGATGAGATCAAGATCGTACTCACGCTCTAAACGCTCTTGTACAATCTCCATGTGTAGCATCCCTAAGAAGCCACAACGGAAACCAAAACCCAATGCATCAGAGCTTTCTGGTTCAAAGAATAAAGCTGAGTCGTTAATTTGTAATTTTTGTAGCGCTTCACGGAATGGCTCAAAATCACTCGCATCAATCGGGAAAAGACCAGCATAAACCTGTGGTTTAACCTTTTTGAAACCCGGTAAAATCGCAACATCCGGGGTAGATGTAAGAGTAATCGTGTCACCTACTGGTGCACCAAAAATATCTTTAATACCCGCAATTACAAAACCTACTTCGCCAGCTTCAAGAATATCTGTTTCAGTATGCTTCGGATTAAATACACCCACTGAAGTTACTGGATGAGTTTGACCTGTCGATTTAACCAACATTTTGTCGCCCTTACGGATACGACCTTGTTTAATACGTACAAGAGAAACTACACCTAGGTAGTTATCAAACCATGAGTCGATAATTAATGCTTGTAAAGGTGCTTCACGATCGCCTTCAGGCGCTGGAATAACATCGACTAAACGCTCTAAAACACCTTCAACACCTAAACCAGTTTTTGCTGAACAGGTTGGTGCATCTGTCGCTTCAATCCCGATAATTTCTTCAATTTCATGAATTACACGTTCAGGTTCAGCCTGCGGTAAATCAATTTTATTTAAAATAGGAAGAACTTCGAGACCTTGTTCAATCGCGGTATAACAGTTTGCAACTGATTGTGCTTCTACACCTTGTGCAGCATCTACAACCAATAGTGCACCTTCACATGCAGCTAATGAACGAGAAACTTCATAAGAGAAGTCTACGTGTCCAGGAGTATCAATAAAGTTAAGTTGATATTCTTGACCATTAGGATGAGTATAATATAGCGTGACTGAAGCGGCTTTAATGGTAATCCCACGTTCGCGCTCAAGCTCCATTGAGTCCAAGACTTGAGCTTGCATTTCACGATCTTGTAGACCACCACACATCTGAATAAAACGGTCAGCCAATGTAGACTTACCATGGTCAATGTGGGCAATAATCGAGAAATTTCGTATATTTTTGATATCGACGGATTTTTTAGCTTGCGCCATGGGTTACCTTGAGAAAATATAGAGTGCTATGTAGCTTGTTTTAATACACAGCCAAAGCAGTTAAATAAATTGCGTGAGATTATAACAGATGGATATTTTAAAGTATCCAAAATAATCATGAGCTTTGTACTTATGTTTTAAAAATGACAATCAAAGTGAGCCCACTACTTCAGGTTATTGAGCATACGAAATAGTAAAATCATAAGGGTTTATGCTTGAATCAAGCGGCTTATATGCATGGGTAAAAGTTGGTGACATTCGTTTTGGACGTCCTGTAGCAATTTCAATACATGCCCATTTAGTATTTCCAACAAATAATACGGCCTGATCTGATGGACGGAAAAATACATATTGGCGGAACGAATAAAGAGCATTGATATCATCTAACCATGTGCGTAATACAATTTGTTCGCCTTCAAATGCAGCTTTACGATATTGCACATGATGTTCAACCGCGACCATTGCATGTTTTAGTTCAAGATATTTAGTTACCCCGACTCCTAAGGTCTCAACATGAGCAGCAGCTACATCTTGCATCCACTGTACATACATCACATTATTCACATGTCCTAAGGCATCAATATGATGTGGCTGCACCTGAATATGTAAATCAAAAATACTACTCACAAATGTTCACTCTTATTTATTAAATTTCAAACTGAAATAAGTGTAGGTAGATATCACTATACGCTCAAGATAAATAACAAAAAACCACCCATGTTTAGGGTGGTTCATTGTTTCTTTTTTAAGTTTACTGGATACGTAAACCAAGCATTGCGCGTTGTCCCTGACGAATAATTGCAACACGCGCTACCGTATTTTTTTGCAAGTTAGAAACGACTTTTGCAAAATCCTGACTATTTAAAATCTGGTTATTGTTGACTTGAACAATCACATCACCCGGAATGATATTTGACAATGATGCTAGGCCACCACGGCGAACATCTTGTACATAGATACCACCTTTTACACTCAAAGCACTTTTTTCTGGCTCAGCTAAATCACGAATGCTCATTCCTAAAACTGGTCCTTTAGATACAGTACTTTGTGCACCTGTGGCAGGCGTTTCATCTGGAGCAGTCGTTAAAGTTGCTGAAATATTACGGGTTTTGTCATCACGTAATACTTCAAACTGGACAGTTTGATTCGGCTGTACTTTGTTTAATGCATAGAGTAATTCACTCGTGCGCGATACCGGATTACCGTTATATTTCAAAATCACGTCACCAGCTCGCAAGCCTGCTTTTTGTGCAGGTGAGTTCGGAGAAATTTGAGTAATTAAAGCACCTTCAGGTTTTGGTAACTTGTAAGCATCAGCAAGGTTGCGGTCAATGTCTTGCATCATCACACCAAGATAAGAGCGTGTTACCTTACCTTTAGTTTTAAGCTGTTCGGCTACATCCATCGCTACGTCAATCGGGATAGAGAAAGACAAGCCCATATAGCCGCCAGTACCACTAAATATTCGAGAGTTTACCCCGACTACTTCACCATTTTGGTTAAATAGTGGACCACCAGAGTTACCTGGGTTTAGCGCAACGTCAGTTTGAATAAATGGTACCGAAGTTTCACCACTCATATTTCGTGATTTAGCACTCACAATACCTGCCGACGCAGAGTAGTCAAAACCGAAAGGCGAACCAATTGCTAAAACTGGCTCTCCCACTCGCAAACGGTCAACATTTCCTACGCGTAAAGCTGGATAGCTATTTCCAGTCACCTTTAACAATGCAACGTCTGTACGCTCATCACTCCCAACCACAGTTGCATCAATTTCACGGCGGTCATTTAAAGTAATACTAATGCGTGAGGCATTTTCAATCACATGGTGGTTGGTGAGTAGGTAACCATCTTTACTAATAAAAAATGCACTACCGTATGCAGTTTTTTCTTGTGGACCCTGTTGCTGTGGAATGATGACCTGATTTCCAAAGAAACGTTTCAAAATTTCAGGGACTTGCTGCTGCAATAGTTCATCCTGAGTCATTTTTTTTACGACGTTTACACTCACCACTGCTGGACTAACTTGTTCAACGAGGTTTGAAAAATCAACAGCAGCATTTGCCTGAACAGCAGCAACTGTAAATACCGCTGCATACATTCCTTGTTGTAAATAGCGAGTTTTCATTCGGTGCTCACCCACAATTGGTCTACGAGAATAAGAATAAAAATGTTGTATCACAACGCTTTGGGGTTGTGCGTAACAATATGTTTATTTGTAAGGCATCCTTACATTCATTATTTTACGCATTGCAACTTTTTAAGCCAATTGCAATTTTTCTCTGAGTTAGAGCGCTTAAGCTCTTGCCTTTTTAGATAAAAAGGGGTGTCATTAGCGGACGTTTTAGATTGTTGCGAATGGACATGCCTAATTTACAGACAATTCACCACTTTGACGTGATTATTGTGGGCAGCGGCGGTGCTGGTTTAAGTCTGGCTTTATCGTTACCAAATCATTTTAATATTGCAGTTTTAGCCAAAGCTGCTTTAACCGAAGCAAGTACCTTCTATGCTCAAGGTGGTGTTGCTGCTGTTCTTGATGAGACTGACTCTATTCAACAGCACATTAATGACACTATGATTGCAGGTGCTCATTTATGTGAAATGGATGCGGTACAACATACCGTAGAAGGCGGTCGTCCTTCTGTTGATTTTCTTTTAAAGCAAGGTGTGCAATTTACTTTAGATGAAGATGAACAACTTCATTTAACACGCGAAGGTGGCCATTCACAGCGACGCATTATCCATTCTGCTGATGCAACAGGTAAAGCCATTTCAACCACCTTGGTTGAACGTGCCAAAGAACGTAAAAATATTACTATTTTTGAAAATTACATTGCGATTGATTTAATTACATCGCATAAATTAGGTCATACAGATCAAGCAAATCGCGCTATTGGTTTGTATGCCTTAGATGAAAATACAGAAAAAGTTCATACTTTCCTTGCACCATTTACCGCACTTGCTTGCGGCGGTGCGATGAAAGCTTATCTGTACACATCTAATCCAGATATTGCTACAGGTGATGGTATTGCAATGGCCTTCCGTGCAGGTTGCCGTGTAGCCAATATGGAATTTAACCAATTCCACCCAACTTGTCTGTATCACCCTCAAGCTCGCTCATTTTTAATTACTGAAGCCATGCGCGGTGAAGGTGCTTATTTGCGCTTACCTGATGGCGAGCGTTTTATGCTACGTTTTGACGATCGTGCAGAACTGGCTCCTCGCGATATTGTGGCACGTACCATTGACCATGAAATTAAACGCCTCGGTATTCGTCATGTGTGGTTGGACATTACACATAAATCACCAGAGTTTATCAAAGAGCACTTCCCTACACTTTATGCACGATTGCTTGAGTTAGGTATCGACATTACCAAAGACATGATTCCCGTGGTACCAGCAGCTCACTATACCTGTGGTGGTGTTGTGGTTGACTCAAATAGCCAGACGGATATTGAAGGTCTATATGCGATTGGTGAAACGTCTTATACGGGCTTACATGGTGCAAACCGTATGGCAAGTAACTCATTACTTGAGTGCTTCGTTTACGGCATGAGTGCAGCAAAAGATATCGAAAATAAATTTGATGAAAACTTCAAATTACCTGAAGTACCAACTTGGGATGACTCACAAGTAACCAACCCTGATGAAGATGTGGTGATTTTACAAAACTGGGATGAGTTACGTTCGACCATGTGGAATTACGTTGGTATTGTAAGAACCACAAAACGTTTAGAACGTGCTTTACACCGTATTGAAATGTTAAAGCGTGAAATCACTGAATATTATCAAGACTACCGTGTTAGCAAAAACCTAATTGAGCTGCGTAACCTTGTTTTAGTATCTGAGATGATTGTGCGCTGTGCTATGCAACGTAAAGAATCACGTGGTCTACATTACACGCTTGATTATCCAGAAACTTCGAGTGAAATTCGTAAAACAGTTCTAACACCGCCAAATTTTGCAGTAGAACAGCCATTGGTTAATACTGATATTTAAGCTGTTTTTCTACAAAAAAGCACAGTTCAGACTGTGCTTTTTTATTTGCTTTGATATTTATGATTTAGGTGGAATTGAATAAGTCGCGGTCACATGTGCAACGGGATCTTCTAGCCCTACTGAATAAATCCAGACCTCTCCCACTACCAAGCTCTTTCCGACTTTCATGAGCTTACACTCACTGCGTAGGTCTTGATCACCTGCGGGTTTTCTTAGAAAATTAATATTAAAGTTGGTCGTTACAGCTAAACCGATAATTCCGATTTCACCTAATATTGCAATATATAAAGCAAAATCAGCCAAAGTCATCATGGTTGGACCAGATATGGTACCACCGGGGCGCTGATGTCTTTGATCGACATGATAATAAACGACAGCAGCTTTAGGCGTGACTGATTCAATCGTGCAATGTTCAAGACTTGGTGGAAATTCCTTTTCAAGAAATGCCACGATTTCTTCTTTTGAGCTTTTCATCCTTGTTATTCTTTAATCTATAAATCATATGTAAGATAGCATAAGAAAATAGCAGATATTTTCTATGACGTTTTAAATCAGAATTAACGTCATTTTTCACCACTCTCATAGTCTATAAGAGTGGCTCATCCAATTGCTTATCCCAAATATTGCAATGCCTGTTCGAACACCTGATCAGGACTTTGGGTTGCATCTATTCGCTTAATACGTTCTGGTTCAGCTTTCCATAAGGTTTCATAGCCTTCACGAACCTTAGTAAAGAAACTTAACTTTTCTTGTTCAAAACGATCTAAAGCTCCACGTTCACGTGCACGGTTCATCCCGAGTTCAATCGGTGCGTCTAACCAGAACGTTACTTCTGGCATGCGTGAAACAAAGTTCTGATTTAAAAGCTGTAATTTATCTTGGCTTAAACCACGACCAGAACATTGATAAGCAAAGCTTGCATCGGTAAAACGATCACTTAAAACAATTTTATTAGACTCTAGAGCCGGCAAAATAACTTGTTGTAAGTGTTGAGCACGTGCCGCATAAATGAGTAATAACTCGGTATCATGGCTCATATTTTCATCATGATTCACCGCCAAAAGCATTGAACGTATTTGTTCTGCTAACGGCGTACCACCCGGTTCACGTGTTAAAACAACTTGTTTACCTTGCTCTTCAAAATACTGATGAATTTTTCGAATAAGTGTAGTTTTACCTACCCCTTCCGTGCCTTCAAAGCTAACAAACATCTCTTTTCCTTATTTCTTCGATCTCAACACGGATAAGTACTCTTGCACCGCTTGATTATGCGCTTGCAAGCTTGCCGTAAATTTATGCCCACCATTGCCAGTCGCTACAAAATAGATGTTATTTGAATCATCTGGATGCAATGCAGCTTCAATTGCTTTTTGGCTTGGCAAAGCAATTGGCGTTGGCGGTAAACCATTAATAGTATAAGTATTATATGCTGTTGGGGTACGGAGGTCTTCTCGGGTAATATTGCCTTTATAGTTATTACCCATACCGTAAATAACAGTTGGATCCGTTTGTAAACGCATACCAATTTTTAAACGGCGAACAAAAACTCCTGAAACTTGTGTAAGTTCACTGTCTAAACTTGTTTCTTTCTCAACAATAGAAGCCATAATTAATGCTTCATATTTATCTTTATAAGGTAAATTCGGTGCACGATTTGCCCAAGCTGCATCTAGAGCTTTCATTTGACGGTGGTATAAATCGGTAAGAATTTTCTTATCTGTTTCACCTTTGGCAAAGAAATAAGTATTAGGTGCGAACAAGCCTTCTGGATGTCCATAAGGAATCCCAAGCACCTTCATCAGCTGATCATCTGGTAAATCTAATATTGTATTTTTTACGTTTTTATCATTTTTGAGTGCAGTAATAAGCTGTTTAAAAGTTGTACCTTCAATGACCAAGACACGGTTCATCTGAGCATTATCTGCATCAGATAACATCTCTAATACTTCTCTTACACTCATTCCCTGTTCAATTTCATACACACCAGCTTTCATGCTGTCATGAATCATAAACTTCTGATAAAGCTTCAATACCACAGGAAAGCTAATTTTGCCTTCTTTCGCCAAACGATCAATAAAACCAGAATAGGTTTCACCAGATGTAATAGATAACATCTGTTTTTTGCCTTCAATAGGATAAGCTTTAAATAGACTCGACCATAAAATGGCAAAAGTAGAAATTAAGACAATAAACAGGCCAATTAGAACCAATCGCTTAGAAAATTTTGGAGCTTGTTTTTTGTTATTTTTCTTGGCGTTTTTTGCTTTCGCATTCACAGGTGGCTTCGGCATATTAATGAATCTGATTTAAGTTAAGGATATGAAATAAATCTATGCATGCCTGTGTTTCTAGCGTTTTCTCACCTAAATGAGAAACTACTCGCATAGGGTTTAAAGCATTACAAAAGAATAGACTTTGTATTTCAGATACTTCATCTAACTCAATTACAAGTACTTCACAGGCAATACCATGGTGCTGCATACGCGCCAGAACTTCTGCCCGCATTACACCGTGGACGCCATTATAGCGAAGTTCCGGAGTAATCCATCTATCATTTAAGCGAATAAAACAATTACTGCTGACCCCTTCAACAATACAACCTTGTACATCAGTAACTAATGCTTCAGCCCACCCTAATTGATCTGCTTCTTTTTTTAGCAATACTTGTTCAAGACGGTTTAAAGATTTAAGCCCGACCAAGCTTGGCATGGTTAAACCTAAGGCCTGATTTAAAACACCACACTGAATAAAGTCTGGCTGAAATGGCTCTAAAGCTTTCGGATAAAACCAGATATAAATATCAGCATTATGCTTTGGCAAACTATAACCACGGTCACCTATCCCACGACTAATCACAATTTTTAAAGTGCCATTGAGCACAAGATGCTGATTTTGTAGTTGCTGCAAACTTTGTTCTACTAATTCAAAATCCGCAGTTAAAGACAGTTTTTGACATGCAAGTTTTAGTCGCTCCCAATGTCTTTCTTTAAGCTCAATCTGATTTTGAAAAACACGAATTGTGGTAAAGCATCCATCTCCATAATGAAATGCTCGATCCAGTAAAGGAATGGTTTCAACAGGTTGCCCATTTTTAAAACACCACATGTTTAACCCATCCTATGCTTAAAACGACCCGACAATACAACACCTTTCATTTAAATATTAAATGACTGATTTTAAAAAATTATACCGATTTCGTATCTACTTTTGAAACTTGTTCTATATCAAGATTTAAGAATAACTTATCTATTTTTACTATTTCTATTTTTTTCATATTAAATTAGT